>CADBNR010000076.1 GCA_902796035.1 uncultured Bacteroidales bacterium | reverse complement strand
TGAGGGGGCTTATAAAATGAAAAAGAAGACTCGAACACCGTAAAATCAGCGTTCGAGCTATGCTTTATTGCCCTATCTGAGTTTTATTGGACAGCAATATTTTGTTCATGTTGTTGTTTTATTTTTGTTGTTTACGTTTATCCTAATTGCTTGCGTTTGTTTATCGTTTCTGTGTTGACAAAATGTTGCGGTTTGACGTAAAAATGTTTGCAACATTAATTCAAAAAATATGCTAAACGTCGATAATGGTGTTAATAATTGTTAAGTATATGTTAATGCGACGATAAATAGGTAATTTTGTGCAACAAAAACAGAAGTATGGCCGCGCATGACGGCTTGCTGTGGCAAAACAGAACGCAAATTAGATAGCCATGACAGTAACAGAAAGATTTTTAGATTTCGTGAAGTACGACACCCAGAGCGACGAGCTGACGGATATGACGCCGTCGTCGCCGGGTCAGATGGAATTTGCCGGGTACCTGAAGACGGTGCTTGAAGGCATGGGTCTGCAAGACGTGGACCTGGACGACAACGGCTATCTGATGGCCACGCTGCCGGCAAATACCGACAGGCAAATACCGACAATAGGTTTCATAGCTCACATGGACACCAGCCCCGACATGTCGGGCAAGCATGTTAAGCCCCGCATCGTCAAGGATTATGACGGCGGCGTCATCAAGCTGAACGAAGAATACAATCTGGATCCCGTCGAGTTCCCCGAACTTAAGAATTATGTGGGCCAGGATATTATAGTGACTGACGGCACCACGCTGCTCGGCGCCGACGACAAGGCGGGAATTGCCGAGATACTGACTGCCGTGGCATGGCTGCAGCAGCATCCCGAAGTGAAGCACGGCAAGATCCGCGTGGGCTTCAATCCCGACGAGGAAATCGGACTTGGCGCGCATAAGTTCGACGTTCAGAAATTCGGCTGCGATTTCGCCTACACCATGGACGGCGGCGCAGTGGGCGAGCTGGAGTTCGAGAACTTCAACGCCGCGCAGGCCAAGGTGACTATCAAGGGTCGCAACGTGCATCCCGGATACGCCAAGCACAAGATGGTGAACTCTATCCGCGTGGCCGGCAACTTCCTCCAGATGCTGCCTCGCTGGGAGACGCCCGAGCACACCGAAGGCTACGAAGGTTTCTATCACTTGGTCGGCATCGAGGGCAATGTGGAGCAGACCACGCTGACATACATAATCCGCGACCACGACCGCAACCGCTTCGAGAGCCGCAAGCGCGAGATAGAGCACCTGGTGCGCAAGACCAACACCGAGTATCCCGGTTGCTGCACGGTCGAGATCAAGGACCAGTACTACAACATGCGCGAGAAGATCGAGCCGGTGATGAACATCATCGACTATGTGAAGGAGGCCATGCTTGAGGCCGGTGTCACGCCCAAGGTGCAGCCCATACGTGGCGGTACGGACGGCGCGCAGCTCTCGTTCAAGGGTCTGCCGTGTCCCAACATCTTCGCCGGCGGCGAGAACTTCCACGGCCGCTTCGAGTACGTGCCGATCCAGTCCATGGAGAATGCCGTGGACGTGATAGTGAACATCTGCAAGATCGTGGCCGAGAAAGCGTGAAAGGAACCGCATACGTCATAACAGGGCCGACTGCCTCGGGCAAGTCGGCCCTTGCCGTACGCCTGGCCCGTCAGCTCGGCACCGAAATAATCAGCGCCGACAGTCGCCAGATATACACCGGCATACCGATAGTAACGGCAATGCCTACCGACGAGGAGCGCGCGGCCGTGAGACATCACCTCATCGACTTCTTGCCGTTGGATGAATATTACAGCGCGGCGAAGTTCGAGCAGGACGCCCTTGCCATAGCCCGCAGGCTGATAGAGGAACGAGGCTCGGTGGTGGTGTGCGGAGGCTCGATGATGTATGTCGACGCCTTCTGTCACGGCATCGACGAACTGCCGACGGTGCCGGACGACATACGTCTGGGGCTCAAGGCCGAACATGACGAGAGGGGAGACGAATGGCTGCTGGGTGAGTTGGCGCGCCTTGACCCGGAATATTACAATGAGGTGGACCGCAAGAACATGAAGCGGGTGTTTCACGCCGTGGAGATAATCCGTGCCTCGGGGCAAAGCTACACGTCGCTCCGTACCGGACAGAGGAAAGAGCGCGAGTTCGAGGTGCGTAAATATTGTCTGACGATGCCCCGCGAGCAACTGTTCGACCGCATCAACCGGCGCGTGGACGCCATGATCGAAGCCGGGCTGGAGGAGGAAGCGCGGCGCGTATATCACTTGCGGCATCTTAACTCGCTCAACACCGTCGGCCTGAAGGAGATGTTCGCCATGTTCGACGGCACGATGGACCGTCACACAGCCATAGAGCGTATCAAGAAGAACACCCGTGTCTACGCCAAGAAGCAGCTGACCTGGTGGAAGCGCGACCCCGACATCGAATGGCTGCCAATGAACAGCGAGCAATCGATATTTTAAGCCTTGATTTTTGTCATAAATCTTTCAGGAATTAATTGTTTAATTTCGAAGATTTATGCTATTTTTTGCGTTTACCAATCATAAAGCAAACCGTTATGCCGCAAATCAGTACTTTTTATGGTATCATCATTCTGATGAACTTCACCGACCATGCGCCTGCACATTTCCATGCGTGGTACAATGAGTATAAAGCTCTTAAAGACGGAGTGGTAAGAGGCGAAATGCCCGGCCGTGCACTGAAGATGATTCTGGAATGGCTTGACCAGCACAAGGAAGAACTGATGGATAATTGGGAGAAAGCTCAAAAGGGTGACCCTTTGAAAAAGATAGAACCACTAAAATAAGATACGGATATGTTTACAGAAGTAGTGAAAGCCGAGTATGTGGACGGATTCCGCGTTCGGTTATGGTTTAACAATGAAGTGACGAAAGTGGTGGACCTTCGTACTTCGTTAAAGGGAAAAGTGTTTGAACCGCTCAAAGATTTAAATTTCTTCAAGCGGTTCACAGTGAGGTTTAATACCATAGAATGGGAAAACGGAGCGGATTTTGCTCCTGAATACTTGCTCTCGTTGCCGGAAGCATAAAGTATCTCCCAGTCCCATTATCAGTATATCGGCTGCTTCGATTATGAAACAGTGAGAGTTATTCTTCGGCGGAGGAGCGGCGGATGCGGTGAGTGGGGGATTGGGCCGAGGCGTCGCCCGAGGCGGGTACTTTCGGAGCCGAGGGCTTCATCTTCATCTTGATCTTGACGTGGTCGAAGCCTTTGCCGTAAACGCCGTTGACCGCACCCTGCGTAACGAACGCATCCTCGTCGATGCGCTTCACGATGCGGAAGATGGTCACGGACTCAATCTTGCGGCAATATACTATGAGGATTTTCTGGTCGTGTTTCGTGTACCATCCCTGGCCGTCTATCACCGTTACGCCGCGGTGGGCGTCGACAAGGATCTCGTCAGCTATTTCCTTCCATTTAGGCGAGAATATCATGAACTGCGTTGCTTTGCGGTTGCCGTTGATGATCTGGTCGGTGACGTAGCTGGCTATGAAAGTGACCATGACGCCATACACTATGGTGGGGATCCGGGCCTCCACGCGCTGTTCGAACGTGCCTTCGAACGGCAGGAACATCGAGCAGCAGATAATGCAGAAGTCCATGTATATCATGGTTCGTCCTATGCTGACGTTGCTGACCTTGGATACCATTGCCGCCACGATGTCCGTGCCCCCGGACGATCCGTTGTGAATGAATGCCGTACCGATTCCGATGCCGCAGCAGATGCCTCCCAACACGACGCTGACCACGCGGTCCGGAATCAACGGATGGCCGATGGACATGAAGAAATTCTCCGTGCAGCCGATGCCTAAGGCAACAACAGTGACCCCGAAGATGGTGCGCAATACGAATTTCTTGCCGACAATCCTGTAGGCGCACGCTAACAGCAGAAGGTTGCAGACGTAGCTCGTGACGGCCACGGGTATCATACCGTCAGTGGCGAAATACACAAGGGTACCGACACCGGACAGACCGCCGATCACTATCTTATGAGGAAGTATGCAGGCCGTGAAACCAACGGAATAGATCAGAAGGCCTACGATTATCATCAGATAATCCTTGCCGTTGACCAGCAGCGAATTGTATTTGGGCTTTGGCATAGGTACAAGGTCAGAGTTATGAGTGATGAGTGAAGAATGATTAGTGATTAGTGATTAGTGACGAGGTCGGAGGTTAGAGGGATTCCTTCATGCGTTTGTAGATGAAGGTCTTGGGACGCACCATCTTCTGGCCGGCGGGCTTGTCGTAGCCGGGAAGTCCGAATGAGGCGTGTTCGGGAATCCAGTCCATGATCGCATCCACCCAGTCTATCATCCCCTGGCGCGACGGATGGACGTTGCTGGCGCTTTGGCGCGGCAGCTTCAGGTCGAAACTGCGGAAGAACTTGTCGCCGCCAAGCTGTTCGTCTAACCATTTGTTCAGTACGCCTCCTTGTGTCTTTCCGTTCCATGACGGAGGGCCGACCCAGAGCAGGTGCCGGTCGCCCACGGCCTTGACTATGTCGTTGAGCGAGCCCTTAAGATGTTCCGGCTTGGTGTCGAACAGCTCGTTCATTCCGAGGCTGACGAACACTGCGTCGGGATCCTGCTGCTCTATGATCTGGGTCAGTTTGGGCGATTTGCCCCATTTCTGAATGGTCGATCCGTCCCACACTACGGTGGCGACATCGAAGCCATTCTGTTTTCCATAGCCGTTCAGCGCCTCGGCAAGCCAGCCGGTCATCGAATCTCCGATAAACAGTATCTTCCGGACCGTATCCTTCTCGTTTTTCTTTTCGGCCTCTGCCGGCACGTCGGGTCGGTTGGCGGCGTTCTGTGCCGCTACGGCGGGAGCCGTCAGCAAAGACAGCAGACACAATGTAATGAATATCGTTTTCTTAAACATACTCTTAAATTTTTACATCCAGAATATATAGGCCACGATAACGGCGGCTACAGCCCCTGTGATATCGGCTAACAGTGCATATCCGGCTGCGTAACGGGTCTTGGACACGCCGACGGAACCGAAGTAAACCGCCAATATATAGAATGTAGTGTCGGTCGAACCGCGTACGGCCGCGGCGAGTTTCGATACGAAAGCGTCGGCGCCGTTGGCCTGCATCACGTCCAGCATCATGGCGCAGCTGCCACTGCCGCTCAGAGGCTTCATCAGCATGGTGGGCAGCGCGCCCACCCATTGCGTGTCGAAACCCATCCAGGCCACGCAGTTCTCCACACCTCCTGTTATGATGTCAAGCGCACCCGAGGCGCGGAACATCCCGATGGCCACCAGAATGGCCACGAGATAGGGAATGATCATCACCGCCGTCTTGAAGCCCTCCTTCGCTCCCTCGATGAACACGTCGTATACGCGCAGCTTCTTGCGTATGCCGGCCCCGATGAAGGCCATGATGACGCAGAACAGTATGAAGTTGGCCCCGAACGTGCTGTACACGCCCACCTTGTCGCCGGGCAGCGAGGCGAAGAACCATGTGACAAGCGCCACGAATGCGGCTATGCCGCCCAGCCACGCCCATATCACACCGTCCATGCGGATGCGCTGCTTAAGACACAACGCTCCGAGGCCGACCAAAGTTGCTATGGCAGTGGCTATCAATATGGGGATGAACACATCTGTCGGATTGGCGGCACCTCCCTGCGCGCGGTACATCATGATGCTGATGGGAACCAGACAGAGTCCCGAACTGTTCAGCACCAGAAACATGATCATGGCGTCGGTGGCGGTGTCCTTTCGGTCGTTCAGCTTCTGCATCTCCTGCATGGCGCGCAGACCCATCGGGGTGGCTGCATTGTCAAGACCCAGCATGTTGGCTGAGATATTCATGAATATGGCTCCCATGGCCGGATGTCCTTTCGGTATGCCGGGAAACAGGCGTGAGAAGAATGGGCTGATGAGCCGGCTGAAAAATTCGATTACTCCGGCCCGTTCCCCTATTTTCATTATGCCGAGCCACAGGGTGAGCACTCCGGTCAGGCCCAGCGACACCTCGAAAGCGAATGCCGCCTGGTCGAACGAAGCGTTCATGATCTGACTCCACACGTCCAGGTCGCCCTGAAAGCATGTGCGTCCCAACGCCATGACGAACGCCAGGGCGAAGAATGCGATCCAGATCCAGTTCAGAACCATCTATGCGGTCGGAATAGTATGGCTTAGAAACGTTTGATGCCCATTATCTCGCGCACGTCGGCCAGTGTCTTGGAGGCCGTCTCGCGGGCGCGTTCGGCACCCTGGCGCACCACCTTGGACAGATACTCGTCGTTCTGACGGATGTCGAGGATGCGTTCTCGGATGGGAAGCGTGACTTTCAGTATGTCCTCGGCCAGCTGCTTCTTGAGGTCGCCGTATCGGATGGAGCAGTCGGCGTATGCCTGGCGGAAGTGGGCGCACACATCAGGTTCGGACACCAGGTCCATGAGTGTGAACAGGTTGGCGATAGGCTCGCTGACAGGGCTGTTCGGAGTCTTGGGACCCTCGTCGGTGACGGCGCGCATCACCTTCTTGCGCAGTGTCTTCTCATCGTCTATGAGGTAGATGCAGTTGCCCTCGCTCTTGCCCATCTTGCCCGATCCGTCCAGTCCGGGCACCTTGACGGCGGCGGCGCCGAAGTTGAAGTTGAAGGGCTCGTGAAAATACTCGGTCTTATAGAATGAATTGAAACGGCGCGCGAAGCGGCGTGTCAGCTCCAGGTGCTGTTCCTGGTCCTTGCCCACGGGCACGAGGTCGGCGTGGTGGATCAGGATGTCCACGGCCATCAGGGTAGGGTAGGTCAGCAGACCCGCGTTGACGCGCTGATTGGTCTGGTTGCCGATTATCTCCTTCTCTATTTCGTCGCCATCGGAATGGATGCCCAGGGCCTTGCGCGCCTTGTCTTTGAACGATGCGGTGCGCATCAGCTCGCCGATGCCCACGTGCATGTTCATCAGCAGATACATCTCCGAGATCTCGGGTACGTCGCTCTGGACGTAGATGGTGTTCTTGTCGGGGTCGAGTCCTGCGGCCAGGTATTCCGCCAGGATGTCCTTCACGTTCTCGTGCAGCATCTTCGGATCGGGATGCGTGGTGAGGGCGTGGAGATCGGCCACGAAGTAACGGCAGTCGTAGTCGTTCTGCATGCGCACGAAGTTGCGCAGGGCACCGTAATAATTGCCTAAATGCAGGTTGCCGGTGGCGCGGATGCCACTCAGCACTATCTTTTTCTTATCGTTGTTTTCCATAATTGCAGTTTTAAACCACAAAGTTAGTTTATTTTCGCCTATTGGACAAAAAAAGTGTTGCGATGTATTGCAAAAGATGAAATAAAATTCTAATTTTACCGAGAAGAAACGCGACGTATATCATTAGGGCGCGTGACTGGAAATCGAGAAGGAAAACACTGTTAGAAACCTTAAAAGAGGACAGACCATGAAAATCGGAATTCCAAAAGAGATCAAGAACAACGAGAACCGCGTGGGTGCGACACCGGCGGGCGTTAAGGAACTCGTGAACCACGGCCATGAGGTCTATGTGCAGGACCATGCCGGCGAGGGGAGCGGATTCGGCAACCATGAATACGAGGAAGCCGGCGCGACGATATTGCCGACCATCGAGGATGTGTATGCCACTGCCGACATGATAATCAAGGTAAAGGAACCGATAGAACCCGAGTATGGACTGATCCGCAAGGACCAGGTGCTGTTCACCTATTTCCATTTTGCGTGCGACCGTCCGTTGCTGGATGCCATGCTCAAGAGCGGCGCAGTGTGCATCGCATACGAGACCGTGACATATTCGGAGACCGACCGTCGTCTGCCGCTTCTGATACCCATGAGCGAGGTGGCCGGCCGTATGTCGATACAGGAGGGCGCACGATTCCTGGAGAAGCCCCAGGGAGGCCGCGGCGTGCTGCTTGGCGGCGTGCCGGGCGTCAGACCCGCCAAGGTACTGGTGTTGGGGGCCGGCGTAGTGGGACGTAACGCCGCGCTGATGGCCGCAGGTCTCGGCGCCGAGGTGACAATAGCCGACATCAACCTCGACGTGCTGCGTCATTGCGCCGAGACGATGCCCAAGAACGTAAAGACACTGTATTCTTCGCGCCACAACATCGAGCAGGAACTGCCCGACACAGACCTTGTGGTGGGTTCCGTACTGGTGCCCGGTGCCAAGACACCGCATCTGGTGACCCGCGACATGGTGGGCCTGATGCGCCGCGGATCGGTGATGGTGGACGTCGCCATCGACCAGGGCGGATGCTTCGAGACCTCGCATCCCACCACACACAGCGAACCCGTATATGAAGTGGACGGAGTGGTGCAGTATGCCGTGGCCAATATTCCCGGCGCCGTGCCATACACCTCGACCATGGCTCTGACCAACGCCACGCTGCCGTACGCGCTGAAATTGGCCGACCTCGGCTGGAAGGAAGCCTGCCGTCGCAGCTATGGTCTGACACAGGGCGTCAACGTGGTGGACGGCAAGATCACATTCAAGGCCGTGGCCGAAGCCTTCGGCCTCGAATACACCCCGCTCGCACTCTGATAGAATGTAAATAAATACCGGCTGTAGCATATTTTGCTGCAGCCGGTATGTTTTTGCTGATTATATGATTATTTGGAGCGGGAGACCTGGTGGATTACGTTTCCGTTGTTGTCGATCATGGAAAGCGTCAGGGCCTTCGGAGTGGCGGTAACAACGGAGAATCCTGGCACTCCGCTGCTGAACACCGTGCCGTCGGTGGCCTTGACGTCCGGGCGGGAGAGGGAGCCGGATGTATTGACCACATAGTCGATGCCGTTCTTGCGGATATGCTGGAAGTTGTGGATGTGGCCGCAGACGTACATGTCGACCTTGTGTTTGCGCAATATCGGATCCACTTTTTTCTGCATATCCTCGCGCTCGCTGCTCTGCTTGGGAGTCTGGGCATAGACGGGGTGATGGCCGGCCACAATGGTCCAGTCGGCATTATCGTCACGGCTGAGTTCCCGGTCGAGCCATCGCAGCTGTGCGTCGACATCCTGACGGCCGGCGTCGGGGTATTCGGCCGTATCTGCGTGATACTTGTCAATTATCGGCGCCGTGTCGATGAACACTACCTTGACGCGGGTGCCGTCGTTGTCGAATATCCGGGTATAATAACGCGAGGGCATGTTCCAGCGGCGGCTGGTGCCGGAATAATCCATCACCGCCTGCGTATTGCCGCGATACTCGTGATTGCCGAGAACCGGACACCATTCCACCTGAAGTTCCGGATGGGAATACATCAGCTCGTAATTGGTGGTCCATAGCGGGTCGTTCACCGATTCGATACCTAAGTAATGGTGAATGTCGCCAAGCGCGAGGAAAGCCTCCGGGCCCACGGCCTCGGCCACTTTGCCCATCAGTTCGGCTATGGGTTTCTGTTCATAGTATCCGTTGCGGCCCAGGTCGTTGCCTATCATCAGCGTGACGTCGCCGGACAGCCCGGTGGCCGGAATCTGAGCGCTTGCGGCGGATATGGCCGCAAACGTCAGAAGTGTGGATGTAAGGAATTTACGTATCATGGTTATTGTTATTTCGCACCGAACGCGCCGAAGTGCGGTTCAAGTGCCGGTGAGTGATACAGTTTGCCATTGATCTCAAGACCGCCTGCAAAACAAGGGGTCACTGTGGCCGATGTGGTTTTGAGAGCGGGAGAATCGGCAGACAGATGGAAGTCCCAGGTGGAATTGTAGGTGTAATCGGTCAGACCCACGGCGTTGATGTCGAAATTGCTGAATCGGGGATTCACGAGATTCTCTTTCGACGCTATGACGCTATGCGCGTCAACGGCAGGATTATAGCTCTTGTGGTCGTAATTGTAACCTTCGTAGGCGTAAGCCACGTTGCTTTCCTCGGGATATACAATGGAGCTTTGCTGAGTGCCGGACACATACATGTTGTAGTCTATCACCGACTTGTCGTCATATCCCGCGTCGGACGAATTCGGATTCTTGTAATTGGGAGTCATGGCGCGGAACTTGCAGTTCACCATCAGGTTGTTGACGACGGTGGCAAGGCAGTTCTTCTCGACATACACGCATCCACCCTTTTCACCGTCGCGGCGCCATCCGGCATTGATGATGGTATTGTTGTAGGCATTGGCTATGGCCTGTCCGCGGGTTTCGCTCTGACCGGAGGAGGAAAGCTTCAGTCCGTTGGTGTTGGGGCTGAACATGACGTTGCCTGCAATGTCAGCCTTGACGCCGGCCTTGATGTTTACGGCCTCCGCGCCGCTGTAGCCGTTGGCTGCGAATACGTTGCCTGCAATGATGGCCGAGCCTCCCATCAGATAGATTCCGTCGCTCCATCCGTTGCGGATTATCGAGTTCGTGATGACGTACCGGCCGTTGATATTGGTGGTGGTGATCTGCGGATAGGCGTCATCGCCTGCGGTGTAGATGCCGGATGTCGCGGCGGGTGAACCCTCGATGACCTGACCGCCCGTATATTCGATCACGGCATGGTCTATCACCATCTCCTGACAAGATTCCGTGGCCACGATGCCGCCCCACAGGCCGGCGAAGGTGTTGGCCTCAGTGCGTCTGGATTCCTCGACGGTGAAGAGTACAGGCTGATTCTCGGTGCCCAGCACATAGAGGTTGCCCTTGACGATAATCTCGACGGGCGCGTGGTTTACTCCGACTCCGGCGGCTGAGGCCGTTATCTTCACTCCCGGCTCGATCGTGAGGCTTTTCCCCTCCGGTATGACGAGGTGACGGTCCAGGTTGATTTCCGTACCGGCCTTCCATGTGCCGGACACGGTCATCTCCGTTTCGGATATTTCGGTGTCGGCCGAAGGTTGTTCGGGATCGTTTTTGTCACTGCACGATACCAGCGGCATCGCTGCGCCGATCAAGGCGGCGAATAGTAGTTTTTTCATCTTTACGAATTTGTTGTTATTGGGTTGTTGAATGCTTGATATGGGAGTGTGTCCCGTGCGGGATGTCAAAGTTTGAATCTCACGCCGAGCAGGACGGTCTGCCCGTAACGCTCCTTGCGTTCCATCACGTTGCCCCGTATACGCTTCACGTCGGTGAGTGTGTCGGTATGCGGCCCCTTGTGATAGTAGCGTATCATAGGGAGGTCGAGCAGGTTGGTGGCTTTCAGGAATATCGACAGGCCGCAACGGAACGATTTCTCGGCAGACAGTTCCATGCGGAAGTAATCGTTCTCCCAGATGTCGTTGTCATACCAGTTGCTGACGTCGGCGAGCCGGGGACTGATGTAGCTGCCTGTGAGCTGTGCGTCCCAGCCGTTGTCGCTGTCCTTGAACAGAAGCGAGAGATTGGCCACATGGGCGGCCTGTCCGAACAGCGGTCGGGTCTGTCTCACGGTTATTATGTCGTTGCCCTGCATGGTGCGTTTGTCGGTGGTGATGCGGGAGTAAGTGAAGGTGTAGTTGGCCTTGATGCCGAACTTGCTGAAATACTTCAGAATGTCGATTTCCGCCCCCATATTGTCGGCGTTGCCCATGTTCATCGGCATGTAATATGTGTCCTGTCCTTCGTTTATGAGTCCATATTCTATTGGGTTCTGCAGATGCTTGTAGAAAAGACCGGCCATGAACTGTTCAGACGATTTCGGGAAGAACTCCCACCGCAGGTCTATGTTGTCGGCCACGGTATGCTTCAGCGAGGGATTGCCTTTCTCCTTATATTCCTCGTTGATGATGCTGTAAGGCACAATCTCGAAGAAGCTCGGGCGGTTTATGGCGCGGGCATAGCTGAGGCGCAGGTTCATCCGGTCGGTAAGCATCCGCTTGATGTGCAGGCTCGGCAGGAAGTCGGTGTATTTCTGGCGTCCGGTGGGGTCAACGTCGCGCGGGAATTTCAAGGAATAACCCTGACTGGTGTATTCCACACGCAGACCTGCTATAAATTCCCAATGCGGCAGTGTGAGTCGAGCCATGGCATATCCGGCGGCTATCCGTTCGTCCGCGTCATAGTTCAGAGGGTCGCCCACATTGCCGAACTCGCGCGGAGTGATCAGAATCCCGTCAAAATTATCCCAGTCCTGTCCGAAAACCTGGACGTGTCCGGTGCCGGTGGCGGAATCGAAAGTGTATTCGTTGAAAAAGCTGTCGCGCCGTTTGTCGCGAAACATCCCTCCGAGCGACAGGTCCCAGTTGCGGATATGATAGCTCAGGTCAATGTATCCGGCCAGGTCGCGGTCGGAGTTGTGTTCCCAGCGACGCAGTGCGGCTTTGCTTGTGGCCAGATGGTTGCCCTGGATGTAGACGGTGGCATTGTCTGGCGTGAGGTTGGTGGCATTGGAGAAAACCGCTTTCCAGTCAACGCGCAGCTGATCGTGGAGAAATAGGTGGCTGCCTTGAAGCGTGGAATTGAATATGCCCTGACGGTTCCAGCGCATACGTACTGATGAGGTTTTGTCATCCTGCGCCTGTCGTGTCTGCTCGTTGGTCATGCTGAGCCAGCCGTTATACCACGAGAGTTTATGTTGCGGCGAGAACACATAGTCCACTTTCCCATGTATCGCAAGGCGCTGGCGGTTGTCGGAATATTCGCGGCGTTCCACTCCGTTGGTCATGTATGCGGAGCGGTAATACCAATCGCTGTTCTTGCCGCGATTCAGGTTCTGATAGCTTACCGAAGCGATGACGCCCAGTCTGTTGCCGAAGAATCTGTCGCCGTATGATATGCCGGCCAGGATATCGGGCCAGGGGCGTGAACTCCTCACACGCAGATTGTTGTTGGTGAAATCAGATTCCTTTACGCCGTAATCGCCGGTCGTACCCTTTATCTCGTTGGGTGATTTACGTTGAATGGCGCCATGATCGAACGACAGGAAATCCCGGACAAAGTAAAGTGCATTGTATCCGGTGGTGATATTGGCATGAAGCATGCGGCGCGACGGCGCGTCCTTCATCACAAGGTTTACCGCACCTCCGATGCCGTCGCCTTCAAGGTTGGGCATCATGGACTTATACACCTCTATGCGGTCCAGAATCTCGGAGGGAAACAGGTCGAGGGGCACGAAACGGTTCTTGTTGTCGGGACTCGGAATCTTCACCCCGTTCACCAGAGTGTAGTTATATCGTTTGTCCATGCCTCTGAGAATGGCATACTGCCCCTCGCCCGAAGAATTACGCTCGGTGGTGACTCCCGACATCTTCTGGATGATGTTGCCGACTGTAATATCAGGAGAAAGTTCCATGGCGCGTGCGCTCATCACATTGACCACATTCATGGAATTTCGCTCTATCATACGTGCGCCCGCATCGGTGTTCGCGGCGGAAGCGGTAACCACCACTTCACACAGTTGTGCTGCCGATTCCGTCATGCGGATGGTGAGAGGGGAGTGTCCCGGATTGGTTACAGTCTGTGACTCATAACCCAGATAAGAGCATACCAGAGTCGGCTCTTTGACATCAGTGGATAGCCGGAAGGATCCGTCAAGACCGGTTGAGGTGCCGGACTTGGGCTGTTGTCTCACATAGACCGAAGCGCCGATCAGGGTCTCTCCGGTTGTCGAATCGACCACTATGCCGGAAATCTCCCGTCCCAATGCAGGGAGAATTGATAACGAGCCAACGATAAGCAGCGTGATGCGTTTCATGCGATAATATTATGATTACGCTGCAAAGTTATCTCGCGATTATTTCATAAATGTTTCGTGTATGTGAACAAAATATTGCTCCTGATACAATGTAACGCTGATTCGGTTCAAGTCAGGATACAATGTAACGCTGATTAAGTTAAAGTCAGGATTCAGTGATGGACAGAACCGGATAACCTATAACGGTTTGAATCAATCCGTTTTAATGGCGGAAGCGGACCCAACGGCGTGACGAGCGGATTCGGTTTTCATCCGGGAAGCTATTGTAATAGGCGTTGATAAGTTCGGCGAGGCGGTCGTGGCGCACGCCGAATACATGTTCCAGGCCGGCGCTTTCGATGAAAGTACGGGAATCCTCGAGCATAGAGTCGAATCGTGAACGCGCGGCGGTCATGCCGGTGCCGTTGCGACGTTGCAGCCATTCGAACATCTGCTCCGGAACGTAGATCAGCAGATCTGCTATCTTCTCCGGGTCAGGGCCTAGAGTGCGGAAATTTTTGACCAGAGTCTTGATCTCCGTCATGTCCGGCTTGCGGCGCGGCTTGTCCTGTGGTAGGAAAAAGAGTTTATGGATACGTTCCTTGATGCGTTCCAGCTCCTTTTCTTCGTCAGGGTCGGCCCAGAATTCCAGAAAATCCTTCGCATCCTTGCGACAGGCATACAGATCCATCAGCAGGTTCACGAGACCTTCGTGATCCAGCTCCTTCAGCGCTTTTTTGACCGATGCCTTCGACATATCCCTTGAATGAATCCACAAATATAACAAATTATCTTCAAATCCGGTCAGAAAATCCGGACGAGTCCGTCATTTAGTGGCGTGGGCTCTCCGAACCGCACAACTGGAATGACTACGTCCACGTCGTCACTATGAAGGCGGTGGGGACACCGCCTTTCCAGGCGTCGATGCTCCTGTTCTACTGTTCTCCTGTCAAGTTTATGTGTAGGCGGTGAGGACAGCGCCTCTCCAGTCGCCGATGCTACTGGTCTACTGTCCTCCTGTCAAGTTTATGTGCGGGCGGTGGGATGCCGCCGCTCCGGTTTTCGGAGCAATCTGTAATAAAGATTATAAATTAGGTAAATAAGGGAAGTGAGTTTGGGAAATTTTAGCTAAATTTGCGGAAACTAACCGAAATCAGAATGTTGCGACGTATACGAATCATACTTGCGGCCGTTTTCATCGTGTGCATCACGATGCAGTTCCTGGACCTGTCGGGATTCTTCCATACATGGTTCGGATGGATGGCCAAAATTCAGTTCCTGCCGGCATTGTTCGCCTTGAATGTGGGCGTGGTGGCTGTCCTCGTGGCGCTGACTCTGGTATTGGGGCGTGTCTATTGCTCGATGATATGCCCGTTGGGCGTGATGCAGGACTGCATATCGTGGCTGAGCGGCCGCCGCAAAAAGAAGAAATACCGCTTCACGTATTCTCCGGCCAAGAATTGGTGGCGTTACACGGTGCTCGGCTTGTTCATAATCGCCATGATTGCCGGCGTAGGCTCGTTCGTGGCACTGCTGGCACCTTACAGCTCGTACGGCCGCATCGTGTGGAACCTGCTGGGTCCCGTGTATGATGCAGGCAACAACCTGTTGGCCAAAATTGCAGAGCATTACAACAGCTATGCCTTCTATGAAAAAGATGTGTGGATACGCAGCATTCCTACATTCATAATCGCTGCCGTCACGTTCGTTGCCCTGTTCATACTGGCGTGGCGCAACGGTAGAACGTACTGCAACACCATCTGTCCCGTCGGTACCATATTGGGCGCACTCTCGCGTTTCTCGCTGTTGGGAATCCGCATCGACAAGGACAAGTGCGTGGAATGCGGTCTCTGCTCGCGCAAATGCAAGAGTTCGTGCATCGACGGCAAGAACCGCAAGGTGGACTACAGCCGCTGTGTGGCATGTATGGACTGCATCGACACCTGCACTCATAATGCCATAACATACGGAATGCGTTGGGGCAATAAGGCTTCTTTCTCCGATGATGGCGGGAAGAAAGATGAAAAGAAACAGGAGCCCGGGGCCAATGAAAAGACGGAGAAGATAGACGAGAGCCGTCGTGCCGTGCTGACAGCAGGAACGATTGCCGCCGCCTCGGCATTGGTTAACGCGCAGGCAAAGAAGGTGGACGGCGGACTCGCCGAGATAGTGGATAAGAAAGTGCCGAAGCGCAAGACGCCCATAGTGCCTCCCGGCGCAATAAGCCTGAAGCACTTCAGTCAGCATTGCACCGCCTGCCAACTGTGCGTGTCAAACTGTCCGAACAACGTGCTGCGGCCCTCAGGCAACATCATGACGCTGATGCAGCCCGAGTCATCGTACGAGCGAGGCTATTGCCGCCCGAAATGCACGCGATGCTCGCATGTATGTCCCACGGGAGCCATACAGCCTTTAACGCGCGAGGAAAAAACCGCCATACAGATTGGTCATGCCGTATGGGTGGCAGCCAACTGCATTCCTCTGACCGACGGCGTGGAGTGCGGCAACTGCGCCCGTCACTGCCCGGCCGGAGCCATCATCATGGTGCCGTCGAAAAAGGACGATCCCGCTTCGGTCAAGGTGCCTGTGGTGAACACCTCTCGATGCATCGGGTGCGGAGCCTGCGAGAATCTCTGTCCCGCGCGGCCTTTCAGCGCAATATACGTGGAGGGCTACAGCGTGCATCATGACATTTAATTCAGAAAGCAAAGCAATGAAACTATTCCATAATAAGAAGCATGAGGTGTCGCGCCGCGATTTTCTGAAGATGATGGGCGCGGCGGGTATGGCCACCGGACTTGCCGCCTGTGGAGTGCAGAACCGCAAGAGCGACGCGACTTCCGAGACCTCCGAACCACAGAAGGGCCAGATGACATACCGCGTGAATCCGAGTACCGGTGACCGCGTGTCGCTGTTGGGATTCGGCATGATGCGCCTTCCGTCGGTCAGCGGGAAGTCGGCCCGCGAACAGGGAGACGAGATTGACCAGGAACAGGTGAACCGGCTGGTGGATTATGCCATAGAGCACGGCGTGAACTATTTCGACACATCGCCGGCTTACTGTAAGGGTCAGTCGGAACACGCCACGGGCATTGCCCTGAGCCGTCACCCGCGAGACAAATACTTCATAGCCACGAAGCTGTCGAATTTCGCGCCCGAAAGTCAGTCGCGCCAGTCCTCTATCGACATGTACCGTAATTCGCTGAAGGAACTGCAGACCGACCATATCGACTACATGCTGCTGCACGGTATCGGCATGGGCGACAACGGCATGGAGGAGTTCGAGAACCGTTACATGAAGAACGGCATCCTCGACTTCCTGCTTAATGAACGCAAGGAGGGGAGGATACGCAATCTCGGTTTCTCTTACCATGGCGACATCAAGGTGTTCGATTATCTGTTGTCGCGTCATGACGAATATAAATGGGACTTCGCGCAGATTCAACTCAATTATCTGGACTGGAAACACGCCAAGGCGACGAACGAACGTAATACCGATGCCGAGTATCTGTATCACGAGCTGGAGAAGCGCAACATACCGGCAGTGATAATGGAGCCGCTGTTGGGCGGACGCTTGGCCAAGGTGCCGGATTATGCCGTGGCCGACATGAAGCAGCGCGATCCCGACCGCAGCGTGGCGTCGTGGGCGTTCCGGTTCGCAGGCAGTTTTCCGGGGGTGCATACCGTTCTGAGCGGAATGACCGAGATGGAACACTTGAAAGACAATCTCAGGTCGTTGGCTCCGTTAAAACCGTTGACGGACGATGATTTCGCATTCTTAGAGCGTATAGCCACAAAGATGGTGGCCATGGACACGATACCATGCAACGACTGTAAATATTGTATGCCGTGTCCATACGGCATCGACATACCCTCGATTCTGCAGCATTACAACAAATGCGTCAACGACGACCATCTGCCGCAGGATGTGGGCGATCCCGATTACCGAGAGGCCCGCAGGGCGTTCCTTGTGGGGTACGACCGCAGCGTACCCAGGCTGCGCCAGGCCAGCCATTGCATCGGATGCGGTCAGTGTGCTCCTCACTGTCCGCAGCGAATCGACATACCGGCCGAACTGCACAGAATCGATCGATATGTTGAGCAGCTGAAACAGAATTTTCCAAAGAAAGTATAATTAACAAATGAACATAATGATGGCAAGTATAATAGGACTGATAGGGGGTCTCGGGGTGCCCGAGATTCTGCTGATAGCATTGGTGGTGCTGCTGTTTTTCGGTGGCAAGAAGATACCAGAGATGATGCGCGGTCTGGGCAAAGGCGTGCGCTCGTTCAAGGAGGGCATGAACGACATAGAGAAAGTAGTGAACGATGACCCGGCCAAAACCACTGCAGAGGAGAATGCGAAAGAGGAAGGGGAAAAGTGAGCGATGAAAAAAATCTGACCGTCTGGGACCACTTGGACGAGCTCCGTGATGTGATAGTCAAGAGCCTCGTGGTGACGGTGGCGTTCGGCATCCTGGCGTTCTTTTTTAGCGACCAGGTGTTTGCCGTGATATTGGCACCGCGTGATTCGAACTTCGTTACCTACCGATGGCTTTCCGCCCTCGGGGGGATATTCTCGCAAGGAGGACCGGAGCAGTTTGATGTAAGGCTCATCAACACCGGTCTGGCCCAACAGTTCATGATACATATCAAGGTATCGTTTGCCGTCGGCGTGCTGTTGGCGTCGCCTTATATTCTGTACCAGCTGTTCCGTTACGTGTCGCCGGCATTGTATGCCGACGAGCGGCAATATGCCACCAAAGTTGTGGGCGGCGGTTACCTGATGTTCATGATTGGAGTGGCCGTCAGCTATCTGTTGGTGTTCCCGCTGACTTTCCGGTTCCTGGGTACATATCAGGTTAATGCCGACGTCGAGAACATGATCAACCTTCAGTCGTACATCAGCACGTTGCTTACCATGTCGCTGGCTATGGGGATAGTGTTCGAGATTCCGGTGCTGTGCTGGCTGTTCGCCAAGCTCGGTTTCCTGACCGACGGCTTCATGCGCCGTTACCGCCGCCACGCCATAGTTCTTATACTGATTGTGGCCGCCGTCATCACGCCCACCTCCGACGTATTCACGCTGTCGGTAGTGGCGCTCCCCATGTATCTGCTGTATGAATTCAGCATCCTGCTGGTGTGTCGGTCTACACACTGCAAGTCAGGCGAAGCGGATGCCGATAATGAAGACTCGGATCTCTCATTACTTTAAAGTGGATGAATCTATAGGAATTGTCACCTCAAAAGGGACGAAATTATCAGAATTGTCACCTCGGAAGGGACGGATTTGCAGAAATTGTCACCTCGGAAGGGATGAATTTGCTGAAATTGTCACCTTAAAAGGGATTTTTGCTTTGGTATGCCATTTTTTTTAATTACTTTTGCATCACTGTGCCTAAGAGTGTGTTTACTTTTAACTTTCTTTCATTCAAAGGAGATTTTTGAGGGATTATCGCAAGTCGAGAAGGGAGCATAGCGGGCTATGTGACCGACGAGACTTGGCGATAATCACCAAAAAGACC
>CADBNR010000075.1 GCA_902796035.1 uncultured Bacteroidales bacterium | reverse complement strand
GGATCGTGACTTCTTCATCTTCCGCCTCGTAAAACTATATGCCTAATTTTTTAACACTTTAATCTCCCGGTTTTAACAAATGCACCGGGATTTCGGCTTGACCCGTATTTTAGTCTTATATCAGTCCTCAATCCGATAGGATTAGACATAATAAAACCTCGGAACTGCTTGATAGTCCGAGGTTTGTCTCGAATTTTCCGAATTAGTTCGGAAGTACATAGTGGAGCTGGAGGGGATTGAACCCTCGTCCAAACGTGGAATCAATAAGCTTTCTACATGCTTAGTCTGTGAATTGGTTTTCGTGTCAGGACAGGCTCACGACGGCCAATCCGGACCTTAGTCCCTTAATCTCGGAAGCGCATCGGGACACCGCTCTTCCTATTTCCGAATTTCTTAGCACCACTTTATCCAAACGTCTCGGAACGGGGCAATGGAGTGATGTCTCGTTCTCCTACCTGGTAGGAGAATTAAGGTATCCTACTGTTCTTCAGATTACGCAGCGAGAGCGTAGTTGTTATTTTCGCCAATTATAGGTCGATGATCTTGCGATTATAGAGCTTGGTCATCAAAGCTCTGCATGCTTACCTACCGCTTCTACACGCTGTCAAAGCCAGTCAGCCCCTTGCGCATATTGCGTTAAGCCTACAAAATTAATCATTTTCACGCCAATCTCCAAATATTTTCACAATAATCTTCAAAAAGACTACCCAAAACACCCGATTTTTTAAAATTTCAAGTAAAAATCATGGCATAGGGCACGATGATCAGCTGTCGGCACACCGATGGACTCCTCCAGAATCAGTTCATCACAAACGGGAACATCCGTCATTTCCGCATTTATGAATTCCAGCAATGTGCGCTTGTATGGTGTCGTAAGGTTTCCCTTCACATCGGTTCGCCGCTTCAGCGTCAGCGAAACGTCACTCGCCGTCCTTATCATCTCGTCAGCCCGCAGATATGGCACTATCATGGCGATTCTGCCCGTAGGAGTCAGCATATAACGTCCATGCCGCAGTATCAGAACCGGCGACAGCTCGCCTTCGTGTCTGGCACGCATCCGCGACGATTCATCTGCTTCTACGCCGGAGTTAAAGTACGGCGGATTTGACACTATCAGGTCGTATAGACATAATGGCTTATAATCCGTGAAGCTACACAACTTCACGTTCAAGCGGTCGCTCCACGGAGAATTCTGGAAATTACCTCGTGCCTCTTCGACCGAGTCCGGATCTACCTCTACGGCATCCACCAGAGCGTCAGGATTGCGCTGCGCACACATCAGGGCAATCAGTCCGCAACCGGTTCCCACATCGAGTATGCGGTTTCCCGTCACGTCGCACCAGGCGCCTGTCAGCACTCCGTCAACGCCGATACGCATCGCGCTGCGATAATGATGGCACGAAAATTGTTTGAATTGAAATGGCCTTTTCTCTCTCCTTTCTCCTTTCATTACTCCGGGAATGGCCGAATAATTCCGGTCATACTCCTTATATAACGATTATTTTTTGTAATTTTGCATTCCCAAATCGGATTCTTCAATCATGAACAAGAAGCAAGAGACAATCATAGCGCAAGACATGGCCTCGGGCCACCCCCTTTCATCGGAAACCATTACCAACAGAGAACAACTGAAATGCACCGGCATTTTGGTTATTCCGCTGCTTGACGAGCAGATGGGCCTCCCCTATTTCGACATGCCGCTCGAGCTCCAATCGGAATATCAGCGCGAGGCCATCCAGATGGCCATGCGGCTGGGACAGCCCGTTTTCCTGGTGCCGGAAGCAGAATTCGGCGCCGATATGCCCGACGACCATCTGATTGCCAGCCGTTTCAAAGGCACTGCCGGCATTATTGCATACCCTGTCAACTTCGAGGCCCCGAAGGAAGCAAACGGCATGGAATTCGGACGTACCCTTCTGAAAGGAGGGTTTCAGGGAGAAGTGTCCGCCACTTCGTGGATATCCGACCTGGTGGGCGTTTCTGTCCGTGAATGCGATTACCGACCCATTCCGAATCCGGTTCTCACGGAGCAATACCTCGACCTGCTGGACATTTCGTTCGAGAAACTGATGTCATTCCTGCCGGAGCATGTGCGCAACGAGATTCAGAACGGCCTGGCGGCACTCCCTGCCCGTTCGCTTGCAAGCATTTCGTTCATGATGTATCATTCACCTCTTGATTACAAGGAGAAGCTCGAGATACTCGCCGAACTCGACCTGCCCAAGCGGATGGAACTGATTCTGCACCGTTTCTCCGAACATATTCAGAAGCTAAAGATTCGAGAGGAAATCAACATGCGCACCATGGAGCAGTTCAACGAGCGCCAGAAGACCGATTACCTGCGCACGCAGATCAAGACCATTCAGCGCGAACTGAATATCGAAGTCGATGAGAACGACGACGAGGAGCTGCGCCAGCGCGCCGACGCCAAGAACTGGACGGAGGAAACGCGTGATGCGTTCGACAAGGAGATGCGCAAACTATTACGCTATGCCTCCAACTCTCCCGAATACGCCATGCAGTATGCGTACCTCGACACCTTCCTGAACCTGCCGTGGCTTGACTGCGACAACAGCGATTTCGACCTCAAGGAGGTAGAACGTATATTGAACCGCGACCATTACGCCCTTGACAAGGTAAAGGACCGCATAATCGAACAGATGGCCGTACTTAAGTTGCGTCAGGACACCAAGGCGCCCATTCTGTGTCTGGTAGGCCCTCCGGGAGTGGGCAAGACTTCCTTAGGCAAGTCTGTGGCGGAGGCCTTGGGCCGCAAATATGTGCGTGTGGCTCTCGGCGGCGTGCACGACGAGGCCGAGATACGCGGCCACCGCCGCACATATCTTGGCGCCATGTGCGGACGTATCATCGCCGCTCTCGAGAAGTGCGGCACATCCGACCCGGTTATGGTGCTGGACGAGATTGACAAACTGGGAGCCGATTACAAGGGAGACCCGCAGACGGCCCTGCTCGAGGTGCTTGATCCTGAACAGAACAGCCATTTCCATGACAATTACATAGACCATGACTACGATCTTTCAAAAATACTCTTCATAGCCACGGCCAATTCTCTGGACACAATCTCCGCTCCGTTGCTCGACCGCATGGAGGTAATAGATATCGGCGGATATGTCGAGGACGAGAAGATAGAGATAGCCATTCGCCATTTGGTGCCCCTTACTCTTGAGCGTCACGGATTCGGGAAGAAAGAGATATCATTTACACGCGATGGGTTGCACGAAATCATCGAGTGCTACACTCGCGAGAGCGGAGTGCGTCAGCTTGAGAAAAAGATAGCGGAAGTATTGCGTAAGCTTGCCCGGCGCAAAGTGATGGGCGAAGACTATCCTCACGTAATTGGCACCGCCGAAGTGCGTGAACTGTTAGGCAAACGCACTATATTCCCCGACAAATACGAGAACAACGACATAGCCGGCGTCGTGACCGGTCTGGCGTGGACTCAATCGGGCGGAGACATACTCTTCATCGAATCTTCCGTCTCACCCTCCAAGGAAACGAAGCTGACTTTGACCGGAAACCTGGGTGACGTTATGAAGGAGTCTGCCATACTTGCCACACAATATCTGAAAGCCAACTGCGCGCGATTTGGAATCGATCCGCAGGTATTCGAAAACAAAGCCCTTCATATACATGTGCCTGAGGGTGCCATACCCAAGGACGGCCCCTCGGCCGGAATCACCATGTTGACGTCGATAGCATCAGCCTATACCGACCGCAAAGTGCGCCAGAAGCTGGCGATGACAGGCGAGCTGACACTACGCGGCAAGGTTTTGCCGGTGGGTGGCATCAAGGAAAAGATGCTGGCGGCCAAGCGAGCCGGCATAACGGACGTAATGTTGTGCCGTCAGAATCAGAAGGACATAGAAGAAATCCCCTCGCAGTATCTGGAGGGGATGACGTTCCATTATGTAGACACAGCTGCGGAAGTGCTTGACTTCGCGCTACTTGACGAATTGGCCGCCAATTGACGGCATTGCAACATGCCGAAGGCATATCCATACCCCCGTCATTTGAATCCGCGACGCTATTAATGCGTTGCGGATTTATTTTCTACCGCTTTTTCGGATTTTTCGGCCCCTGACCCTCGGCGGCGTGAACGGCCCGAGCGGCGGCGCTTGCCCGAATTGCCACGGTCTTTCCGCCCGTGACTGCGGCCTCCTCCCTTATTATTCTCTCTGGAATGAATCACAGGGGCGTCACCGAACTCCGCAGGAACATTCTCGCGAGGCACCTCCTTCTCCAGCAGTTTTTCTATGCGCTTCAGCCTGAACGCTTCCTCGGGTGATACAAATGTCACTGCCCTGCCGTCGCGGTCGGCTCGTGCAGTGCGTCCTATGCGGTGGATATAATCCTCAGGATCGCGCGGCACATCATAGTTTATCACCATTTCGATGTCATCTATGTCGATACCACGCGATAGAATGTCGGTTGCTATTATCACCTGTGTCTTGCCGGCCTTGAAATCAAGCATCACGTTGTCTCTGGCCGTCTGCTCCAGGTCGGAGTGCATCTCTGCCACCTTGAAAGGCATGCGCCGGAATTCACGTGCCAATGTCTTGACCTTGAGTTTGGATCCGGAAAAGATGATGACACGCTGCGGCGGATTATCCTTGAACAGCTTTTTCAGAATAGGCATCTTCTGCGACTCATAACATATATACGACGACTGTCTGATTTTCTCGGCGGGTTTGGAAACTGCAAGCTTTATCTCCACCGGATCCTTCAGAATCTTCTTGGCCATCTGTTGGATTTTGGGAGGCATCGTGGCCGAGAACATAAGCACCTGTGTCTCCTTGGGCAAATGCGAATAAATCTGCATTATGTCGTCGTAAAAGCCCATGTCGAGCATACGGTCGGCTTCGTCGAGGATGAAGAAAGACACCTTCGACAGATCTACATAACCCATGCCGAGATGGGCCAGCAATCGTCCCGGTGTGGCTATCACCACATCGGCCCCGGCCTTGAGCGACTTTCGCTGCTGGTCGTAAGTCACTCCGTCTGTACCGCCATAAACGGCTATTCCGCTTACCGGCATGAAATATGCGAATCCCTGCAACTGACGGTCGATCTGTTGCGCGAGTTCGCGAGTGGGTGCCATCACTACGCAATTAACTGCATTCTCCGGAAATCCTCCCTCTGCAAGTTCGTTTATTACCGGAAGCAGATAGGCGGCAGTCTTGCCCGTGCCGGTCTGGGCGCAAGCCAATACGTCACGTCCTTCGAGCACTGCCGGTATGGTATGTTCCTGAATCGGCGTACATTCGTCAAAATGCATGTCCCACAGACCGTCCAATACGGAATCGTTTGTCAATAATTCATCAAATCTCATAATATATGCATATATAACACCGCTGCGAAACCTTCCCGGTCTCGTGTTATTGTATGCAAAATTAACAAAAAACGACCGTATTGCAAAGTGAACGCCACATACGCGGCCCGTTCATGCCGTAATGCACGCGGACAGTAAAAAACATATAATATTTATTTACCTTTGTATCAATGCGTTGCTAAATATTTTCAAAAATAATAAATAAAACTGAAACTTTTTGGAGCCGCGCGTTGTTTTATAGTCAAACATTTAAAACGACAAGCAATGGAATCACAGTTATCATTCCAAGACAGATTAGTCGGACTACAGAGAAATTTGCTGAATTTCGCATATCAGCTCACCACTAACCGCCAGCAGGCTGAAGATCTGCTTCAGGACACTACGCTTAAAGCTCTTGACAATCAAGACAAGTATGTCGACAACGTCAACTTCAAGGGGTGGATCTTCACCATAATGCGCAACATCTTCATCAACAATTACCGTCAGACCGTACGCAAGGCCACGGTGATTGACCAGACTGAAGATCTATATCACCTGAACATAAGCCAGGACTCGGGTATCAACACGCCAGAAGGAAGCTATGCCGTCAAGGAAATATCCGTAGCTCTCAACTCATTCTCCGACGATTACCGTATCCCCTTCAACATGTATGTAGCGGGATACAAGTATAACGAAATAGCAGCAAAGATGAATCTGCCTTTGGGCACGGTCAAAAGCCGTATCTTCGCAGCTCGCAAGAAATTGCGCGAGGAACTGAAGGATTACAGATAATAATCTTACCCCCTCATAAACCTCCGATAAGTCGAGTTTTAAATGTTTACCATACCTGTCTTCGGACGGGAACCCCAAAAGAGCATCGCCATGATGCTCTTTTGCAGTTTAATGGAAATGTGTTAAATTTGTATCGATTATCGGCCCAATGCTTTGTGTAAGGCATCGTTCCTTAAAAAAATATATACGCCAGGGTCGCAGATGTGCCTCAGATTTAGCCTTGCAGACTCAGGAGCATAACAGGCTATGTGACTGAGTCAAAAGGCTAAAGATGAGGTGCAGCTGCGAGTCTATGGTAATATCATTTTCGGAGATGCCAGTTGTTAATAGATAATTTTTTAACAATTCCAAATTAATTTGTGCCTTGCCCGGTGTCTTTTCGGTTAATTTATCCGTTCTCCTCGGTCACAGCCGCGAGGCTGCTCCCTCATCAATCGGCAAAATTACCTAGAAAATCCACCGCCCTGGCGTTTATATTTTTTAAGGAATGATGCCTAATGAATGAAATACAGCAGTTTATAATGAATCATGCGCATTCGGACGTGAATGCGCTGCGATTGCGGTATCACGGCAAAGCGATGCCTTTCAGCGTGGAAGATGCATGCATGCAGATAGAAATGCGCCGTAAAACATCAAATAAGCTGACATGGTTCCTGAAGAATCCCGGTTTCATGTTCGGAACGTCTATGTCCGCCGAGCAAGCCACAAATCAGAATGTGGCGCTGTTCCACGCACAGCTGATTGGACACGACAGACGCGTACTGGATATGACAGCCGGACTCGGCATAGATGCAATGACGATAGCACTTAACGGAAACACAGTGACGGCATACGAGCTTGAGCCCGAACGGGTTCGGGCGTTGAGGCACAATGCCGGCATTCTCGGCGTCAATAACATAACTGTAGTGGAAGGTGATTCCGTGATTCATCTTCAGCAGACCAGCGAACATTACGACTGTATTTTCGTTGATCCGGCCCGACGCGACAATGGCAATAACCGCTGCTTCCTTCTTCGCGACTCGTTGCCTGATGTCATTGCGCACCAGGATCTCCTATTAGCTCACGCCGACCATGTGATGATCAAGGCATCTCCTCTTCTCGATATAACCCAGACTCTTCGCGATTTCCGCCATGTACGCTCAATTTTTATCCTATCCTTCAAAAACGAAGTGAAGGAAGTGCTGATCCATCTCGGAGTCCATTCTCCTTATTTAGACGCCGGGACTGAGGCCGATATGCAGTCAAATCAATCCTGGCCTCTTATCCATGTAATTGACCTGGCCGATAGCCCTGACTCTTTCCCCGCCGGCACTCCGGCGGTTCGGTACCGGTTCAACTGCACCGATGCGGTTCAGGCCCGGGTAAACTATGCCACTCCGGAACAAGTCGTCACCGGCATGTATTTCTATGAGGCCGGAGCCTCCATGCGCAAACTGCAATGCGCGATACAGATATGCGATCGATATCCCGATATGAAATCCCTGTCCAAAGATTCAGGTCTCTTTGTCTCCGACACACTTTATCTGGATTTTCCCGGACGTATATCCATAATAAAGGCTCAGCCTTCAGGCAGGGAACTTAAAGATCTGAAGGGAAGCCGCTGTCGTGTCGTATCCTCATGCTTCCCGGTCAGCGCATCCGAGCTCCGAAAGAAATACCGACTTATGGAGGGTGAAGACCGGACGTTATATGCCACGACCACTCACGACGGCACACGACTGATGATATTGACATAAACATTCCATCGTCTTGATGCGTTGTAGTGTTATTACGATTTTACTATGAACACTCTATTGTTTGGCACTCCGGAGGTGGACACTTTGTTCCGTCCCGTGGATATTGAAGATGTTGAGGATATATCCCGATGTTTCGCACGTTACCCATCACCGAGCTGCGACTATTCACTTACCGGCCTGATAATGTGGCGCGATTATTATGATTACCATATCGCAATTATAGATGATACATTGTTTATACGCGGCCTGGACCCGATCACAGGCCTGCTGATATACTACATGCCATCAGGACCGATTCCCCCTGACCTCATCATGCGGATAATACGGGATGACGCGGGTAATAATGAAGCGGCTATAGTAGATTACAGGTCCGATTGGCTCGATCCGGCGTTGGAAGCCGACATTCCTGCCTCTGCCATCCGTATGCCCCATTGGGACGACTATTGCTATGACATACGCCAGTTCACTCATTTCGAAGGTCGCAAGATGGAGAAGAAGCGCAATCATCTCAACTTCTTCCGCAACCATTTCCCCGAAGCCGAGATACGTCCCATCACGGCCGGTGATTTTGCGGATATCTGCATATTCGCCCAATCGTTCGGCAAAATGCATGAGGAAAGCCCTCAGTTCCGTTACGAAAACGAACATTGCATCGTCATGTTGCCTCTGCTGGGCCGGAACAATCTGTTCGGCATCACCGTTCGTATCGGCGGAGAACTGATCGGTTTCGCATACGGCGAAGTAATAGGCGACATGTTCTTCGCCCATGTGGAGAAGGGCAACATAGAATACCGCGGCATATACCAGATGCTGTCATCGGCCATGGCCCGGGAAGCAGCCCTGCGCGGCGCAAGATATGCCAACCGCGAAGACGATGCCGGCGATGAATCATTGCGTCTCAGCAAGGAATCATACCACCCTGCCATGATGGTGCGAAAGTTCCTTCTTCCACTATAATATTGCACAAAAGTCTATTTTTATTTCAATTTTGTAAAAAAATCGTGGGCTGAAAGCTGATTGTTTCGTATTTTTTTCTAAATTTGCAACAAATATCCGCAATATTTGCTGCAATGAGTGACGTACTGGTAATTATTCCCACGTATAACGAAATAGAGAATATTTCGAACATCATCGACGCTGTCATGGATAAGCCTGACGGCTTCAACGTGTTGGTGATCGACGATGCGTCGCCCGACGGCACTCAGGACGCGGTACGCAGCAAGATGCAGCAGTATCCGGGCCGTGTGTTCATGGAGACCCGTGAAGGGAAGCTGGGACTCGGTACAGCCTACATCCATGGATTCAAGTGGGCGTTGAAGCGGGGCTATGAATACATGATTGAAATGGATGCCGACTTCTCGCACAATCCCGACGATCTCACCCGGCTATATCACGAATGCAAGGACCGAGGCGCTGACATGTCCATCGGCTCCCGCTACGTATCGGGAGTAAATGTGGTGAACTGGCCCATGGGCCGAGTGCTGATGTCGTATTTCGCTTCGATGTATGTACGTATCATTACACGCATGAAACTGCGTGACGCTACCGCCGGATTCGTCTGCTATCGCCGGAACGTGCTCGAGGCCCTCGATCTCGATAAAATTCAATTCAAAGGGTACGCATTCCAGATAGAGATGAAATTCCGCGCATACCGTCGCAAATTCAAGATCGTGGAGGTGCCTATCATCTTTGTAAACCGTCGCCTCGGCACCAGCAAGATGAATTCATCAATCTTCGGCGAGGCCATATTCGGTGTCATCACACTACGTCTTAAAGCTATCTTCGGCAAAATCTAATTACGGTTCCCGATACTCAAAAGTGAGTAAATAAACCATCCGCTCTTGACAAATGTTGAAATTTTGGGTATTTTTGCATGATAAAATGCCCTGAGGCGCCGCGCGCGCCGTATGGTTGCATAAGAACGCGGTTATAATGGATTCACAGTCAAGGTTACAGGAGGCTCAGACGTGCAGAAAAGCGATGAAACTTTCCGATCTGCGTGCGGGCCAGTCAGGTATAATAATCAAGATATTAGGTCATGGCGCCTTCCGCAAGCGCGTCATGGAAATGGGGTTTGTCAAGGGCCGCAAGGTCACGATGGTGTTGAACGCACCGTTGCAGGACCCCATCAAGTTTTCATTGATGGACTATGAAGTGTCTCTGCGCCGGGCCGAGGCGAATCTGATTGAGGTATGCGATGTCGACGAATGGAACAACGACGACAATACGGAACAGCCTAAGGACAGACCCGAACATGAAGGCACTGACACCCCCTCCACTCCCCGCAAGGACAAAATAATCAACATCGCCCTTATCGGTAATCCTAACTGCGGCAAGACATCGTTGTTCAATCTTGTAAGCGGCGCACACGAACATGTGGGGAATTATGCCGGCGTCACCGTCGGTGCCAAAGAGGGTACAATGCGTTACAAGGGATATGTGTTCAACGTGGTTGACCTACCCGGCACTTATTCGTTGTCGGCATATTCTCCCGAGGAACTGTATGTGATGCGCTATCTGCGCGAGGAGACGCCCGACGTAATTGTCAACGTGGTGGTGGCGTCGAATCTGGAGCGTAACATGTATCTCACCACAGAGCTTATAGACATGAACCGATCTATGGTGATTGACCTGAACATGTACGACGAGCTCAAGCGTTCTGACGCCCGGCTGGACTATGAGGCCCTCGGCAAAATGCTCGGCGTGCCTATCGTACCCACCATCGCATCCACCGGTTGGGGTGTGGAAAAATTGCTCGACACCGTCATCGATGTCTATGAGATGAAGAACTCCGACGTCCGGCACATTCATGTACCGCTCGGCCCTTCGATCGAGGCGGCTGTCAAGACCCTTAATCACGATTTCAAGCAGGATCACACTGTCGCCGAGCATTTCTCGCCCCGCTTCATAGCCATCAAATTTCTGGAAGGTGATCCGGAAATTGAAGCCACATTGAAATCCAACCCCGATTATTCCAAGTGGGTCAAAGTGCGAGAACAGCTCAACGACACTCTTCATGCCGATGCGAACGAAGACATAACCGAGGCTATCTCAGCCGAGAAATACGGATTCGTACAGGGTGCGCTGCAGGAGACTCTGGAAGGCAATGTGGCCCACGAGGAAAAAGCCACAAAGATTATCGATGCCTTCGTCACCAACAAGCTGTTCGGGTTCCCCATCTTCCTGCTGGTGATGTGGCTGATGTTCTGGTGCACATTCGAGCTGGGATCATATCCCATGGAATGGATCGAGAGCCTGGTGTCATGGATATCGTCGCTCGTAGGCAAGTATATGCAGGAAGGCCCGCTGAAGGACTTGCTGCTCGATGGAGTAATAGGAGGCGTGGGAGGTGTCATCGTGTTCCTTCCAAACATATTGATACTCTATGCCTTCATATCGTTCATGGAGGATTCGGGATATATGGCGCGGGTTGCGTTCATCATGGACAAACTGATGCACCGCATGGGATTGCACGGCAAGTCGTTTATCCCATTGGTAATGGGATTCGGATGCAACGTGCCGGCTATAATGTCCACACGCATCATCGAAAGCAAATCGAGCCGGCTTATCACCATACTCATCAATCCTTTCATGAGCTGTTCGGCACGTATCCCCATATATGTGCTGCTGGTCGGTGCTTTCTTCCCGCATCACGGCGCATGGGTGTTCTTCGGGCTTTATCTTTTAGGCATTGCGGTGGCCGTCATTACGGCCAAGCTGCTGCGCAAGTTCTGGTTCAAGGCCGACGAGACACCCTTTGTGATGGAGCTTCCCCCTTACAGAATGCCGACGGCCAAGGCCACGATGCGCAATATGTGGGCCAAGGCCGAACAGTACCTCAAGAAGATGGGAGGCCTTATTCTTGTGGCATCCATCATAATCTGGGCGCTCTCCTACTTCCCCCGATATAAGGCGGATCAGGTGCCGGCGGAATTCTCAGCACAGGTCAAGTCCGAGATGCCGGCAGCTACCTTGCAGGCCATGAGTCAGGAGCAAATAGACGGCATAGTGCTCAATGAGTATCAGCAAAGCCACTCTATATTGGGACATGTAGGCAAGTTCATAGAACCTGTAATGCGTCCGATGGACCAGGGCTGGAAATCGTGCGTCTCGCTGTTAGCCGGTATCGCAGCCAAGGAAGTGGTTGTGTCCACATTGGGTGTGCTGTATGTCGGCGACGATGATGCCGAGGCTTTGAGTCAACGGCTCAGCACGCCGTCGCCGATTACCGGTCACACGCCATTCACACCAGCTTCCGCACTGGCGTTCATGGTGTTTGTGCTGCTCTATTTTCCGTGCATAGCCGCCATGAGTGCGATAATCCGTGAATCCGGCAGCTGGAAATACGGTCTGTTCTCATTGGTTTACAATACCGTGCTGGCATGGTGTCTGGCATTTGTCGTGTATCGGATTGCGTTGTTGTTCTGACTATATTAATTTTATTTCATTATTTACTGATAATTTCGTATCTTTGCAAACTATGATCAACTAAACGGATATTGAAAGACATAAAGTAATGAATAATGATATACTGACCATAGGGGGACGCGAGTTCACATCGCGTCTGTTTGTGGGAACCGGCAAGTTTTCGTCGCCGGACGTTATGCTTGAGGCCGTCAAGGCTTCAAACTCGCAGATGATTACAGTGGCCATGAAGCGCGTCAACATGATGAACGAGGCCACGGACGAGATGATGACCCACATCAACCGCGAGCACGTTCAATTGCTGCCCAACACTTCGGGCGTGCGTACAGCCGACGAGGCCATACTGGCCGCACAGATGAGCCGTGAGATATTCCAGACCAACTTCATCAAGCTTGAGATACATCCCGATCCGCGCTATCTGATGCCGGATCCGATAGAGACTCTGAAGGCCACCCGCGAGCTGGCCAAGGAGGGCTTCGTGGTGCTCCCATACATTCAGGCAGATCCTGTCCTGTGCAAACTTCTGGAGGAGGCCGGAGCATCGGCCGTGATGCCACTTGCTGCTCCCATCGGCACCAACAAGGGCCTGGTGACACGCGATTTGCTTGAAATCATCATCGAACAGTCACAGCTTCCCGTTGTGGTAGACGCCGGTCTCGGCGCCCCCTCACATGCTGCCGAGGCTATGGAAATGGGTGCTGATGCCGTGCTGGTGAACACCGCGATTGCCGTTTCCGGCGACCCCGTCCTGATGGCTCAGGCATTCGCCGAGGCCGTACACGCCGGACGTCAGGCATTCCTGGCAGGTCTCGGTGCTGTATCTTCCAACGCCCAGGCCACAAGCTCATTAACAGCATTCTTCAACGATTAAATAGCAATTTAGTATAATTGCAGTTAATAAAGTTAAAGAAGTTAATAAAGTTAAGAGAATACCATATTTGCACTCAAGGCAATGCCATTACCTTAACTTTTTGAACTTTATAAACTTTTTAAACTACTTAATATCAATCTATGAAAATCGAAAACATCGACGTCTCCTCCTACCCTAAGTCGGAGAAAATATACGTACAGGGATCACGCCCCGATATCCGCGTGGGCATGCGCAAGATCCATCAGTATCCCACAGTAAAGATAGAGAACGGCAAGCGTGTGGAATATCCCAACGAGGATATCACGGTCTACGACACATCTGGTCCCTACACCGACCCGGACATCAAGACCGACATCAACAAGGGCCTTCCCCGCGAGCGCATACAATGGGTGCTCGACCGCAACGACACAGAGGAACTTGACGACATCACCAGCCAGTACGGCCGTATGCGTCGCGATGACAGGAGTCTTGACGCCATCCGCTTCCCCGTGAGCCACAAGCCGCGCCGTGCCAAGGAAGGACACCGGGTCACACAGATGCACTATGCCCGCAAAGGCATCATCACTCCCGAAATGGAGTATGTGGCTATCCGCGAGAATCTTGACAACGAAGCTCGCGGCATCAAGAGCTATATAACGCCTGAATTCGTGCGTCAGGAAGTGGCAGCGGGACGCGCCGTTATTTCATCCAACATCAATCATCCTGAGGCTGAACCTATGATCATCGGCCGCAAGTTCAGCTGCAAGCTGAATACCAACATAGGCAACTCTGCTCTTTCGTCGGGAATTGAGGAGGAAGTTGCCAAAGCCGTGTGGAGCTGCTACTGGGGCGGCGACACGCTGATGGATCTCAGCACCGGCGACAACATCCACGAGACGCGCGAATGGATTATCCGCAACTGTCCCGTTCCGATGGGCACCGTGCCTATCTATCAGGCTCTTGAGAAGGTGAACGGAGACGTAAGCAAACTGACATGGGAGATATACCGCGACACCCTCATCGAGCAGGCCGAGCAGGGCGTGGACTACTTCACCATCCATGCCGGAGTGCTTAAGGAACATGCCGCACTGGTGGGCGAACGTCTCACCGGATGCGTATCGCGTGGAGGCTCCATCATGACCCAGTGGTGTGTGCTGCACAATCAGGAAAGCTTCCTGTACGAGCACTTCGACGAAATCTGCGAGATTCTGAACAAGTACGATGTAGCGGTATCACTCGGCGACGGCATGCGTCCCGGCTCCATACACGACGCCAACGACCGCGCTCAGTTCCTGGAGCTGGACGTGCTCGGCGAGCTTTGCGCCAAGGCATGGGAACACGACGTACAGGTGCTGATAGAAGGTCCCGGACACGTGCCCATGCAGAAGATTCCCGAGAACATGGACCGCGAGATCAAGTCGTGCCAAGAGGCTCCCTTCTACACTCTCGGCCCGCTTACCACCGACATCGCTCCCGCATACGACCATATCACCTCGGCGATTGGTGCCGCAATCATCTCGGCACTCGGAACGGCCATGATATGCTATGTGACGCCCAAGGAACACCTGTCGCTTCCCACCTTGTCGGATGTGCGCGAGGGTGTAGTGACTTACAAGATAGCCGCGCACGCCGCCGACATCGCAAAGGGATTCCCCGGCGCCACCGTTCGCGATGACGCACTTTCCAAGGCCCGCTACGACTTCCGCTGGAAGGATCAGTTCAACCTGAGCCTCGACCCGGAGCGTGCCAAGGAATATTACCTGCAGTCGCGCCGTGAGGCTCCCGATGCCAACGACCGTTTCTGCACCATGTGCGGCCCCAACTTCTGCGCTATGCGTATATCGCAGGACATCGCCGACAAATGCGAACAATAAAGGGATTATAAACAACTGAAAATGTCAGTAAAGACAGATAAAGAAATCAATTCATTCAAGGCTCCGAGCGACCCGACGCCCGATGCCATATTCGGTCATGGATTCGCCGATATGATCGGCGACTATGACTGGGACGATACGTTCCGCATGGTTCGCGAGGCAACGGACGCCGACGTGCGACGTGTGCTGGCCAAGGCCGCGCGCAACGTGAAGCCGCTGACACCGGAGGAATTCGCTGTGCTGATATCCCCCGCTGCGGACGCTCACCTGGAGGAAATGGCGCAGCTGAGCCGCCACTTCACCCGTGAGCGGTTTGGCAACGTGGTGTCGCTGTATATACCGATGTACGTCACCAATGCGTGCACCAACAAGTGCGTGTATTGCGGTTTCAACTTCGACAACAAAATGCCGCGCACCATCCTGACCATGGAGCAGGTGGAGGCCGAATGCAAGGCCATCAAGAAACTCGGCCCGTTCGAGAATATCCTCATCGTCACCGGCGAATGGCCGTCGAAGTGCGGCGTCGATTATCTGGAGAATGTGCTTCAGGTGTGCCGTCCCTATTTCCACAACATGACCATCGAGGTGATGCCGCTTCGTTCGTCGCAATACGAACGCCTGACACACTCCGGCCTGAACGGCGTGGTCTGCTTTCAGGAGACATACCATAGGGAATCGTACAGGAAGTATCATCCATGGGGCATGAAAAGCCACTACGAATGGCGTTTGAACGGTTATGACCGCATGGGCGATGCAGGAGTGCACAAGATAGGTCTCGGCGTATTGCTCGGCCTTGAGGACTGGCAGCCCGACGTGGTGATGATGGCGCGGCATCTGCGCTATCTTCAGAAGAAGTACTGGCGCTCGCGCTATTCGGTCAACTTCCCGCGTATGCGTCCGTCCGAGAGCGGCTATCAGCCCAAGAGCATCATCTCCGACCGCGAATTGGTGAAGCTGACCTGTGCGTTCCGCATCTTTGACCATGATGTGGACATCTCGTTCTCCACGCGCGAGGCACCGGAGTACCGCAATCATATCTTCCCGTTAGGTGTGACGTCACTTAGCGCCGGAAGCAAGACGGAACCAGGAGGATATTGCAGCACGCCCGAGGCTCTGGAGCAGTTCGAGGTGTCGGACGAACGCACACCGGCCGAAGTGATCCAGGCTATCGCGGCCGGCGGCTACCAGCCGGTATGGAAAGACTGGGATTCCGTTTTCGATTGATGTCGAGCACTTCTGAACTTACAAGGCGCCTCACTTGTTCTCTCAGTGAGGCGCCTTGTTTTTGGGCCCTACGGTAATATGTTTTTTTCGATTAAACTTAAGAGGATATTATGAAATTCAGTCAACCACGTCTGCCATACGCGGTAGACGCCCTGCAGCCGTACATATCTCGTAATACGGTCGATTACCACTACGGCAAACACGAGAGCAACTACATCAACACTCTCAACTCACTGATAGAAGGCACGGAATTCGAGAATATGTCTCTCGAAGACATAATCGTCAAGAGCGAAGGCAAGATATTCAACAATGCCTCACAGGCCTGGAACCACATATTCTATTTCTTCCAGTTCTCGCCCGAGGGCCTGAAGGAACCCACGGGAAAATTGCGTGAGAAGATAGACGCTACCTTCGGTTCGTTCGATGAGTTCAAACGTCAGTTCGAGGAGAAGGGCGCCACCCTGTTCGGTTCCGGATGGGTCTGGTTATCCGCCGACAAAAACGGAGACCTCCACATCACACAAGGACCGAACGCCGGCAACCCCATGACCGAAGGATTACGTCCTATCCTGACGTTCGACGTATGGGAGCACGCATACTATCTGGACTATCAGAACCGACGTGCCGATTACCTGAAGCAACTGTGGAACATCGTTGACTGGGACATCGTCTCCATGCGTTACGAGTAAGTTCACCGGATAACGATAATTAAGAATGTAACATAGAAGCGCGGATTCGTTGAATCCGCGCTTTTATGTATCCACCCTCTATCTACTGTCTATTTCCTAATTAACGTAGTAGGCTCTTACCTCTCCCACCGGAAGTTTACCGACTAAATACAGAGGAATATGCTGGTTGTCGGTCGAAATCCAGGCATCGATGTCATCGCTCGATTTCGTACCTCCTCCGGTTGTAAACCTAAACTTGATGTGAAAAGCCTCTCGAGTCTGTTTGTTGCGGAGCCTTATTTTTTTGCGTCCTTCGCAACGTATTGTCACCGTCTCTGAACGTGAGCCGGAAAAGACCGTGGCCTTATATACATAATGCTTCTCGGTAAGTCTGTCGTAATCCAGAGTACGGAGATAATAGAATATCGAAAGCATGTCGAACACAGGGCCTGTACCGGTTATCTTATGCCGTTTGACGGTCGTCTTGCCGTTACGGGTCTTATACTTGACGGTTTCGCCCTTGGTGACGCCTCTAAACTTAGTGTATGAAATCTCGGTACGGTCGTGATGATCCTTCTCATGCGTGATCTTGGTATATGACACGGGCGAAAGATCCACCTTGTTGATTGTGCCTAACAACGTGTCGCGCGTCATATATATCTTGTCGGCCCAGGGACGCGTCTTGCCCGCCAGCATCAGATCATAGTGTTGTCCTCGCTGACGCAGCGACAACGTCGCATCGCCAGCATCCTTATGTATCAGCCCCCACTTATAGCTGATGACATAATGCAGTGTCTCGTTGTGGAAAGTCACGGCCAGACATTGCACACTTATTATTATAGATACAAATACAAACAGGATTCTTTTCATCATAATATCATGTTTTTCACATTACATATTAGAATAACAAACAAACTTCAGGTTTAACCCAAATTCCCTCTATAACTCGTCACTCATCACTAATCACTAATCATGGTGGTACGGCTCACCCCGCAGTATGGTCATGGCGCGATACATCTGTTCCACAAAGAACAGGCGTATCATCTCGTGGTTGAAAGTCATCTTTGACATCGACACCTTACCGTCGGCTCTGTCATATACGGACTGGCTGAATCCGTATGGGCCGCCAATCACAAACACTATGCGCTTGCGGCCTGAAGCCATCTGCTTCTCCATCCACACCGCGAATTCGCGCGAGGTAAATTCCTTGCCGCGCTCATCCAATAATATGACCATGTCCGACGGCTGTAGCTTGGCAAGTATGACCGCGCCCTCCAATTCCTTCTGACGCACCTCGGCCAATTGTCCCGCGCCCTTAACGTCGCGCAGCCATTCCGTCCGGAACGTCACGTAACGTCGTAACCGTCCCTCATATTCCTTGACACCTGCGTCTACAAACTTTATATTGGTCTTTCCTATCGCAAGAAGCACGACTTCCATATAATGAGCATGTTTTGAAATTAAAACTTCTTAAAACGTTCTTAACATAATTTAGCTAAATGCCGTCTAAACCTTTGGGCATAAACCGCGGTCTATATTTACGAAACGAAAAATAATGGAAAATATGAAGAAATCAATGATTGGAATTGCATGTATGCTGGGATTCGGCATCGCATCCGCATACGCACAGACCGCCGCTACTTGTGGCACACCTGCAAACTGCCAGCGCGAGAACTGCACTCAGGTAAACTGTCAGCAGACAAATTGCGCACAGACCAACTGCCCGCAGGCAAATTGCGCTCAGGTTCCCTGCAACCGTCAGTGTAAAGCGCGTCCCGCACAGTGCAACGGCTTCAGCTGCTTCAACGGGCTGAACCTCACGGACACCCAGAAGCAGCAGCTTCAGGCACTCTGCAAGAATTATAGCGAGAAACGTCAGGCACTGCGTGGTGATGCCAAGCAGAACAAACAGCGCAACGACTCGCTGAAGAAGGATATGCGTAACAAGGTACAGGACCTGAAGCGTCAACAGCTCGCTGACATCAAGAAGATCCTGACTCCTGAGCAGTACACCCAGTTCCTGGAGCAGAACTACGTAAACCAGGGTCCGAAGCACGCCGCACGCGGCAACTTCAAGCACCACAAGTTCACCAAACATGGCCAGGGCCGTGCCTATGCCGACAACTCCAAGAAGGCTTATAAGAAGGATTCCTACAAGGATTCAAATCGCGACCGCCGCTAATCCGACACAGTCACATACAGATAAGGCGATATGACGTCTCACGGCCATATCGCCTTACCTGTATATAAAGTCTATTTCGCAACATTATCCGGATAATGTTGTTATATATGGTAGAGATAATGGATTTCTACAAGAAGTCAAAGACAAAAATTACTATGGAAAAATTTAATGAGATTATCGCATCCGACAAACCGGTGCTGGTGGATTTCTATGCCACATGGTGCGGTCCCTGCAAGATGATGCATCCGGTGCTTGAGGATGTTGCAAAGATTGTAGGCGACAATGCCCGAGTCATAAAGATTGATATAGACAAGAACGAGGAACTGTCCCGCGTATATCAGGTGCGCTCGGTACCTACGCTCATGATATTCAAGAACGGCGAGCTGAAATGGCGCACGTCGGGCGTAACTCCCGCCGCAACTCTGGAGGAGGAACTGAAAAAGCATTATTGATTGACGTATCGACGCTCGATAAGGCGTCATCAGGATTTATCGGACATGTCGGAAGGATTCTTTCCGGCATGTTCCTTTTTGTGTCTCTAGCCTTTATATTCCAACGGACGGAACAGACGTGCGAGACGCGGGACGAACGATATACATACCAGCATGGTCATCACTGCCAGATATATCATCGACCAGTTTATCAAAGTGCGCTTGCCGTCATACGGAAGTAAGTCTACCTCTGTCTTGACGCTATTTCCTGCTTCGGCAGCCGTAAACTCGTCTTCGTTAATGGAATATAGACTCGTTTTCCACTTGATGACTCCATCCTTCAGATATACGACAGCCGGATTTCCGCGGGCCAGTTCCTTGATGGCTGTATCGTCGGCGGTATATATGTCGTAACCCGGCATGCTCATATCCTCCCACTCGGCTATGTCGCCGGTATGGGCCGCAACAATCGCTACAAAACGAATATCATTTGCCGTAGCCCAGTCGTGAAGCATGTTGATCTTATAGGTAGTGGATGCGGATATCCGTTCCAACGACGGAATCAACAACAGCAATTCCTTACCTTCGCTATCTATAGCCTCTGATGTGACTTCTTCGTTGCCATCCCGGTCCATCACACTGAAATCGTGGGCTGTCTCCTTGTTTTTATCGCCATCGGGAAATATCTCCTTGCGGCTTACGAATGTCCAGCCTGAGTCATCGGCAGGCACTTCCTCTGCCGCGAAATCCTTTGTGACTCCATCCTTGGTGTACGTAAACAGAAACGTCGTGTCCTCGCTTTCTTCATTCTGCTCTACCTCTGCGCCCAGATCGGTTCCGACGGCAAAAGGCCGGAAATCAAGCATGGGCTGTATATTATGTCCGTACCAGCAAATACAGATCATGTATAGCACCGTGGCCACGAAAGCCATCCACTGGAAAGCAGGCGTTATGATACACGGGACCCGACGGTTGAACTTAATAAGCCATATTATGAGGCAGGTAATCGCCACATTCTTCCAGAAAGTGGCCCAATTGGATATTACCAGTGCATCGCCGAAGCATCCGCAATCCGCCACTGGATCGGCTATCGCTATCCACAACGTCAGCGGCAGCATCACGCACATGAACAGCAATGCCAACATCGGCGCCGACTTACGGTAGCATCCGAATATCAGATATATGCCAATCAGAAACTCAAGCGCGCAGAGTCCGAACACACCTGCCAGTATAAGACTGTCGTACAGGGGCATACCCATAGCCACAAGATATTCGTCCATCTTGTAGACAGTACCCCAGGGGTCTATTCCCTTTACGAAACCCGAGAATACGAACACACCTCCGGTGACAATCCTGCACAACCATGTCACCAGAGCAATCAGCGTTTGCCCGTGTGTATTATTGTTTAAGCTTGATGAGGGCGAAGATTGCATAATTGATTATATCCATATAGTTGGCGTCTATACCTTCGCTGATGATGGTACGTCCGTCGTGACCCTCTATCTCTTTGGTCCGCATCAGTTTCTGGAGGATTATATCGGTGAAACTGCTGACCCTCATGTTGCGCCAGGCCTCGTCGTAATCGTGATTCTTGTTCGTCATCAGCGACGTGGCTCGTTCTATTTCCCTGTCATAGAGTCTCAGCGCCTCCCCGGCTGGTATGGGATCACCGCTGCCGAGTTCCATCTGAATCAGCGCGATGGCGCAATAATTCACGATTCCTATGAACTCCGGGACTATTCCTTCGTGCACCGCGGCGTTACTCTCCCCTTTCTCTTCAAGAGATCTTATGCGTCGTGCCTTGATGTATATCTGATCCGTCAGACTCATCGGCCGCATCACACGCCATGAGGTTCCGTAATCCTGTAATTTCTTACCGAATATATCGCGACATACGGATATTGCCTCACTAAATTCCTTTGCTGTATCAGACATAAGGTCAGAATTTTTTACCGAATACTATGGCGCAGAATGTGTTGAACAATATTCTTGCATCGAACCAGAATGAGCCATGCTCCAGATAATACAAGTCATACTCCAGCCGCTTCAGCATCTTCTCCATTGTGTCCGTGTATCCGTTATAGAGTGTGGCATACGATGTGGCTCCAGGGCGAATCTGATACAGCAACTCGTAACGGTTATCGTGACGCATTATCTGATCGATGAAGAATTTCCTTTCCGGTCTATAACCGATTAATGCCATATCCCCTTTCAGGACGTTGTAAAGCTGAGGTATTTCGTCAAGATGATGTGCACGGATGAATCGTCCCACTCTTGTAAGACGCGCGTCGATGTCCCCGTTCGAGCAACTCAGCTGAGGGCCTAAGGCTTCGGCATCCATCCGCATGGTACGGAATTTATATATATTGAATGGTTTTCCGTAACGTCCTATACGTTCCTGTTTGAACACGACGGGACCACCATCCTGTAACTTGACGGCCAATGCGCAGATGGCACAAATCGGAGAGAATACGACCAAAGCCAATGCCGATAACACCATGTCACACCCTCGCTTGACGCTTCGCGATACCCATGACCTATGCGTATTGATGGCTGGTTCTTTCGGCCGCTCCGGACGCTTCAGTTTCTCCGGGGTGCTTATGGTTACTGTTTCGGATTGTTTGCTATGTATCAATGTTTTCAACGCTCCAGTATTGATTGGTCTGCCGTCTCCCGAATCGCGTTCCTTGTTAATGGTCAAGATGACGGCTGTCTATTTAACGCTTTTTTTGTCGATATGTTATATCACCGAGTTATTAATATCGGTCATTTTATCCTGAACCAATACCCCAATGTAATGGACAGAGCCATCGGATTGGATGATTTGAAATGATCGGTGCGGCGTGCCGGCAATACGTTGGCGATTCCGAAGTAATACCTGGCCTCGAGATAAATTGAATGTCTGCGTGTGAGTCCTATCTCGCCACCAAGGCCTCCCGAAATGCCGAAATCAACGGCTCCTTTGGTGGGATAACCGTACTGCTGAGAAGTATGCACCGGGAAATCAGGAATAGACCCTACATTACCGTAATCAAAGTTCGATTTCACTGAATCTCCTATCTTGAAACTTACCGACGGACCGAGATTAATGAAGAACTTATGTCGGCGCCCGAAATATATATGCGACATGAATGGAATCTGCACATAATTGATGGTGCGTGAATACGAAAACGGCTCGCCGTCGAAATTCTCTGCCCATCCGCGCTGTTCGAAGTTGGCTTCGACTATAAAGCCGAAATGCTTTTCCTCCGTATACCTGAAATTGATTCCTGCATTGACGCCGGGCAGAAACTTCTGCCTTATACTTGGCGAGAACATCACCTGCGACAGATTTACGCCGCTATGTACGCCGAGCGACATCTGGGCTTCGTAATGAGTCTGGGCAACAATCGGCAATACGCTAAATATCGCTGCCGCCAGAATCAATGACACTCTTTTCATTTCACCACTGTTTTTTCAATAGAGTCGTATGGTGTGAATCGGACCATATACACGGAGCGATTTAACAAACCGCTCCAGTTACTGGGCCGTTCCAGACAGTATTCGCTCTGCACGGTTCCGGATGGCTGTCCCATTGCATTGATGTCACCCTTACCTGCTGCAAGACCTTCAAGGAAATATAGTGCGGTGTCATAACCGATGCCGGAATAAACAGGAAATGTATTTGGAACCGTTAAATTGTACAACTGACGGTAGCGCATGCTGAAATCTGAATTGTTACGCTGTGCCTTAGTCATATAGAACCGAGCGGGTATCTCTACGTCGGCATTATGAAATTTATCCGCCAATACCTCGTCGAACACAATCCAGTTGGGACGGCCTATGACGGTCACCTCGGATTCCGGAGTCTTTGTCTTGGTTTCGTTCACGGCATCAAGGAACTCTATTACATCGGCTTTCTTGGTGGAATAACTGTAAAGCAGATACTTGCCTTTTGCATTTAGCGGAAGTGACCGCAGATCCTCTACTGAACGCGAGCGTACCCGCGACGGATCCCAGATGGCCTGCAATGATTCGGCAAGCGCATCGTTGGGGTCTTTTTCCCCGGTGAATACGAGGGAATACGACCCATACTTCTGGAATATCCAGTTCGCCACCTCTTCGTTGAAATAGTCGGGCGTGGCGATGAGCTGCACCATATACGGATTTGTCTGAAAATCCACATTCTTCACGTCCAGTGTATTGATTACGGGTACCCGACGGTCGTTGGCATATCCGGCAAGCCATTCCGGGAAATCAGTTTCTGCGGTGCTCATCACCACGCTGGGCCTGAATGTGTCGAGTTCTCCTATAGCGCTGTCTGAATTTCCACCCTCCAGCATCTTCAGCGTAATTTTCGAACCGCTGTTCTTCAGCTTGTCCACCGCCATCAACACTCCTCTCATTATCTCCCTGTCACGGCGTGAAGAGGGATTGTCGGATACGACGGCGAAGCGGATCTCGGTATAGTCAGTGCTATCGTTTATACCGTTGATATCGGCATATATTTCCTGAACTTCACGCTTGTCTTCGTCCACGACTTGCCTCGATACCTCCTCGCTTGCTACTATCGGCACTCCGATATATACGTTCTTTTTCAATTCAACACCGGAGTTGGCTTCCATCAATGCTTCCGAAGGAATGCCGTATCTGCGGGCTATAGAGTTCCAGGTCTCGTCCTTTTTCACTTTATGAGTCCTGAATCCTTTCAGCACATCTTCGCGCACCATCTCTGTCGTCATTACTATCCCGGTGCCTGATACTGGAATTCGTATGGTCTCTCCTGCGCGAAAATTTCGTTCTGAAACACCGGGGTTGCTCTTAAGCAACGCCTCGACCGACACATTATACCTTTTGCCGATTCCATACAACGTCTCACCTGTCTGAATCAGGTGGTAGTCTATTCCGTTATTCTTATCTCCGGAATTTTGCTGATGACCGCTGATAATCAATGTGTCTCCGGCCTTTATGTAATCTCCGGCTCCCGGATTGAGTTTTATAAGTTCCCCCGGGGTCATGCCGTATACTCGCGCAATGGAACTTAGAGTCTCTCCCCTTTCTATACGGTGTGTCACTCCATTATTATCGATTACTGCTCCCTTATCTGCAGTATTATTTTGTGTCGCATCATCCGTATCGCAAGGATAATAAATCACTGAGCCTTTCTTCAAAGTTGTAAGCTCTCCGGGATTCGACTGCTGAATCAGCTTCTCGTCCCATCCGAACTGACGGGCTATTCCATACATGGTGTCGCCTTTCTTTACCTGGTATTTGTAATAGGGTTGCCCCATTACGGTCACCTTGCTAAGCGTGGACGACATTGCAGACGCAGTCGTCGTCACTAACATTAACATCACGGTCAGTATGCTCAGTTTCTTCATCTATATTTCAATTTGCCGGAGTGGTCTGGGCGTTGCGGTTCTTATACCCTACAACGTTAATGTCTCCTCCTTTTTTATATTTTTTACCGTCCGATCCCTTTGCTTCTATTACATAGTAATATACGCCGGGGCCTACTGTTTTTCCCTTGTATTTGCCGTCCCACCCCTGGTTCGGATCGCTGAAATGGTATATCTTGTTTCCGTATCGGTCGAATATTGTACAGTTGAAATCAAGCAACGACCTGTATGCCACCTTCCACACGTCGTTCACCCCGTCGCCGTTGGGAGTAAAGGCATTGGGAATGCGCAGATCCGATGCTCCTATCGATATGGTATATGTCTCTCCGTAGACTTCGCACGTGCCGTCGGCGTTACTGCCTATGTAACGTACATAATAAGTTCCTTCTTCCTCGAACGTATACTCCACTTCGCGTTCGTTCCACCGATAATCGATGTTCTGGAACTCCGGATCCGCCGACATCTGCCATTCGTCATGAATTACGGCTTCAGTGACGTAGGCCGTAAATACTATGGTCGCCGGAGCGGAACCGCCTAATCCCCCTTCGCCCGAACTTCCGTTAACTATATTTGATGGATCACTGTCATCCGATTCGTCAGGGAGATTTGTCTGAACCGCATTGGTATTAGCGTCAATTCCGTTGGGAGACAAAGTCATTGACGTGGCCTTCTGTTCCATGCCCCACTCAGCCAGGAAACGATCGCCACTTACCGTAACTACGGTGGAACAATATAGCGGTGTGGTAAGCGTAACGGGATTCGTCAGATATTCCAGATTCTTTACCGTATGCTCTGTTACAAAGTCCGTCGCTGTGTCGTCCCATATCCAGGTATCGTAACTGACCTCTATGTCGCGACTGAGTGTGGCTCGTCGTCCGTCGATTGTGAAATAATGGATGGCCGGACCGGTGCCTTCTACATCAAGATTCGTATATGAGCAGTCTTGCGTGTCGTCAAGCGCTACGGACGATATCGAAAAACGTTGAATCGCATAATTTACAAGCCATATACATGTGTTGCGGCCATTTTCGGTCAGGATGTACCCCATCTCTCCTTGCGGATTGTCGATTATCGCAGTATTGCCTTCCCAATGAAACTGAACCGGCTCGGCATATCCACCTCCGAGCGTGCTGTAACGGCTTACTTCCAGATCGGCTGACGCTCCTTCGATGCGCATTTCCGTCAGCTCTTCTGTATCGTATGCCACGAATATGCGGTCAAGTCCCGTATTCTTCGGAGCTTCCTCTTCTATTACTTTCATGCTCTGACCTTGAAAACGCACGCTGGCGCCATCTGCGGAAATAATTACCGCAGACGCCATGTATACGGCAATTAGTATGCCTGATATTCCGGTGTCAATTTTCATAGCTCCGAGCCTTATGTACTTTCCTTTTCTTTTATAAAAAACGGAGTCGCATGACGCTTAGTGTATCCTCAGAACTTGCTTGCACGATAATACAGGCCAAGACCGATAAGCAGATACACCACATTGGGAATCTCCATCGCTATGAACGGTGTGGTCATACCCGAAATCGCGAACTGGCTTGTCAGCGATGAGAACAGTATATAGCTGAAACTCAACGCCAGGCCCACTCCGATATTTATACCCATGCCACCCTTGACCTTTTTGGCGGACAGCGACAGTCCTATCAGAGTCAGGATGAAAGCCGCTGCAGTGGAAGCATAGCGTCGTTCCTTCTCTATCTCGAAGCTTTCGATATTGGCTACTCCACGCTTCTTCTGTTTCTCGATAAATTCCGTCAGTTGTGGTGTCGTGAGGGTCTCCTGATCATTGGCCTGTATCAGGAAGTCCCTGGGTTCAACCGGTATGAGCGTATCTTTCTGAGCGCCGCGTGTCACTTTCTCGGACATGCCGTCAAAGTCGCGTATCATGTAGTTATACAGAATCCAATGGTACTGCCTCGTTGTGTCGTACGTGGCACGCTGTGACGTCATTCGCGACACAAGTTCCTTGTCCTGAAATTTGTCAAGGCTGAAACGATAGGCCGTCTTATTCGTGCTTTCATATCGTCCGATATACATCACCACGCCGGGTTTTGCCATTAGCTGGATGTCCGTACCGGTCTTTACCTCCTTGTTTTTCACATACTTGTTGTAATAGTTAATCTGCCGTATGTTAGTGGGAGGTATCAGATAGTTGCTTAGAACAAACGTCAGTGCTGCAATCACGGCCGCCCCATACATATACGGTCGCATCAGCCTGTTGAAGCTGATGCCGCTCGACAGCATCGCAATGATTTCCGAGTGGTCGGCGAGTTTGGTCGTGAAGAATATTACAGAGATGAATGTTATAAGTGGTGCCAGCTGCAATGCGAAATAAGGCAGGAACGACATAAAATAATCGAAAATCGTTTCCTTCAGCGGTGCCCTCAGAAACGCATCAAGCTTCTCGGTAATCGCAAACATGGCGATGACAGCCAGAATCAGAATCGTGGCGAAGAAATAGGTTCCTAAGAATTTCTTTAGGATATATACATCAAGTATCTTAAGGCCAGGCATTCCCTTGAAGCTGGCCATAAGGCCGCGTGAGTGTGCATCGGTCTTGTTCTTACGCACGCGTCCTTTCCGCAGCTTAATCAGCTTACGGTAACGGCGCTTGCGTTTCAGACCTTCGACCCACTTCATAACCGTCTTGTCACGTTAACGACCATCTCCTCCTTCCAGCTCTTGAAATCGCCGGTCAGGATATGCTTGCGTGCCTCGCGCACCAGCCAGAGGTAGAACGCGAGATTATGGATCGACGCTATCTGCATTCCCAATAGCTCGTGAGCAGTGAACAGATGCCGCAGATATGCGCGCGAGTATTCCTCGTCCACTATCGACGCACCGCCGGGGTCAAGCGGTCCGAAATCATTCTCCCATTTCTTGTTCTTCAGGTTGATTATGCCGTTGCGGGTGAATATCATGCCGTTGCGACCGTTGCGCGTGGGCATCACGCAGTCCATCATATCCACGCCTCGGTCAATGGCTTCAAGAATGTTGGCGGGTGTTCCGACGCCCATCAGATAGCGCGGCTTATTCTGAGGCAGGATGTCGTTCACCACTTCGATCATGTCGTACATTACCTCTGTTGGCTCACCTACCGCAAGGCCGCCTATGGCGTTGCCGTCGGCGCCGAGGTCGGCTATATGTTTGGCGGCGTCCTGACGCAGATCCTTGTATGTACATCCCTGCACTATCGGGAAATATGCCTGGTCGTAGCCATACAGGCCCTCGGTCTCCTTGTAACGCTTCCAGCCGCGTTCCAGCCACCGTTGGGTGAGCCGTAACGACTTCTCGGCGTAGTCGCGGTCGGCGTCGCCGGGACAGCATTCATCGAGAGCCATCATTATATCGGCGCCGATCACACGCTCTGTGTCGACTACGTTCTCGGGTGTAAACAGATGTTTGCTGCCGTCTATATGGCTGCGGAACCATACGCCCTCCTCCTTCAGCTTTCGGATGTCTGTGAGCGAGAACACCTGAAAGCCACCCGAGTCGGTCAATATGGGACGGTCCCAGCTGTTGAACTTGTGCAGTCCGCCGGCCTGACGCAGAATGTCCAGACCCGGACGAAGATATAGGTGGTATGTATTGCCGAGGATTATCTTGGCGTCGATGTCGTTCTTCAGTTCATGCATGTGCACGCCCTTGACGCTGCCCACTGTACCTACGGGCATAAAGATAGGTGTCGGCACCTCACCATGCGCAGTGGTGATCATGCCGGCACGTGCCGCGCTGTCGGGCGCAACTCCATCGATTCTGAAATCCATGGATTCTTATTTTTTCAACAGGTCGTATTTCTTAAACACCTTCTCGATAGCTTCAAGCGAACGCTGCACCTGTTCCTCGGTATGCGTGGCCATCAGCGAATAGCGTATCAGTGTGTCCTGGGGAGCCACAGCCGGCGTTACTACAGGATTTACGAACACTCCCTCTTTCAGCAGATCGCTGGTTACGTGGAATGTCTTGTAGTCGTCGCGGATAAACAGAGGAATGATAGGCGTGGATGTATGGCCTATTTCGCATCCCATGGCACGGAACTGCTCCAGAGCGTAGTTGGTGATTTTCCACAGATGCTCCTGGCGCTCGGGTTCTGCCAGGATGATGTCCAGAGCGGCGTTCACGGCTGCGGTTGAAGCCGGCGTGATGGATGCCGTAAATATATATGAACGCGAATGATGGCGCAGGAAGTTGGTTATGACCTTGTCGGTGGCTATGAATCCGCCTAAGGACGCCAGCGACTTGCTGAACGTGCCCATGATAAGGTCCACGTCGTCTGTCACACCGAAATGGTTGCAAGTACCGCGGCCACCCTCGCCGAACACACCGATTCCGTGAGCCTCGTCCACCATTACGGTAGCGTGGTATTTCTTGGCAAGACGGACAATCTCGGGCAGATTGGCCACATCTCCCTCCATGGAGAACACACCGTCTGTCACGATCAGCTTCACCTTGTCAGGCTCGCAACGCTTCAGCTGATTCTCCAGGCTCTCCATATCGTTGTGCTTATACTTCAGATAGTTGGAGAACGACAGTCTGCGCCCCTCTATGATAGACGCATGGTCCTGCTCGTCGAGTATGATGTAATCCTCGCGACCTGTGAGCGTCGATACGACACCTAAGTTCACACCGAATCCGGTGGAATATATCATTGCATCCTCCTTGCCTACATAGTCGGCCAGACGTGCCTCCAGATCCTTGTGTATGGTCAGCGTCCCGTTCAGAAACGGCGAACCGGCCATTCCGGTTCCATATTTCTTGGTGGCCTCTATCGCAGCCTCTATTACCTTCGGATGATTGGTCAGGCCCATGTAGCTGTTCGATCCGAACATCAGCACCTTCTTGCCGTTCATTATTACTTCGGTGTCCTGCTCGCTCGATATGGCCCGGAAATATGGGTATACGCCCGCGGCCTTAGCCTTCTGGGGCGCGTCATATACCGATAACTTCTGCTGTAATGGTTTCATTCTTTTTGAAGTGTCTTTCTAACCGCTGTGCGTCACCGCCGTGCGATTTCATATATGTTCAGAATGCAAAGTTAAGAATTTTTAGGCAGATAATCGCTATTTCGGCTGCATTTTGATGCTTTTTTGCCTGTTTTGCCACTTTTGTCACATTTATCATTCCAAATATTAAGAATTCTTTTATTTTGGAATTCAGTTCGTTACGCCATTTTTTAAAATTTTCTGTTAAATTCAATCGTTTTAGCATCTTATTTGTTAATATAGTAGCGAACGGGATAAAGACCCGGATATGACGATAGAAAATTAATCAAATAAAATATAGAAATCATGGGAAAGATTATTGGTATAGACTTAGGAACCACGAATTCATGCGTGGCAGTGCTCGAGGGCAAGGATCCTGTTGTCATACCCAACAACGAAGGACGCAACACCACCCCGTCGGTAGTGGCATTTGTTGACGGCGGCGAACGCAAGGTAGGCGATCCCGCAAAGCGTCAGGCCATCACCAACCCGACGCGTACCATATACTCCATCAAACGCTTCATGGGCGAGAAATGCGACCAGGTTACTGACGAGATCAAGCGCGTACCCTACAAGGTAGTATGCCAGAACGACATGCCTAAGGTTGACATCGACGGCCGCGATTACACTCCGCAGGAGGTTTCGGCCATGATCCTTCAGAAGATGAAGAAGACCGCCGAGGACTACCTGGGACAGCCTGTCACAGAGGCCATCATCACGGTACCCGCATACTTCGACGACTCACAGCGTCAGGCCACCAAGGATGCCGGTGAGATTGCCGGTCTGAAGGTTAAGCGTATCATCAACGAGCCTACCGCTGCCGCTCTGGCTTACGGTCTGGACAAGGCCACCACGGAGCAGAAGATAGCCGTATTCGACCTCGGTGGCGGTACATTCGATATCTCCATCCTGGAGCTTGGCGACGGCGTGTTCGAGGTTAAGTCCACCAACGGTGACACACACCTGGGTGGTGACGATTTCGACCACGTAATCATCGACTGGCTTGCCGACGAGTTCAAGAAAGACGAGGGCGTTGACCTCCGTCAGGATCCTATGGCAATGCAGCGTCTGAAGGAGGCTGCCGAGAAGGCAAAGATCGAGCTTTCAAGCTCTACTTCGACCGAAATCAACCTCCCCTACATCACTGCTACGGCTTCCGGCCCGAAGCACCTGGTAAAGACTCTGACTCGTGCCAAGTTCGAGCAGCTGGCTTCCAACCTGATCGACGCTGTCGCAGGTCCCTGCCAGAAGGCTCTGCAGGACGCCGGCATGACAGCATCGGACATCGACGAGGTTATCCTGGTGGGTGGTTCCACACGTATCCCCGCTATCCAGGACAAGGTTAAGCAGATATTCGGCAAGGAACCCAACAAGGGCGTTAACCCCGACGAGGTTGTGGCCATCGGCGCAGCCATTCAGGGCGGCGTGCTGAGCGGTGACGTGAAGGACGTGCTTCTGCTCGACGTCGTGCCTCTGTCAATCGGTATCGAGACAATGGGCGGCGTGATGACCAAGCTGATCGACGCCAACACCACTATCCCGACCCGTAAGAGCGAGGTATTCTCCACAGCGGCCGACAACCAGCCTGAAGTTACAATCCGAGTGCTTCAGGGCGAGCGTCCTATGGCAGCCGACGACAAGCTGTTGGGCGAGTTCAACTTAGGTGGTATCGCACCCGCACCCCGTGGCGTTCCCCAGATCGAAGTTACATTCGAGGTCGATGCCAACGGTATCCTGAACGTAACGGCCAAGGATAAGGCCACCGGCAAGGAACAGTCCATCCGCATCGAGGCGTCGAGCGGTCTGAGCGACTCCGAGATACAGCGCATGCGCGACGAGGCCAAGGCCAATGAGGCTGCCGACAAGAAGGCCAAGGAGCGTGCCGACAAACTCAACCACGCCGACAGCGTTATCTTCCAGACCGAGAAGCAGCTCGCCGAACTGGGCGACAAGATTCCGGCCGATAAGAAGGCAACCGTTGAATCCGCTCTGCAGCATCTGAAAGATGTTCATAAACAGCAGCTGATAGAAGACATCGATTCCGCCGTCAAGGCCGTGACCGACGCATTCCAGGCAGCCGCTCAGGACATCTACAATGCCCAGAACGCAGCCGGAGCAGGTGCTCAGCCCAACGCAGGCGCACAGCCTAACGCAGGCCAGCAGCCCAACAACGGCCCCGAGGACGTCGACTTCGAGGAAGTCAAGTAATCCGTCAATTCAGAAATATCTAAATCCATATAAATGGAGTGTAGCTAAAAAGGTTACGCTCCATTTTCTTTTTAGTGTTTATCGATAAGAATTGATTAACTTTGATATAGTTTTCCATATTTGGAACATATTTGGAACATCCCTTAATTAGCGATGATATATCTCTTATTGTGAATTGCAACTTCAATGTAAATTTTGCAGATTATGCTATCTTTAGTCCGTTGTTCTTTAGTCTACTTTATTATAATTTCGCAACATGAATAAGACAAAGATAAACATGGCATTTGGAAAGAGATTGGCCGACTTAAGGAAAGCATCTGGTCTTTCTCAAGAATCATTTGCATACAAGTGCGGAGTTGATCGGACATATATCGGCATAGTTGAGCGAGGTGAGAAAAGTCCGACTTTGAACACACTTGATAAAATTGCAAAAGGATTGAACATTACATTATCCCATTTGATGGACTTCTAACTATGGCTAATAAAACTGAATATCTTCCCGCATCCGTAAAGACGAAAATATATAAAACTGGTCAAACCCGTGGTGCTGATGACGATGTAATATACCAAAATCGTGTTGGACGTAATAGTACAGTTATCATCCCATATGAGGAATATGAAATTTGTGCACAAGCTCCTTCGGACAATGGGCAATATGAAAATGGTTATATTGTATTGATAAGACCAGAGGATTACTTTGCCTCAACACATCATAAAGGGTTAATTCTTGGGGAAAATTTATTGGTGTTTTATGAAACACGAGAACAGTGGATCAAATATCCCCCTTTGAAGATATGGAAAGCTGCTAACTCGAGGAGAATGCCATTAGGTGGCGAGTATGTTGCAAGAATACCTGCGACAACCTCAGAAGGACAATCAAAAATTGTAAAAGGTTTTTGTACATCTTCGATGAAAGGTGCCGGCATTCGAGTTTATGAATATTCAAACATGCAGAACATCAAAGACTGCAAGTTGCAACTAGAAGTTCTATTTTGGTCGTGCAAAGACATAGAGCAAATTATAAATGATGCAGAAAATCCGGATGCTTTACGTGAATATATTTCCGAACTTAAAAATGAAGCGACACAGAAAGGATTATATGACAGAACAAAATTAGAGCGTTCTCGAATAATAGATGCTGATGGATATACTATATGTCCATTGTGCCTACAGCATATTTCTGCCATCGGTTTTTGTAAAAAACTACAACAAGCTAAAGGAAGAGATGTTCCAGATTTAACTGTAACGGAGGTTAGCTTATTTCATATACATGAACTTCGTACAGGAGAGTTTAATCATAAACCCTATAATTTAGGATGGGGACACCACCACTGCAATGTCGTAGTTAAGGATTCCGGTATTGAAGCGACTTTAGAGTGGATGCGTCGAGTGCTGATAAAAAACAATATTCATACCTTTTAATTTTCAAAATTAAAAAGCGATGGTTCTTTAATAACAGTCTGCCTCTTCATCAAGACTTGTATGTCTTCGTATTCGTCACCTGCTTTTATCATATTTTCTATATTTTTTTTGATTGAAGAACACCACCCTTCGTCTATTTCAATCCCAATCCCTAATCTATGTGTTTTTAAGGAGGCTAAGATTGTGCTACCTGAACCTGCAAAACAATCAAGTACAATATCTCCTGGGAAGGTAGTACAATTAATACAGTGTTCAAGCATGTTTACTGGCTTTTCTGCTGGATGTTTGCCCTTGTAAGGCTTTACAGACGGGAAGTTCCACACATCTGTAAACTCCACATTTGCATTAACCTCAAATGGGCGAATAACGTCTTCATACGTCAATAGATCTTCTTTGATTCCAGATCGTCTCAATGCGTCGCAAATGGAGGCATACTGTTCTCTGCTTGGAATATTACGCCCGCTTTCCCAATTCGACACAGCTCCTCCGTGATTTATTTTTCCGTATGCGCCTATCATTTCTGTCATATCCTTTCCAGAAAGATTACATTTATTGCGCAAACGTCTAAGATAATTACCAAAATATGAGCGATTTAAATTTCCATCGGATGCCGACTCCATAAAAATAATACGTTCCGAATGAGGATACCATTGCCTAAGAGCTTCCTTTTTCATCTTCCCTTTCCAGCCATCGTATCCTGGATCGTTTGGTTTTGTCCAAACTATGTGTGATAAAATATTAAAGTATTTACTTAACATATTATCCAGTTTTGACTCCATGCAAGAAGAACAAAACATGAATATAGAACCATTGGGACGTAGCACTCGTTTCCATTGCAAAGCATACGATTCCATCCAACTAATAAAATCATCATCAGTTGAAAATGCCTTATCATTAATTATATTATTTTTTTTAGTGCTATGATAGGGCGGATCTGTTAAAATAAGAGACACGCTGTGATCCGGTAATTTTTCCAATAGTTGAAGAGAGTCACCAAAAGCTACTACGGCATCTTGACTGCTATAGTAGAGGTTATTCCCCAATGACACTGTTATATTTTTGAAATCGTTTGTTCTACTCATTTGATTATTTTTATCAGATTATATTCAATTAGATCTTTTATATCTACATTAAGCAGATTAGATATTTCAACAAACTGTGACATAGAAGGTTGAATCTTATTGGTTGTCCAACGGGATACCGTCATATCTGTAACTCCCATTTTATCAGCTAGCCAATGATTTGAGATAACCTTTTCCGCAAGTACTACACGAATGCGATTCTGATATTTAGACTTGTTCTTTGTCATATTGAAATTTTTGTGCAAATTTAAACATAATTTGTTATACCACCAAATTGTGAAAAGAAAAGACGTCTATGAAAAAGTCTAATGATCTAATTGATGATATAGATTTAGATAGAACAATACTTCGGTTATTTTTTGAGAGTTTGTTAACGGCTCCGAGGAGCCAAGTGTTTAATCCGTTAAAAATATGATGTTTAGCATGAAAATTTAACACTAAAAATTTGGTCAAGTCGCTGAAATTCAGTAACTT
>CADBNR010000074.1 GCA_902796035.1 uncultured Bacteroidales bacterium | reverse complement strand
ACTTTTAAATCAAATTAAGATTGAGAGGATTTTTTGAGATGATTTTGCAAGCCAAGGAGGGAGCGGTGCGGGCACCGTGACCGACGATGCTTGGCAAAATCAGCCAAAAAAGACCTCAAGATTAATTTGAAGTTTAAATAATTACTCTATTCATTTGTTAAAACGGTTTAAAAGTTAACACACTCTAAGACTCAAAATTTAGTTCATGCTGGATAATCTAAGTAAATATCATGTATTGCTGGCGAGCAAGTCGCCGCGCCGTCGCGAACTGCTGTCGCAACTTCGCGTACAGTTTAACGTCGCTTCCATCGGAGGCATCGACGAATCGTATCCCGAGGACCTTCCCCGTCTCGAGGTGGCCTCATATATCGCCAACAAAAAGGCAGACGCATATATCTCGATGCTGCGTTCCAACGAACTGATTATTACCGCCGATACCGTCGTGGTGTTGGGAGACCGCGTAATCGGCAAACCCAAAAACACCGACGAGGCTGTGGAAATGCTGCTCGCTCTGTCCGACCATACCCATCAGGTCGTGAGTGGCGTCTGCCTCATGACAGTAGATCGCCGCATATCGTTCACTACGATTACAGATGTCAAATTCGGTCATATCTCCGAAGAAGAAGCACGTTATTACGTAGAAAACTATATGCCGCTGGACAAGGCCGGCGCCTACGGCATCCAGGAATGGATAGGCTGCGTGGCTGTCGAATCCATCCACGGCTCGTTCTACAACGTCATGGGTCTCCCCGTCCACCAGCTCTATAAGGAACTATCCTTATTTTAGCTCACAAATGAACGCATAATAAAAGAGTGCAGTCCTAGGGCTGCACTCTTTTATTATGTAAGCATACTGACTTATTTCTCTGTGTCGGCGGAAGCGGAAGCAGAGGTGACTGTTGCTGCTGCGGTAGCTGCGGCATCGGCTGCCGGCGCCTCGTAGCGGTACTTGGCCTCCCATCCCAGTGCGGATGCGCCTAACACGGCTGCGTCGCTGTCCTTGAGTTCCGAAATAAGAAGCTTGGTATGGCCCTTGAAAATATTCAAAACATTCTTGTTGAAGGCTTCGCGCAGAGGAGTCATCAGCAGGTCGCCGCTCTTGGCCAGACCGCCGAACAGGATAATGGCCTGCGGGCTGGAGAAGGCAACCATATCGGCCATGGCCTCGCCCAAGATGGTTCCGGTATATGTGAATATCTCTTTGGCCAGCTTGTCGCCGGCGATAGCGGCGTCGTACACATCCTTGGATGTGATGGCGTCGATGTCGAGGTTGCGGAGCAGCGATGGTTCCTGACGCACCTCGATGAACTCACGTGCCGTGCGTGCCACGCCGGTGGCCGAGCAATAAGCCTCGAGACATCCGGTACGTCCGCATCCGCATACACGGCCATTGTTACGCTTCACGATGATGTGGCCGAGCTCGCCGGCGAATCCGTCCGAGCCGTAAACCAGCTGACCGTTGATCACGATACCCGATCCGACACCTGTGCCGAGGGTAATCATGATGAAGTCCTTCATACCGCGGGCTGCGCCGTATGTCATCTCGCCTAATGCAGCGGCATTAGCATCGTTGGTAACTGCTACAGGTACGCCCCCGAATGCCTTGCTCACCTTCTCGGCCAGCGGAATCTCAGGACCCCAGGGCAGGTTCGGCGGATTCTGGATCTCACCGGTATAATAGTTGCCGTTAGGCGCACCGATACCGATTCCCTGAATCTGATCCTCCAGTTCGTTTACTTTGATAAGGCGGCTGAGACCTTCGTGCAGCTCGGCTACATAATCGTCGAAATTGGTGTGCTTCTGGGTCTTGATTGAATCACTGGCCACTACCTGGCCACGGGCATCGACAATGCCGAACACCGTGTTGGTGCCGCCTATGTCTATACCTACTACATACGGTTTGCTCATAATATTATGATTGTTAAAGTTTTCGGTTTATGACTTTATTATTTGAATAAGTACTGGCTGGAGATCGACTGATTGTTGTGAATGCGACGGATTGTGTCGGCAAACAGCTTGGACACGGGCAGAATGGTTGCCTTGGGGTTCTCCTTGATATATGGGATCGAATCGGTCAATACCAGTTCCTCGATGCCACAGTTCAGCACACGCTCGGTAGCGGGGTCGGACATCACGCCGTGGCTGCAGAGGGCGCGTACGGACTTGGCGCCGTAGGTCAGCAGCAGGTCGGAAGCCTTGGTGATGGTACCGGCGGTGTCTACGATATCGTCGATCAACACCACGTTCTTGCCCTCTACGTCGCCGATGACGGTCATCTTCTCCACCACGTTGGCCTTGGCGCGGGTCTTGTGGCACAGCACTAAGGGCACGTCAAAGTACTTGGCATACGAGTTGGCGCGCTTTGCTCCGCCTACGTCGGGCGATGCTATTACCATATCCTTCAGGTGCAGGCTCTCGATGTAGGGGATGAAGATGGAGCTTGCATAGAGGTGATCGACTGGAACGTCGAAGAATCCCTGGATCTGGTCGGCATGGAGATCCATGGTGATGAGCCGGTCGATGCCTGCCACGCTGAGCAGGTCGGCCACCAGCTTGGCGGCGATGGACACTCTGGGCTTGTCCTTGCGGTCCTGACGCGCCCAGCCGAAGTAAGGCACCACAGCGATGATCGATGCTGCCGACGCACGTTTGGCCGCGTCTATCATCAGCAACAGTTCCATCAGATTGTCTGCCGTCGGAAACGTGGACTGTACAAGATACACTTCACTGCCTCGTATCGACTCCTCGAACGACACTTCAAATTCACCGTCGGCAAAACGCTCTCTGTTCATTTTGCCTAATTCAATGCCGAGTTCCTTACAGATGCTCTCGCCAAGATACTTGGACGACGACCCTGCAAATACCTTGATCGGCGGTAGAGAATTGCTCATTGGGTATGATGTTATTTTGTTCCTTGCGCCTTCTTTGTTAAAACGCCGGTTTTATGCTACAAAATTAAAGATAATCCGTTATTAATGCAAATGAAATGTTATATTAACATTAATTTTATTTTGCGTTCTTTGCAGGCTTCACCTTTTTCAGCGGCAATATCAACGCGTCGTGGGGTCCGACCTCCAGCACTGCCTGTTGTCCACGTTGCATGGTGAATACGTGGGGCTGCTTCCACAGCAGGTCTTCCACCTTATAGTCTCCCTCGGCTATTCCGGCCATGTCGTAGCACAGGTCGGGCACGTTGAGACGCAGCGTCTTGGGCTGATCGGCGAAGTTAGCCACGAACAGCAGCACCTCGGTGTCGGTATAGCGCACGAACGCGAACAGGCGGTGAGGATCGAAGTCCGGCTGCTGAAGGTTGACGTACATCAAGTCGAAGAATGCACCCTCACGCACGGCGTCGCTCTTGTTGCACAGTGTCAACACGCGTTTGTACAGATTGCGCAGCCATTTCTCGTGCGCGGTCAGGTGCGCGGTGTTGCACAGACCGTTGTTGTACCATCGGCGCAACGTGTCAAGGCTCCAGTAGTCGAATATGGTGGTACGGTTGTTGTCGCCGGCAAAGCCCTCGTTGTCACGGGCAGGCTCGCCGAGTTCCTGGCCGTAATATATCATGAACGGACCCTTGCTCATCATGGCGCTCACCACTAAGTGCGGCACTACCTTCATGGGGTCGCCGGCAAATGCCGGGCTGGCGAAACGCACCTCGTCGTGGTTCTCCAGGAAGTTGAGCATACGGTCGCCGATGCCGTCCACGGTCTGCCAGCACCCCGTGAGCTGAGCAGCCGACACGTTGTTGCGCTCTATACCCACAAGCGTGTCGTACAGGTTAACCTTGTCGTACAGATAGTCGAAACCGCAATAGTTCAGGAACGTGTGATACAGGCTCACGTCGTATATCTCGCCTATGAATATCAGGCCGGGATAATCGGCCTTGACCTGCGGAATGGCCCAATGCCAGAACTCGACGGGCACCATGAACACCATGTCGCAGCGGAAACCGTCTATTCCCTTCGAAGCCCAGAATCGCAGTATATGAAGCATCCGCAGCCACGTATCCGGGACAGGATTATAATATCCCTTATGCTCCCATGGATCGAAACCATAGTTCAGCTTCACCGTCTCGTACCAGTCTGTTTTGCCGCAGAAGGCTGTGAAGCAGTCGTTGCCGGTAGCTTTGGCGGGGAACTCCACGTATGGAGTATCCCCTTCGGCACCGAGGTCAAAATCGGGGGCGAACTGCTGGTTGGTGATATAGTAGTAATTGTTGTTCGGCGTGAAGAACATGCCGATGTTGTCGTACGCTCCGAAGTCGTCGATGCCGTCGGGTGCCACGTCCGAATGATACATTCGTGCGGTGTGGTTGGGTACGAAGTCCAGCAACACCTTCAGTCCCGCGTCGTGCGTACGGTTCACCAAGGCCTGGAATTCTTCCATTCGCTTGTCGACATTCTCGGCAAGGGCCGGCGACACGTCGTAATAATCCTTTATGGCGTACGGAGAGCCGGCCTCACCCTTCACGACATTGGGATTATCACCGGGAATGCCCGGGAACTCCGTTTTTGTGGCCATCTCGATCACTCCGGTGTACCATACATGGGTGACGCCGAGAGTCTTGATCGACTTCAATGTCTTTTCGGTCAGTCCATTGAATTTGCCACTTCCATTCTGCTCGTAACTGCCGTCGACCACGCATTCCGACTTCATGTTGGTCATGATGCGCGGAAACATCTGGTAAACTATTGGCTTCTCTTTCATCGTTCTGTTTCTATGCTCGGTTGTTCGTTGTTATAGATTTTGTTCGTTTATTCGGATATTCTTAGTCCTATTTTACTGACCCGCTCCTGCTTATCTCACTCAATATCCTGCATGTAGCGTCATAACCTATATTGATGTTTCGGTTCAGCGCCTTTAGGTCGAACAGTTTGGTCTCCCCTATTTCCAAAGGCTTTATCACATAGTCGCATATCTCCATGTCGTGAATCACATTTGCCTTCATCGACAGCGAGAAAGCCCTGGCCGCGATATCAAGAATCGAGTTTCTGTATCTGTACTTTCGGTCCAACGGCGAACAGTTGGAACCGAACAGCACGTCGCATTCCTTGCGTATGGCCCAAGCCGGCAGATTATGCAATACCCCACCATCGACATAATATTCACCCTCTATCTTGATTGGATTGAATATCACGGGCACGCTGCACGAGGCCAATACGCGCGGCACTATCTCTCCTTTGCGCCATCCCACCTGGGTGCCGCGCGACAGATTGGTGGCACAGACTATCGTGGAAATCTTCAGCTCCTCGATGTTCTTGACCGGAAGCCATGAATCCAGTAGCATGGCAAACTTGTTAAGCTTGAATATCCCGGCCCTGGGGATTGACCATTCGGTGAAGTCGCCGAAATTGCCAGACTCCACGAAACATTCCTTGATGTCCATGGGCGAAAGTCCGGAGGCATACAACACACCCGCTATGGAACCTGCCGACACACCCGAGATGATCTGCGGCTTCAGCCCGAATTCCTCCATGGCCATCAGCACACCGATGTGCGAGAATCCCTTAGCACCTCCGCCTCCTAATGCTATCCCGATCTTCTTTTGCCTCTTGATGCCCAGATAGCTCACGATATTGTCAATATTTATATTGAATGGAATGTCCATATCGTTTTCTAAGTTTATAAAGTTTACAAAGTTTATAAAGTTAAGATAATAGTACCGTCGTCAGCAAGTCTGCACATTCCTCTTAACTTTTTCCACTTTTTCAACTCTCTTAACTAATTATTCAACGCACGGAATCGGTTTTTAGCCCATTTTTCTTCTTCTTTTTGCGAAGAAACTTGAACGCATCGTCAAAGTCCTTGCGGAAAATGATTCCTACGCCCTGCGTGGTCAACGCCGATTTCAAGTAATAATATGCATCGTTGAAATGATTGTATGCCTTCAGGCGCAGCTTGCCGTCCTTGGTGAGCAGATATTCCAGGTCGAAGTCTCCGATAAAGGTGGTCTGTGATACGCTGCGGTCTCTATATCCGAGATTCCCATTAATTATCAATCTGTTGTCAAACAATTGAGATGAGAGCGCCAGATCGACTTCCATATCCGAGAAGTCGTTTCTACCCGATTTGAACGACGGGTTCAATGACACCTTGTCCGTAAGCTGCGACACTACGTTAGATATCTGGGATGACAGCGTGGACGATGCCATCGACACCAACTCGCCGTCGGATGTGCCTGAAAACTGGGGGGTGTAGAACCTGTTCAGCGCCAGCAGGTACAGCACCTGCTGCTGCATCATCTCCTCCGACGACACAATGCTGCGTACCTTACGCTCCACGTCGCCGGTCACGGTAGGCAGTGCTATGTCGAACGCCAGGTCAGGATGCTGCAGCTCTCCTGTAACCTTCAGCAAAGCCTCTACCGGCACGGAACTGCGGTTCAGGTCGCGGTCGGTAGCGAAACTTTTGTCAAGATCAGACAGATTCGTGTTCACCCTGTAACCGGCCGTAAGATCAAGGATACCCTTCATCGCATCGCCGTTGAACGAGATACTGCTCCCTTCCTTTATCTTGAAATCGCGAATTATGATGTCCTGGAAAGTAAAACGGTAGCTTCCGTCGTTGATGGAGTATCGGCCGAACAATTCCACATCATCACTGAATGTGTTGTAATTCAGGCGCATCGCGCCTGACCCAATTGCCGTTATCTTGTCACCTGCAGACGGATCCATTATCACGTTCATCTTCAGCGACGGCGTGAGGGCCACAGACAGGTCCATCTCGAAGATTCCTGCTTCTTCCTCTTCCTCCGCCGGCTTCTTGAACTTGATCTCGAACTCTTCCTCTTCAGTGATTTCAGTCTCTACATCCTTATGACTGTCTGTGAAGGTCAGGAAGTCGTATTCCTGGGCCGTCTGAGTCTTCTCCATCGAGAAGGTGAATGTGGAATTGGGCTCGGTGGCGGCGTCAAAACTCACAAGTGTATAACCGGGATATCCTGAAATTCTTCCGGAGCCGGAGGCAAAGATCCGGCCCCACCAGGCCTGACCCGACGCGGAGGTCATGTCATAGCATAACATTCGTTTTATATCCCTGACGTTAAGGTCTATTCTGGCATCGTGGAAATATTGGTGTGTTACAGAACCTGCCAATGTGCCGCCATTGCCATATCGGTCTTTTATCCTGAATCCGGGAATCACGATCTTGTCCTCGTCAAACAGCACCGAATCCGAGCCATAGTAAGTAACGCCGGTATATCCTATCTTGATGGCTGCCGTGTCGGCGAATGCGTTGCCCGTAAGACGTATCCGCTTGAAATTGCCATATAGCGTAAGGTCGGCCGATCCCGCCCCCTCCACTTTCTCCATCACGTTGGACAGAAACGGCTGAATCAAGGCTAAGTTTATCTTGTGGGCGTCGAAATTTATGCGCAACGAATCCTGGGTTACAAAGATTTTGCCGTCTACTTTCGTATATACGTCTTTTGTCGCTCCTTGAATGTCGGCACCTATGGCCACGGCTTTGTTTGCGTTATCCCAATACCCCAATAGATCTGCGTCACCCACATCCGCACCATTATAACTGAAATTCTTCACATGAAGTCCCTGCGTCTCGGCCAGAGGAGTGCCGCTGAAAAGCCTTGATGCAACTGCCCTTCCGGTAGCGCGGCCGCCGAATGTCACATAGTTGATGTTCAATGTGTTGAATATATATGCCAGATCTATATCCCGCAGATTGGCCACTAATTCGTCGTTAGGCGAATCGGATGCCGCGCCCTGGATGGTCAGATATTGGTCTCCTCGGTGCAGGCTCAGGTTGTTCACCGTAAGACGTTTGTCGCTGAGCCGCACAGTGGCCGGCGACATCCGCCATGTCTCGTTGTTTATAACTATTTCGCTTGGGTTGATGGCAATGTCCAGGTCTTTCTTTCCCCGTTCATTGCTTACTATGTTCAGCCCGAGGTCGATTGTCCCGTTCTCCTTACCGCTCTCTCCTTTCCATGATAACAGACCTGTCACCCGGTCGTTCAGCGCATGCCCGTCAACGTCAAGATGCACATACTGTGTCTTTAGCGGATAGTCGGCACCGACTTTTACTGTCAGGCCGTTGGCAACGGTCGATTCCGCAGCTACATTCACGTTCTTTATCAGCTTGTTTCCTCCCTGAATCAGATACGGAGCTGACACATTCACGTTCATCCGGCCGTTGTCTACGTTTCCGTACAGACGCGCGGTCACACCGGGACGCACCTTAAGGTTAAGCGCTTCGTATATCTTTGCGTCAGACTTTATGGTTAAGTCGTAATTCAGGCTATTGGAGTTGGCTAACTGCTTGTCCGGGGCCTTGATATATGCAGGCAATGCACTGGACAGTATTTCAGTGGCGAGCACCGTAAGTTCCTTGAATGCGAACTGACCCTGCACTCTGCCGTCCATCACATCGCTCGCCAGGTCTATACGTCTGATTTCATTGATGTTGCTGACATCAAGATTCAGATACGACAATGCCAATGTATTACCGGTTGCGGGAGTATAATTTATGTCCGATATACGGACAAAGCCTGTGACGTTGTCCTCGTTGTTTCCGGTCGCTTTTACGTCGAGCGACGCCACCTGAAACACTGCACCCTGTTTCGGCAATATACCGAATGCGTTGCAGTCCAGTCTCAGGTCATTGCCCGTCACATCCCATGTGGAGGCGGCACCGTCGAGAGTACAGCTGGCCGTAAACTCGCCGTTTGCGGCCAAGCCCGACACCTGCGCCTGCAGGTCGGTCTGCTTGCCCTGCTTCTGCAATGTCACAAATATATCGGTCAGTTCCTGGCCGTTGACAAACACCGACGGAGCCTCTACCTTCACATTACCGTTACTACGCTGCAGGTCATTGAGTGCCAGGCCGATTTCTCCCTCGGCCCGTGCCTTGACCTGGCCGACAGGCTGCGCAGACATGAGCGAACCGAGGTCGAAGCCCTCGGTGTTTACCATAAACTTGCCGTTCAGCGTCTTGTGATGCAGGTTTCCGCTCACGTCCAGGTTAACCAGACCCTGGTCAGTAGATACCAATCCCTGAAACACGCCGCCCGACCTGGCCAGTGACAATCCGCCATCGCCTTTTACAAGAATCTGACCGGCTTCCGACAAGATTTCCGCAGCCGCTCCTGTATTTACCCCCACGGCATCAAGTACCTGGGCCATATAACCGCCATCAGCTTCCACTTCCAGGTCATCGGCTATGAGTTCCAGCTCTTCGGGCGTTGCAAGACCGGACACATTGCCTCTGAAATGTATGTCGACATTACCGTAATTGTCTGTCACAGACATATTCTCGACTCTGAACCTGTTGACTGAGCCATCGACATGCACGTCTATGTCATACTTTCCTGAGATCTGATCAAGACTCGGCAACAGGAATGCCAGATCGTCAGGCTGCAGATTGTCTATGTTGACAACCACATCAAGATCGGCCTTCTTGAGATCGCTGACAATGTTCTTGAATCCGGAGATGGGGAGTCTCTGATTATTTATGCGCACTTTACCCTCCGACAAATCGAGGCGGAAGTTTCGCAGTTCTATTTCCTGCGGAGTCACGCTGGCGAAAAACGACAGACCGTCTACATATAGTCCTGACTTTTCTTTGAAACTGAGGCGTCTAAGGTTCACCACATAGTCGTCATTCTTAAGCCTGGGCATCGATATGTCTGCACGCAGATTGCTTACATTCAGATGATTGGGATCCAGCACATTCTGCGCCTGGACGGGTTGCCACAGGCGGTCGAATCTCACATTCGACTTACGGATCACGATGTTATGCAGCACAAGGTCGAACTTTGTCGGTTCCTTCTTTTGCTGTTTCGGCTTAAAAGCATCTATTATGAACTGGATGTTCAGCGGAGCGCCCTCTTTGGCCTGTGTTATGCCCGCGTCAAGACCGATGATTTCGGCGTAAGTGATTTCTATTTTCTGGGATATCAGCAGTTTCCAGAAGGCCACGCCGGCACCGAGATTCTTGACCGATATGCACTTCTGATTGTCCGGTGTACGTATTTCCACATCGTTGAGTTGCAGTTCGTTGAACGGCATTATGGAGACATCGCCTATCTTTACCGGAGCCTTGAACAATTGTGTCAATTGCTTCTCCGCCTCCTGCTTGATCACGTTCTGCACAACCGGCACAGACAGCGCGATATAAAGCAACACAACGATAGCCCCCACTGTAAGAATGGCGGCGAACAATATACTGCGTGCTACACGATAGACATTCCTCACGGCTGTCATACCGCAAAATTACAATTTTTTTCTCACATTGAAAAACGCCACATCCAACATGAACGGCTGTATCAACGCCGCCCGCTCTTTTCCCATATCGAATTCTCATTGCATAGTGCAGTGCTCACGCCACTATTACGCTACTATGCCATTGATGTGCCATTGATGTTCACAGCATATTTTATTTATTTTTGGATAACAGCGAAAAAAGTGGTAATTTTGCGGTATGATGGGTAAAGAGAAACCTACGGTGATATTGGGCATCGAGTCGTCGTGCGACGATACCTCGGCGGCGGTGATAGTCGACGGGATATTGCTCAGCAATGTCATAGCGAGCCAGAAAGTGCATGAGAGTTACGGCGGCGTCGTGCCGGAACTCGCGTCGCGGGCGCACCAGCAGAACATAGTGCCGGTGGTGTTCGACGCGTTGCGTCAGGCCGGCGTGGATAAACATGACCTCAGCGCCATAGCCTATACGCGCGGTCCCGGTCTGCTCGGATCGCTGCACGTGGGCACCTCGTTTGCCAAAGGTCTGGCCATAGCGCTCGACATCCCGCTGCTGGACGTGAACCATCTGCATGGCCACGTGCTGTCGCATTTCATCCGCAACAATGCCGACGACCCCGTGCCGGAGTTCCCTTACCTATGCCTCCTGATCTCGGGCGGCAACTCACAATTAGTCGTTGTGGAATCACCTTACAAGATGAATATCATAGGCCAGACCATCGACGACGCGGCCGGCGAGGCTTTCGACAAATGCGCCAAGGTGATGGGCCTCCCCTATCCCGGCGGCCCGCATATAGACCGTCTGGCCCAGGAGGGCGATTCGAAGCGTTTCAAGTTCGCCAAGCCGAACATGCCGAGCTTCGATTACTCGTTCAGCGGACTCAAGACATCTTTCCTCTACACGTTGCGCGATAACGTGAAGAACGATCCGGACTTCGTGGAGAACAACAAGGCCGACCTGTGTGCCTCTCTGCAGAAGACCATCATCGATATATTGCTATCCAAGCTGAAGGCGGCTATCCGCGAGACCGGCGTGAAGCATGTGGCTATAGGTGGCGGCGTATCGGCCAACGGCGGCATACGCCAGGCTGTGGCCGACCTGTGCCGAGACATGAATGTCACCGCATGGATTCCGCCACGTCAGTTCACTACCGACAACGCCGCCATGGTGGCCATGGCCGGTTACTTCAAATACCTTAACCACGATTACAGTTCGCTCGCACTCCCTCCCTTCGCGCGCGTCACCGTTTGATATCATCCTATGAAAACCCCGAACGACACTCCCGACAAGAATCCCGGCACGGAGAAAGATCTCCATACCGAGACCCGTTGCGTCACCATATACGGCTACACCGAGGAGGAACTTGCCGACATCATCAAGCATTTCAGGAGCCAGCTCCCAGATTTTGTCAGCATGGTCACTACCACACTGAATCTTGTCACAAGGATTCTGCTGACAGGCTCACACCACGCCGTGGAACTTCTGCGGTTCAAAATGAACCGGTTCCAGCAACAGCTCATGGACCTGTTCAACGAGGAATTCGTGTCGACGCAGGACTTGACCATGTCGGAGGTGCTGGGCCAGTTGCTTAAGGAGCGTGAGCTTACCGTGGCCTGCGCCGAGAGTTGTACCGGCGGCAACATCGCCCACAAGATCACGCAGATTCCCGGATCGTCGGCCTATTTCTTAGGCAGTGTGGTAAGCTACAGCAACGAAGTGAAAGCCAACGTGCTGAAGGTGAGCCGCAACAACCTGTCGCGCTTCGGCGCCGTCAGCAAGCAGGTAGTGGAAGATATGGCGTGCGGAGCCGCATCACTGATGCGTGCGGACTGCGCGATGGCCACTTCCGGCATCGCCGGACCTGAAGGCGGTACAAAGTTCAAGCCCGTAGGCACAGTGTGGATGGCTGTAAGATATCACGACACCACCGTATCGGAACTGATCCAGTTCAAGGGCGACAGAAACCAAGTGATTGAATCGGCAACGAACCATGTGATGTTCATGCTGATCAAGATGTTAAGGAACTCCTACATAGTACAGGAAGAAATCAACGATGACTAAACATATATCAGATACCGGTTATTAGATATTATATACAGGATAATTCGTCTTCCTTTATGAACCGGGTGAAAGTCCCGGACAGTCCCGCTACGGTTACAGTCCGACCTTGGAAGATGACAATTTTCTACGTGGATGGAAAATTACTTACATTTAATCAGACACATATCTGCGATAGCGCTGCTTCTCATGGTCTCCGGCCCGATTACCGCCGGCCAGCAGCCTGACAGCGCGTCGGTCACCCTTCAGACTCTTGAAGTCTCCTCTGCCAAAGCACCTAAAGAAGTTGTCTCGGTAGCACCGACTCACACGATAGCCAACCGGGACCTCGACAAGATGGGCATCAAGGGCATATCCGATGCCATTCACCGTATGCCGGGCGTCATACTCCGTGATTATGGAGGCACGGGAGGTCTGAAGACAGTATCCATACGCGGTCTCGGTCCACAGCACACCGGCGTCAGCTATGACGGCGCGCAACTCGGCGACACCCAGTCCGGACAGATAGACCTCTCCAGATATTCGCTCGACAACGTCAGCGACATCTCCATGGTGATAGGCGACAACGAAGATATCTTCGTGCCGGCACGTACGGCGGCGGCATCCTCGTCTATCATGATTTCATCATGGAATCCGGTGATGGGCGACCGCAAATTTAACCTCACAGCCAAACTGACTGCCGGAGCATTCGGATACGTCTCTCCCTATATCAGGATCGGTTCGGTCATCGGCGACAATATGGCGTGGCTGTTCACGGGCGACTACATCCACAGCAACAACAACTACACTTTCTCCATTCCCAACGGAAGCGAGACAGTAAAGGAACGGCGTAACAATTCCGAAATCGACAACGGACACATCGAGGCCAACTTCCGGTGGAAACCGAACTCAGTCTCCACGCTCAACGTGAAGTATTACTACTTCGACTCGTTCCGCCATCTCCCCGGCCCGGCCATCCTGTACAACAACGAGAGCCACGAGGCGCTTAAGGACGTGAACATGTTCGGTCAGGCGCAATACCGTAGCCGCCTGTCAAAAATCTTCTCGCTCAATGTATTGGGTAAGTTCAACTGGAGCAAGAACCGATACACCGACCGCGACGGCAAATATCCCGTCGGTGTGCTCGACAACCGCTATATTCAACGCGAGGCATACGGCACGGCCACGCTGCTGTGTGTCCCCGTATCGGGGCTGTCGCTGTCGTATGCGTTCGATTATTTCTACAACGATCTGCACAGCAACCTGAAACAGCACAACCGCCCGCATCGCAACTCCATTCTCCAGGGTCTAAACGCGAAGTACCATTACCGCTGGTTCACGGCCACGGCCCGTGCCCTGCTTTCCATATATCAGGACTTTCCCGGCGACGGCGAAAAGAAATTAAGTCACACCCGACTCACTCCATCGGCGGGCGTATCCTTCCAGCCCTGGATGAATCAGAATTTTTTCATACGCCTCAACTATAAGGGTATATTCCGGATGCCGACTTTCAACGAACTGTATTTCGACCATTTCGGGTCTATCAACCTGAATCCCGAAATAACCGACCAGTTAAACGCCGGCCTGACCTATAACCTGAAGTCTCAGAGCTGGATAAGCAACCTTAACGTGACGGTGGACGGATACTTCAACCGCGTCAGGAACAAGATTGTGGCAGTACCGTACAACATGTTCGTATGGACCATGACCAACCTTGGCCGCGTGGAGGCTTACGGCATCGACCTTTCGCTAAACGCGGAGTTCCCGGTATATGCGCGTCAGAGCATCATATTCAACGGCAACTACAGCTGGCAGAAGGCTCTGAGCAAGACCTCGCGCGACAAACTGGACTGGAACAAGCAGTTGCCCTACACTCCCGTCCATTCCGGTGCGTTCTCCGTGGCATGGGAGAATCCCTGGGTGTCGCTCGTAGCCCATTCATACGGATGCTCGGCGCGTTACTCCTCCACGAACAACCTCCCGAGCACACGCCTGCACGGATACATGGAGTTCGGGTTCGCGGCATATCATACGTTCCGGTTTCACGGCCACGAACTTCAGCTTCGGGCCGACCTGATAAACGCATTCGACGCGCGCTATGAGATTGTGGCACGTTATCCCATGCCAGGCAGGTCGTGGAGCGCATCAATCAGATTCACATTATAACAACATAATATTAAATCAATTACAACAAACACCAAGAAAGATTATGTTAAAGCAATTCCTATCGGCTGCGCTTGTTGTGACAGCCATGTCAGCCCTGACATCGTGCGACAGCGACAACAAGCACGACTACGAGCCCAACCCCGACCAGCCGAAATATTCGGCCGGAGCCTACTTCCTGAACCAGGGGAATTACTATGGCGGCGGCATAGAAGGCGGCCTCTACTTTCTGAATTACAATGACACTACAATGGCAGCCAATGTGTTCAAGGCTGCTAACAACAAGTCGTTGGGCGATACGCCTCAGTGTGGCGTATGCTACGGATCGAAAGTATATATCGGTGTATACGAATCACAGTGCATCTTCATACTGGACAAATACACCAACAAGGAGATTAGCTGTCTGCGTCTCAAAGGGACGAAACAAGGCTCGCAGCCCCGTTCCATGGTGGCATACGGCGGCAAGGTTTATGTGGCCATGTACGACGGCTATGTAGCACGTCTTGATACCACGACAATGCAGATTGACAAGAGCGTCCAGGTAGGCCCCAACCCCGAAACCATCGGTATATACAGCAATAAGATATATGTACCGAATTCTGATGGTATGAATTATCTCTCAGGCTATGGCACAACAGCCAGCGTGATCGACATTGATTCCTTCACTGTTACGGCCACTATTACCGTGCCATTGAACCCCGCTGAGTTTCAGGCCAACAAAGACGGCCTTTACCTGCTGGCTAAGGGTAACTATCAGGATATTCCCTCCAAAATCTACAAGGTTGAAGGACTGGAATTCAAGGAGATTGCCGAAGCCTCGATTATGGCTGTGGATGAAGACAAGGTCTATTATGTCAACGCTCCGTTTAGCGATGAGGTTAAAATCACTTACGGCTACTACGACATCGCAAAGGACACGAACAAGGAATGGAGAATCCAGCAGGTGGACTATCCCAACAATATCGTCATCGACCGCATAGGCGGCAAGATGTTCATATCCTCCTATATCATGGACGGTAAGTATCCTTCGTACACCGCTCCCGGCTATGTCAACGAGTACACGCTTGACGGCAAATTCGTCAAGAAGTATGACATCGGCGTAGGTCCGGCAGCCATTTTCTTCGACAAGTATTGACGGAAACCTTATAACATATAATTAACGGAGGGTGCGTCACCGCACCTGCGACGGCGCATCCTCCGCTTCTCTCTTGAAATTATGGTTAATAAACTGAAGCATTACTTATTTACTCTGGGGATTATCGTTCTGGTATCCGCCTGCGGTCACAAGTCAGGAGAATCCGCACAAGGTGCCGACATTATGACCCATGCGGAAAACCTGACCATCGTGGACGGCGACGGCTATTCGTTGGTGGACATCCGCAACCCGTGGGATACCACCCGGATGCTGGCACAGTACATTCTGCTGAACGAGGGCAAGGACGTTCCCGAAGGCATCGATACGCATTCGCGCAAGGTAATAAAGACTCCGGTAAAGAATGCTTTGGTTTACTATAACATACACGTCTCGTTGCTTCACGAGTTAGGAGCATTGGATCATGTGGGGGGTGTCTGCGATTCTGAATACATCACCGATTCCGTGGCCGGTAAAAGGGTAGCGGAAAAATCGATACAGGATTGCGGTCTTAGCTATCAGCCCAACATCGAGGCCATCATGCGACTTCGTCCCGACGTCATCGTACTGTCGCCCATGGAAAACGGCGACACCCACGGCAAGCTGGCCAACATGAACATTCCCGTACTTGAGGCGGCCGATTATCTCGAGCCTTATCCCCTTGGACGCGCGGAGTGGATGAAGCTTTACGGACGACTGGTAGGCAAAGGAGCCGAAGCGGACAGCCTGTTCGCCAGGACCGAAAAGGAATACAACGACATCATCTTCAAGACGGCTCTGTGCAGCAATCTTCCAAAGGTATTGTTCGACGGGACATATAGCGGCATCTGGAACGTTCCCACCTCACGCTCGGCTACGGGCACGCTGATACGCGATGCGGCCGGCTACAATCCTTTCGATGACTATAACGATTCCGGCAGTGCGATACTCGCGCCCGAGGAAGTTATATACAAGGCCGCGGATGCCGACGTCTGGTTTGTCAGATATTTCTCAGACACACCTAAAACTCTGGATCAGTGGGGCAAGGAGGATAAGAATTACTCTCGCTTCAAAGCGTTCAAGGATGGCAACGTATGGGGATCGAACACCAGATACAGCGGTGTTTTCGATGACGCGGCCTTCCATCCGCAATGGATATTAGCCGACATGGCACTGATTCTGCATCCCTCGCTGCAGGGAATCAAGATTCATAAACATTACTATCAGCGACTTAAGTGAACCTCTCCAAGAAATTAACATTCACGCTGCTTATACTGTGCGTTGCGGTGATGTTCTTATGCAACCTTTTTTTCGGGGCTGTACACATCGACGCGTCCGAAGTGTGGAACGCGCTTCGGGGCAACGACCGCGACAGCATCACATCCTATATCATATTTGAAAACCGTATGCCTCAGGCCGTGACGGCTCTGTTGGGAGGAGCTGCATTGGCGGTAACGGGTCTTATGCTTCAGACGGCCTTCCGCAATCCGTTGGCGGGACCTTCCATTCTCGGCATCAGTTCAGGAGCAAGTTTAGGCGTGGCGTTGGTCATGCTTGCATTGGGAGGCACCATCTCCATCGGCAACTCAAGCATTGGCGGGTATGCGGCCATAATTGTTGCCGCCTCCATCGGCAGCTTTGCCATTACCGGATTACTGACTCTGATCTCCCTGCGTGTACGCAACAATCTGATGCTTCTGATTGTAGGCATCATGACGGGATACCTTACGTCATCTGTGGTGACTCTGCTGTCATCGCTGACAAACGAACAGAGCCTTCAGGGATATGTAATATGGGGAATGGGATCGTTCGCACAGGTATCATTACAACAGCTTCCCATGCTGTCCATCTTGATCATAATGGGCCTGCTTGGCGCCATGCTCCTGGCCAAGCCCCTCAACATTCTGCTGTTGGGCGACAATTACGCTTTGAACTTAGGCATACGCGTTGAGCGCGTCAAGACATGGCTGCTCGTCGTCACCGGTCTGCTGACGGCGGTTGTGACCGCTTTCTGCGGCCCGATATCGTTCATAGGACTGGCAATGCCACACATAGCGCGACTGATGACACGCACCGACAACCATTGGGTGCTGATGCCGGCCACTATGCTTGTAGGCGCCATCGTGGCCTTGGGATGCAATTGCCTCTCCGTGATGCCAAGCAACGTCGTCCCCCTCAACGCCCTCACCCCTATTGTCGGTGTCCCGGTAATCCTATACGTAATCCTCGCCGGATACCGCAAATAGTTTATGAGTTTAAAAGTTAAAAAAGTTAAGATAAATGTTTTGACTCGCCTATGTCGCCACTATTATCTTAACTTTTTTAACTTTGTAAACTATTCCTGCAGCCATCGCCTGGTCAGCGGGCCGTAATGGTCGATGCGGCGGTCGCGGAAGAACGGCCACCACTGGCGCACGTTCTCGCAGCGCTGCATGTCAACGTCCACCACATGTTCGCAGGCTTCGTTGTCGGGCGCCATAAACAGTATCTCCCCCTGCGGACCGGCCACAAAACTGCTGCCCCAGAAGTCAATGCCCGATGTCTGGCCCGACGAATCCTCCTCGAACCCGTTGCGGTTTACCGACACAACCGGCAGTCCGTTTGCGACGGCATGACCACGCTGCACGGTAATCCATGCTTCGCGCTGACGCGCTTTCTCATCTTCGGTGTCATCGGGATTCCAACCTATCGCCGTGGGATAAATCAGCATCTCCGCTCCACGCATGGCCATCAGGCGCGCTGCCTCGGGATACCACTGGTCCCAGCAAACCAATACGCCGAGACGTCCCAACGAAGTCTGTATCGGCTCAAAACCGAGATCCCCGGGGGCGAAATAGAATTTCTCGTAGAAACCGGGATCATCGGGTATGTGCATCTTGCGGTACTTGCCGGCCATCTCGCCATTGGTGTCGAATACCAATGCCGTGTTATGATACAGTCCCGGAGCGCGACGTTCGAACACACTCGTTACCAGCACGACGTTGTTGGTCATGGCTGCGTTGGCGTAAAACTCGGTGAAGTCGCTGGGAATCTCCTCGGCCAGCGCGAAGTTCTCCACATCTTCCGTCTGGCAGAAATACAGCGAATCGTGCAGTTCGGACAGCACTATCAGCTGTGCCCCCTCGGAGACAAGACTCTCTATGGCCGTCAGATTCCGGGCGCGATTGGACTCCACATCTGCTGTGAACGAATGCTGTACTATTCCTACTTTAATCTTTCTGTTTGTCGTCATAACAATTGCATTGTGCTGCAGTGCAGCGATCCTCCCTGTTTTATCAACGTAGTGCAGTCCACCGGCACTATCTTGTGGTCATGATATGCCAACGACAACATCATTACCGCCATCTCGTCCTTAAGCGGCTGCTGATATATCGGCACATACACGGCTTTCTCCGTCACCAGATAATTGGCGTATGTAGCTGCCAGACGATTACCTTCATCATCATATATGGCGTCGGGTAATGGCAGTTCCACAAGATGGTAAGGCTGTCCGTCGGCAGTACGCAAAGCCTTCAGTTCATCGCGCATTTTCACCAACGACTCGTTCATTTCCTCTCCGGGACCGCAATAATATATCACATCTCCAGGGGCAAGTCGCGCTAATGTGTCGATATGCGAGTCGGTGTCGTCACCCTCGATGTGACCATGCTCCAGCCACAGGAATCTTGTGAAGCCAAGACGCTTGCGCAATATGTCCTCTATCTCGCTTCGCGTGTATGCGGGATTACGGTTGGGATTCATCAGGCATTCCGACGTGGTGAGCAACGTACCCTTTCCGTCTGTTTCCACCGATCCTCCTTCAAGGATGAAGTCTCGGCAGTCAACATACCCTTCATGTGGAATCACATCGTGCCGTGCCATGAAGGCAGTGGCCTGATTGTCCTTGCCGGCAGCAAACTTCAGTCCCCATGCGTTGAAGCCGAAATCCAGAGTCAGCACGTCGCCGTTGTCCTCGTTAATGACCGACAAGGGACCGTAATCGCGTGTCCACGTGTCGTTGCACACGTAACACAGGTAATCCACGCTGTCCAGCAGTTTTACATCGAAACCGTTCCGATCAAACCATTTCATCAGAAACGTCATTGTCTCCTGCCGGTTGGCCGTAAGCATCAGCACCTTGTCGCCGGTCGACACGAACGCTGCCGTGAGGCGTGCAAACTGTTCGCGCGCTTCCTCTATCACGTCGGCCCAGTCGGTATCGATATGAGGCCATGACATAAGTATCCGGCCACAGCGTTCCCACTCGGCAGGCAACCGCCTGTTGATATATTCCAGTCCCTTGTTCTTCACTTCGGATATCGTATTTGCTTATTTTGTGAATGCGTTCCACCCCTGGGCTCGTATCGGCATCTCCTGACCGTCGCGTGTTATCATGGCCGCACCGAGATCATTATCGGTGATATAGCCTATTACCTTTACGCCCTCCAGCTTCTCGACTTTCTCATTGTCGGTCAGAGGCACCGTGAACAACAGCTCATAATCCTCGCCGCCGTTCATGGCCGCAGTCACCATGTTCATATTGAATTCCTCGGCCATGCATGCTGTCTGATAATCGATGGGAATACGGTCTTCATAAACACGACAACCCACTCCCGATGCCTTGCATATATGCAGCAGCTCGGAGGACAGGCCGTCGCTGACATCCATCATGGACGTGGGATGAATGCCCTTGTCCTTCAGCATCTGCACTATGTCCTTGCGTGCCTCGGGCTTAAGCTGGCGTTCCAGTATGTATTCCTTGCCTGCGAAGTCAGGCTGAAACGGTTCCTGATTCTTTCGTTCCGCAGCTACACGGTTCTCGCGTTCCAGCAGCTGCAGTCCCATGTACGCCGCGCCCAGGTCGCCGCTGACGCATATCAGGTCAGTGGGCTTGGCTCCGTCGCGGTACACTATCTCGTCTTTCTTTCCCTCTCCTATGCACGTCACGCTTATCACCAGACCGGTGACGGAGGCAGAAGTATCTCCTCCGACCAGGTCCACGCCATATAGGTCACAGGCGAGCCGGATGCCGGAATACAATTCCTCGATATGGTCCACGGTGAAGCGACTCGACACTCCGACGCTCACCACAATCTGCTTTGGTGTGCCCATCATGGCGTAGATGTCGCTGAAGTTCACTATCGCGGCCTTATAGCCTAAATGCTTCAACGGCACGTAACGCAGATCGAAATGAATGCCTTCCAGCAAAAGGTCGGTCGTGACGAGCACTTCCTTGTCGCCATACGACAACACCGCCGCATCGTCGCCCACGCCCTTGCGGCTCGACTCGTTACGCAACGGAAAATCTTTTGTCAAAAGGTCGATGAGTCCAAACTCACCGACCTCCGATATCTCTCTTTCGTTACTCATTATGTTATGTGTAAGAAATTGACTGTCACATATCTTTACGATATGTATTTATACTCTATATTACAGACGCTCCAGCATCTTCTGAATGATGTGCGTCATCACGGGCTGGGCCTTGACGGCAGCCTTCTGCACTTCCTCGTGAGTCGGAACTTCGCGGACATCCTTGCCTCCAAGGTCAGTGATAACCGACACGCCGAACACCTTCATGCCGGCATGGTTGGCAACGATAACTTCAGGAACCGTGGACATACCCACTGCGTCACCGCCGATCACGCGGAAATACTCATACTCTGCCGGGGTCTCGAACGTTGGCCCGGGTGTGCCTACATACACGCCGTGCATCAGTCGGATGTTGTCTTCGGCTGCGATAGCGTCGGCCATGTCGATCAATGCGTGGCTATATGCCTCCGTCATGGCCGGAAAACGAGTGCCCAGTTCCTCGTAGTTCTTACCCCTCAGCGGGTTTTCGGGGAACAGGTTGATGTGGTCGGTGATTACCATCACGTCGCCTACCTTGAACTCCTTGTTCATGCCTCCCGATGCGTTGCTGACAAACAGAGTGTTGACTCCAAGGGCCTTCATGACACGTACGGGGAAGGTCACCTCCTTCATGTCATAGCCCTCGTAGTAGTGGAAACGACCCTGCATGGCCACGATGTACTTGCCGCCGAGATTACCGAATATGAGCTTTCCGCTGTGTCCCTCCACAGTAGACACAGGCATGTTGGGGATAGTGTGGTAATCTATCTCCTTCTTTATCTCTATATAGTTCACCAGGTCGCCAAGTCCCGTGCCGAGGATCACCCCGATTGCAGGAAGCTCACCTACTTCTGCGCGGATATATTCCGCTGTCTCGCTGATTTTCTCCAAATATGTCTTTTCCATCGTATTGATTTATGACACGGACATCACTGTCCGCCCAATTAATTATGTCTAATTCTGTTTTTCTGTACTTTATGCTTCTATTCGTGCCTTCAGGTCGCGTATGAAGTCGCTACCGTACTGCTTGGACATCATCTGCACCGCTATCGGTAGATAAAACGTCAGAGGCTTCAGTTTTGTTGGCACGTACGGGTTATACGCCAGTCGTATTGCATCCTTTTCCGTGGTGATGATCATCTTGCGTTCTCCGGTCAACGAATCGAATTTCTTCTTTATATTCTCGATATCCTTGCGTTGGAAATCATGATGATCCGGATAATGACACACAACCACCTTAAAGGGATAATTCTTGAAATATCGTACGAATCCTCGTGGATTGGCTATTCCGGTCAGAAGCAGCACCGTGTCTCGCTCGGTGAGGCTGCCCAGTGTCACGTGATAAGGCTTGTCATCCGGGAATACGGGAAGCAGTCCGCCGTACACCACCTGCGAGAAGAAAAGGCTCTGGTAAGGTCTCGGATTCAGACCTTTGGTTGCATGGTCACCACCTAATTCCTTGCATATCAGACGCACGTCAATGGGCGATACCTGCGCCGGGCACTTGGTCACCACCACCATGTCGGCGCGTTCCACCTGTTTCCAGTTTTCGCGTAGGCGTCCCAACGGCAGCAGATGGTCGCGGTAAATGGGTCTGTTATAGTCCGACAGCAGTATCGATACCTTAGGCTTTACAAACCGGTGCTGGAACGCGTCGTCAAGCAGTATCAGCTGAATGTCCGGGAACTGCCGCAGCAGCTCCGAGATGCCGTGCCGACGATTCTCGCACACCGCCACCTTGACCTGATTGCCGAACTTATGGTATATCTGCAACGGCTCGTCGCCCACGCTGTCGGGTGTGCTGGTGGAATTGGCCAGCAGGAAGCCCTTGGTCTTACGTTTGTAACCTCGCGACAGGACGGCAATGTTGTATGTCATGCACAACTCGTTTATGATATACTCCACATGCGGTGTCTTCCCGGTGCCTCCTACCGTGATGTTGCCGACACTCACCACAGGCACGTCATACTCCATCACAGGCAACAGCTTATTGTCGAACATCCAGTTGCGCACGGCCATTACGCACCCGTATATCCATGATACAGGTTTCAATAACCATGTTATGAGTTGACTGCGTGTTAGCATCGTGTGTTGATGGTTCTGATGGTTTATATGTCCTACGGCCTATTTACCTATGAATTCAACTTTTATGTCGGCCATGCGTGCCTGAATTCTTTCTCTACGCAGCAACTCGCGCATCTTCATTATCATCATCTCTTCAGGCTTGGGCTCAAGCATCTGCCGCATGGTCGTCATAGATGACAGGTTAGAAGGAAGCATGTCCCAGAACGAAGGCTTGTACTCAGGATATGCCGCCACATTGTATTTGTCAAGAATCTTGGCCTTGGAGGCAACCCATTCTATCGCATCGTTCAGACTGCCGATTGAATCGACCAATCCGATGCGTTTGGCCGATATAGCGTCCCACACGCGCCCCTCGGCAATGCGCTTCACAGCCTGTACACTCATCTTTCGCCCTTTGGCTACACGGCCTACGAAGTCCTCATAGCCACGGTTCACATACTGCTGCATCACACCCTTCATCTCGTCAGTCATACTTTCGGTCAGACTCGGGAACTGCGCGTTGGGATTGGTGGATACTGTCTGCGGATTGACGCCGAGCTTATCAGCCAGACCCCTTACGTTGGGAATCAGACCGAATATGCCGATTGAACCGGTTATTGTCAGAGGATTTGCGAAAATCTTGTCTGCACCTGCCGAAATCCAATAGCCTCCCGACGCGGCGTATGCACCCATAGAGACGGCCAGGGGCTTGCCCTTTGACTGGAAATAATCCAGGGCCTCGCCAATCTGGTCGCTGCCGAAAGCAGAACCTCCCGGAGAATTGACCCGAAGCACCATTCCCTTGACATTGTCGTCATCGGCCAGTTCCGTGATGATCGGAACAAGACTATGGTAATTTATGCCTTCCTGGCTTACATCGTTGATCTCACCCACAGCATACAGCACCGCAATACGGTTCTTGCTGTCGTATGCGGTGGACCAGGGTACCTGCTTCACCAATGTGGTCGGGCTTACGAAATTCACATCATCCACGTCCTGACCTGTCAGTGTAGCGAATTTCGCATCGATGGTGCGTTCGTATACGAGAGAATCTACAAGTCCCGCTTCAACCGATGTTTTTGCAGGGGCAAAAGTTATGTATGTCCTGGATACAAGAGAGTCTATCTCCTGGGGCGTCACTCCCTTGCGGGTCTCGCTTATATTCTTTTTTATCACGCCCCACATGTTTCCGAGCAAAGTGTCCATCTTAGCGCGGGCCGGCTCACTCATGCTGTTCATGATGTAAGGCTCTACGGCCGACTTGAACGTACCGACTTTCACTACTTGGAACTCCACTCCGAGCTTATCGAGCAGATCTTTGTAATATAGGACTGTCGACGACATGCCCTGCATCTCCAGCATTCCCTGCGGATTCATATATACACGATCGGCTGCTGATGCTATCAGATACGTTCCTGTTGTATATGTATCTGCGTATGCATACACCTGCTTGCCGCTCTTCTTATACTTCAGCACGGCCTGACGTATGGCATAACATGCCGCAGGACTTGCCTGAAGGGCACCGCACTTCAGATATACGGCCGAGATATTGCGGTTGCGCGCGGCTTCCTCCAGAGCCTCCACTATTACGTTAAGGTTCTGTGGCTTGGTCAGGTTTCCCTGTACCAACGACGTAAGGTCGGGAGCCGTGGCTGACTCGCGCTCGCTTACAGCACCATCAAGGTTTATGGTCAGAATGCTTTTTGACTTCAATTGCTCTGCATCGCCCATTTCCGACGCGATACCGCTTCCTATCATTCCGAACAGCAGTATCATCGATGACACGACCACCAGCACCAGAGCCAGCCATGCCCCGACAAACGATGACAGCGTGTTTAAAAAGAACTTTTTAAGCATTATTTCTCTGTTATTTCCTTGATGATCTTCTTTATTTCATCGGCCAATGCATCGGCCCGCTCCATTGTGGAAGCTTCGCTGTATATGCGGATAATCGGCTCCGTGTTGGACTTGCGCAGATGCACCCAGCTGTCGGGGAAGTCGATCTTAACGCCATCGATGTCGGTAATCTCCTCATCCTTAAAGCGCACCTTCACTTCCTCCAAGATCGCATCCACGTCAAGTTCGGGGGTGAGCTGTATCTTATTCTTGGCTATCGCGTACTGTGGAAGGGCAGCCTTGATTTCCGTCACTTTTTTGCCGCTCTTCGCCATCATGGTAAGGAACAGGGCCACGCCTACCAATGCGTCGCGGCCATAGTGGATGGCGGGATAAATCACACCACCGTTGCCTTCACCGCCTATTATCGCACCGGTTTCCTTCATCTTGGTTACCACATTCACCTCACCCACGGCCGCGGCAGTGTATTCGCAGCCGTGTCTGCGTGTAACGTCTCGCAGTCCGCGGGACGAACTCAGGTTCGAAACCGTCGAACCGGGAGTATGCTCCAACACATAGTCCGATATGGCTATCAGCGTATTCTCCTCGATAAACATCTCTCCATTCTCCATAACGATGGCAAGACGGTCAACATCGGGATCGACCACAAAGCCTACGTCAGCGCCCGATTCCTTTACTACAGCCGAAATGTCGGTCAGATTCTCCGGAATCGGTTCAGGTGTATGAGCGAATTTACCTGTACAGTCGCAGTTGAGTTCCACTATGCCCTTCACACCGAGCGCATGAAGCAACTGAGGCATCACGATGCCGCCAACGGAATTAATTGCGTCCAGAGCTACTTTGAAGTTGGCCTTCCGGATGGCATCCACGTCAACCAGAGGCAATGCAAGAACTTGAGCTATATGATTGCGGTTCCACGTATCCACATGATACTCGTGTCCCAACTCGGTAACGGACGCGAACTCATAGTCGTTCTCGTCGGCGATGCGTATCACCTCCTTGCCCTCCCGGTCGGTCAGGAACTCACCGTTGCCGTTCAGAAGCTTCAGAGCATTCCACTGAACCGGGTTGTGACTTGCCGTGATGATAATTCCGCCCGCTGCTTTTTCTCCGGTCACGGCCAGTTCGGTAGTAGGAGTCGATGCAAGTCCTATGTTGATTACGTCGAAACCCATGGACATCAACGTGCCGACCACAAGCTTCGACACCATTTCGCCCGACAGCCTTCCGTCGCGGCCCACCACTATCACATTGTTGTCGCCACAACCTTTGCGGATAAAGGATGCGTATGCGGCTGTAAACTTTACGACATCAACGCCCGACAGGCCCTCGCCTGCAGGTCCCCCTATCGTTCCCCGTATACCCGATATTGATTTTATCAATGACATAATGCTCTATTTCTGTTTCAGGTCGTTGACCTTGTTCTTGTTGTAATTCAGCTATATACTCAGTCGATACTAATATTCTGCAGGGAAATAACGGACTCGATACACCACTGGTATCACGTCCGCCTGGTCAGTCCATCCCTCGATCGACTTGATTACGAGTTCTACCTCACTGTAATACCCGAGCCACTTCATCGGCAACTGTATACCCGTACCATATTTGGTGGATGAAGTCAGATTGGTCTCGTCAAGAATGAAGAATGTCGGAGAAGTCGCCATATTCTCGGCATTGCCGATCCAGTCGTCCTTTGTAATCAGTCCCGCCTTCAGGTCGGATATGTTCTGACGCATATATTTGAAATACACGCGGTCTCCGCTCTTGGCCCTGTAATTCTTGTCGCCGGGGTTTATGACACGCATATATACATTACCCTGGCCGTCCATCTTATAGAATGGAGCGTCCTCCCCTGTCTTGAATACTGAGTCTTCGGGAAGTCTTACCTCCACCTCGTTCTGGGCCAGGTACCAGTTAACCGCATGTTCCTCGTCAAGCAGCAGTTCGGAATACGATTTTGTCTTGCTGCAACTTATCGGCCACATCATCATGAGGCCAATCCCAAGAATAGATATTATATTTTTCAATTTCATTTCAATTCCAGTTTATCAATGTTTTGGGGCACAAGTCGGGCATATTTTTCCATTTCGGCCAGAATTGCCATACGGCATTCTTCCATCGTGCCTGTGAATTCGGCTCCGGCCGCCATTCTGTGACCGCCACCTCCAAGATCCTCGCACATATCGCTGACAGGATAGTCATAGCGGCTGCGCATCGACACCTTTATACAGTCGTCGTCTTCGCGGAGGAATATCGAATATACCAAGCCCCGTACGCGTAATGGCTCGTTTACAAGACCTTCGGTATCTCCCTTCTGGTAATCGAATCGCTCAAGATCCTCTTTCGTAAGACATATCAACGCACCCCTGTATTTGGGGAATATCTCCATGCGCTCCGCTATGGCGAAGGCGTTAAGCTTCATGGCAGAATACGTGGTAAGCTTGACAGCTTCCCACAAAATCTCCGACTTATCCACGCCTTTCTCCATCAACTTTATCATTATCTGATAAATTTCCGGATTATTGCAGTTTACGGTAAAATTCTGTGTGTCGGTAATCAGGCCTGTCAGCAGACATTGAGCAGCATCGCGCGGCATGTCGAGATACCAGCCGAGATCGCATATCAGCCTGAATGCCAACTCGCATGTCGACGACATGTCGGGATACGAAATCTGCAGCGCTCCCTCTATCTGCGGCTTCTGATGATGGTCTATCAGCACCTTGGCGGCAGGGCTCTCGCTCATGGCCTGACCGAGATTGCCAAGACGGCTCCATGCGTTGAAATCGCAACACAGCACCAGATCGGCCTCCGACATCAGACGGTCGGCATATTCCTTGTGCTGAGTGTATATCACCGCATCCTTGGTCGACGGAAGGAATTCCAGCGACTTAGGCATACGGTCGGGCAATATCACATTCACGTCCTTGCCCATCGCCTTCAGCGTATGGTACCAGCCGAAGCTGCTGCCTATGGCATCGCCGTCGGGGCGTACATGACAGGTTATCAGTATATTATGACTGCCGTCAAGAAGTTGGCGCAACCTCTTGACCGTCTCGTTAGGTATCACTTTCGATAGTGCCATGTCCATTTTAAACCGCAAATATACAAATATTTCACGAATTATACGAGTAGTTTCCTATAAACTGTTAATTTTATTAATTATTTTTATAAGTTAGCCGGGATTCTTTTCGCATTCGCATTTCTCCCCTCCGTCGCATTCCTGCTTTTCCAATTTCCTGCTTTCGCATACTTCCGACAGGGAACAGCCACAGCAATTACTCATCCGTTTGCGTCGCTTTTTGCTGAACAGATTCACCAGTATCCATACCACGATGCCTGCCAATATCAGGAGCACCACGATATATTGCCATAAATTGCTGTGCATATCCTATTTCTTTTTTGTGCTTTTCTTTTGTCTGGTCTCTTTCTTGCCCTCCGTCGGCTGCTCGGCCACGATCCGGCGGTTGGAATTGTCGCTCATCACGCTGCGGGTTATCTCATATATCATCTGCTTGAGCTGGTCGATGAATTCCGCGGCACTGTAGTTGCCGGCTTCTATCGCACGCAGCCTACCCTCCCATATACCTGTCAGCTTGGCACTTTTCAGCAATTCCTCCCTGATCAGTCCTATAAGCTGTATGCCGGCTTCCGTGGCTCGTAGCGACTTGCGTTCCTGACGGATATAACCACGCTTGTACAGTGTCTCTATGATGGCGGCGCGAGTGGAAGGGCGTCCTATTCCATTGGCTTTCAACGCTTCGCGAAGTTCTTCATCGTCAACGTTCGAGCCCGCCGTCTCCATCGCCTTGAGGAGTGTTCCCTCGGTATAATATTTCGGAGGCTTGGACGTCCGCTTGGCCAGCACCGGTTCATGGGATCCGCTTTCTCCTTTAACAAATTCAGGAAGGATTCGGTCGTCGTCATCCTGCGTTTGTTCGTTTGTATTCTTCTGATCCTTGGCGTAAACCTTGCGCCATCCCGGATCGAGTATCACCTTTCCGGTAGTCTTGAATCCGGTTTTGCCGGCCTTTCCGGTCACCACGGTCTGCTCGAACGTGCAGTCGGGATAGAAGGCGCTGATGAACCGCTGCGCTATCAGATGGAATATCCGCTTCTCGTCCAGCGACAGGTCGGGCGGTAACGATTGTCCCGTGGGTATGATGGCATGATGGTCGGTTACTTTGGAGTTGTCAAACACCTTCTTGCTCTTGCGGATCTTTCCTCCCAATATCTCGGCCGTCAATCCCGCGTATGGCTTCAGGCTGCGCATGATACCACCTATTTTGGGATACATATCGTCGGTCAGATATGTTGTGTCGACACGCGGATAGGTGGTCAGTTTCTTCTCGTAAAGGCTCTGGATTGTCTTCAGCGTGTTGTCGGCGCTCATGCTGTATTTCTTGTTGGCCTCTACCTGAAGGGATGTCAGATCGAACAGCTTGGGTGGCGCTTCCTTACCCTTCTTTTTCTGGATATCCTCCACCACGAAGGTATGCTGCCTCACCTCCTCCAACAGTGCCTGACCCTTGGCCTCCTCATCGAATGCCTTAACCTGAGCCGAGAACAGCACGTCGCGGTATTTGGTCTTGAGTTCCCAAGTGTCCTTGGGCACGAAGTTCTCTATCTCCTGCTGGCGCTGCACCACCAATGCCAGTGTAGGTGTCTGCACACGCCCCACGGAGAGTATCTGTCTGTCCTGACCGTACTTAAGCGAATACAGGCGCGTGGCGTTTATGCCTAATATCCAGTCGCCTATCGCCCTGCAAATACCGGCGGTGTAGAGCGAATCCAGCTCTTTGTGCTCGCGCAGGTTTCGGAATCCATCGCGCACGGCGTCATCGGTCAGCGAGCTGACCCACAGGCGTTTGATGGGCTTGTCGCATTCCGCCTTCTGCATCACCCAGCGTTGTATCACCTCACCCTCCTGGCCGGCATCGCCGCAGTTCACTATCTCGTCACACTGCCCTATCAGATTCTTTATGACGTTGAACTGCTGCTGTATGCCGGGATCGTCCATCACCTTGATGCCGAACTTGGGCGGTATCATCGGCAACGGACTCAGCGCCCATCGTTTCCAGCCCTCGTTATAGTCGCCCGGATCCTTGAGTGTGCATAAGTGGCCGAAAGTCCATGTCACGCAATATCCGTTGCCTTCCATATACCCTCCGCGCGACGCCGTGGCGCCCAATATCCGCGCTATGTCACGGCCTACGCTCGGTTTCTCGGTTATGCACAGTATCATATATCCGGACTGTTATCGGTTCTCGTTCTTTGTCTTATACTCGTCCCACAGCGCGTCCATCTCGGCAAGCGTCAGGTCGCTCACCTTCTTGCCCTGCGCCTTGGCGCCGGCCTCGATATAGTTGAACCGGTCGATGAACTTGCGGTTGGTATGCTCCAGGGCGTTTTCGGGCTTGACGCCATAGAGTCGGGCGGCGTTGATGACGGCAAACAGCAGATCGCCGAACTCTTCCTCAAGTCTTTTGGCATCCTTGCCTTCGATCTCGGCCTCGACCTCGGACACTTCCTCCTTAACCTTAGCCCACACGTCCTCTCGCTTCTCCCAGTCGAAGCCTACGTTGGCTGCCTTCTCCTGGATGCGCTCGGCCTTGATCAAGGCGGGCAACGCCTTAGGCACACCGCCAAGTACTGTCTTGTTGCCGTCCTTTTCGCTCTGTTTCAGCTTCTCCCAATTGCCTATCACGGCCTCGGCGGTATCGGCCTGCACGTTGCCGTATATGTGCGGGTGACGGTATATCAGCTTGTCGGTCAGCTTGGTGCACACGTCGGCAAAGTCGAAGGCTTCCTTCTCCTCGCCTATCTTGGAATAGAACACCACATGCAGCAGCACGTCGCCGAGTTCCTTGCAGATGTTGGCGTTGTCCTCTGCCATCAGCGCGTCGCACAGCTCATAAGTCTCCTCTATGGTGTTGGGTCGCAGCGACTCGTTGGTCTGCTTACGGTCCCACGGACATTTCACCCTCAGTGTCTCCAGCACGTCCAGCACCTTGTCGAACGCCTGCAGTTTTTCTTCTCTTGTATGACTCATTGGTTATGCTATTTTCTTCATTTTGTCACTCTCATGGCGAAACAATTGCCACGAGTTCAGTATGTTCTGCCATGCGATGTAGGCGGCGGGTGCCACGGATGCCAACGGCGTCATGTATGCCATGGCCAGCCAGATGGCCAGGACCGTGTTTTTCTGCATCAGACTCTGCGCGCAGCTTACGCGCAGGTCTTTGTCTACGGTCTCGCCGCGGCTCCGCATTCTCCTCATCATATATTCGCCTAACTTCCGGCCCACCACGAATTGCAGCAGGCATACGCCCAATGCTCCTGCCACCATCCAAATCAGCGACATCAGCTGACTCTCGTCCCAGTGCAGTATCACAAAGCCGATGCAGTTACCTACTATCAGTATCAACGCCACCACCCACATATAGAACGACAGCTGCTGCGACTTCTCGATCACCCGGTGCGCCTGCGGCCAAATATACCGTAGCAGGAAGGCGCATACCATAGGCAGTATCAGCAACGGGAATACCTTGCACATAATCAACCATGTGGATTCCCAGAACCCGAATGCGGTATAATCTCCTACTAACGCCAATACCGCCGAACCTGCGAATGCTATGACTGTGTTGCAAATCAGCGAATACGTGGCCACATACGATATGCTGCCGCCCAGCATCGACGTGATGACCGGCGCGGCCGTGGCCGTAGGTATGAACACACAGATGAACACGCCTTCCGCTACGGTGTGACTGAACGGCAAGATAGCCAGATAAATGGCTGCGGCCAGTCCGAGCTGTATGGCAAGTTCCAGCACCTGACTGCGGTGTGGCTTGAATTCCTTAGGCTTCAGCCGGCAGTAAGTCACGAACAGCATCGCGAAGATTAGATACGGTGACAGAAACGACAGATACCCTATCCATTTATAGAACAGAGCGCCGACTATGATGGCCACCGGCAACATCGAGCTCTTGACCTGCTGACGATGTATCGCTATCCTCATGGTATATTGCCTCCAGTTACAGCCGTTCCAGCAGTTGGTTCAGTACGTGAAATGTCTTTTCGGGAGCCTCCGACCAGAAGTTCCGGTATTGCGACAGGTTGTCGGCGGCTCCGGGGGTGTCGCTCACCACGCGGATAACCATGAACGGCACCTTGGCCCATGCGCACGCCTGGGCTATCGAGGCGGACTCCATGTCGCACGCCTTGGCCTCGGGATAAACGGCCTTGATGGCGGCGATTTCCTCAGGTGTGGTAATGAATTTATCGCCTGTGGCTATGATGCCGGTCTGTATCCGCTCGCCCTCGTCTTGCAGCGTCTTGATGATTTCCATTCCTTTCTCGTACGGACGGAACAGCAACGGGAAACCGTCGGCCTTGCCCGGCTGAGTACCGGGCCCGCACCAAACATCATGGTATCCGGCGCCGTCAACGGCCAATACAGTCCCGACCTTCACGGACGCGTCCGCGCCGCCGGCCACGCCGCTGTTGATAACCAGTTCCGGCTTATACCTATCTATCAGTTTTGCCGTCACGAGGGCGGAATTGACTTTGCCGATGCCGCATTTGGCCAGCAATATGTCATGGCCCCTTATTTCGCCGCGATTCACGGATATGCCCATGCAATCCTCCGTGGTATATTCCTTCATCAGATTCAGCAGCAACGTCTTTTCCTTATCCATTGCCGCCACTATCAGTATCCTCATCTTCTTTTACAATCTAATATATACTGCAAAATTACTTCTTTTTACCGACATGACAAAGAAATTGGAATAATCCGGATGTTCCGAAATCAAATTCAAATAAAACAATTTGTATCATAGCGCGTTAATATTTGGCAATTATAAATATTTTCATTAACTTTGCAACTATCATAGTCTTAGAACTCAAAAATTGAATATTATGGCAAGACCGATAAAAGAAACTCCGGCATTGACAGGTGAAGATGCAAGGCTTTTCGAAGAGAGAATGGCAAACGTTGGTCGTGCCTCTTCCAAAGAAATCGAAGAAGCACGCCGTGCTTACGAAGCATTCAAGTCCATCAGCACATTCCCGATGTAATCATGTCAAATTTCAATGATTTTACTTTCCGGCAAATAGAGGCTGACACCGATATAAAACCGTTTGATTGTGGAGATCCCGATTTAAACGGTTTTTTATTTGATGACGCTAAAAAATACCTGAATGAAATGCTGGCTGTCACATATCTTCTTGAAGATAGTCAAGCGCAAAAGACTGTTGCCTATTATTGTCTTTTAAATGATAAAATAGAACTAAATCCGGGAGAAAAATCAAAATGGAATAAGCTTAATCGCAATATTCCCAACAATAAACGTCATCATGCGTATCCTGCAGTAAAAATCGGTAGATTGGGTGTATCAAAAGAATATGCACATCAGAATATCGGCCGGATGGTATTGCTCCAAATCAAGATGATTTTCTCGCGCATGAATTTGAGTGGCTGTCGCTTTATAACAGTGGACGCCTATTCTCAAGCCGTTCCATTCTATGAAAAATGCGGTTTTCACTCTTTATCGAATAAAGACGAAAACGATACAACCCTCGCTATGTATTTTGATCTGATGTATTACAAAAAATAGCTCTTTCAGATGCGCAATATAATTATCTAAGGCCATGAATACCATCAAGATATGGAATGAGAAGCCGTCAGACAATCAGCTGCGGGAAATCGCTGCGATTCTGGACGACGGTCAGACAGCAATCATACCCACGGATACGATGTATGCGTTGGTGTGCGACGCCATTAACATTAAGTCCATCGAACGTATATGCCGCCTGAAGAACATTAATCCGGACAAGACCAACCTTTCAATCCTCTGCTCTGACATACGGATGGCATCCGACTATGCACGCATAGACAACACCGGATTCAAGATACTTAAGGAACAGACGCCGGGGCCGGTGACGCTTCTGTTCCGTACGGTTTCTAGCCTTCCCAAAGCGTTCAAGAACCGTAAGGTGGTAGGCGTCCGTATCCCTGACAACCCCATCGCGCTCAGCATTGTAGAGACTTTGGGCCGTCCGTTACTGACGACCACCATCCAATATGAAGACGAGGATTATGCCGTCAATCCCGAACTGATAGCCGAGACCTACGACAAGACGATAGACTTGATGGTTGAAGGCGAACCGGGACAGATACGCCAGTCGGCCATCATAGACTGCACCGGCAATGAACCGGTAGTGATTCGCGAAGCCGTAGATTGATTACAGGTCGAAGATCGCCGATTCGGCGGCATAGACGCCGATGATGCCGACAATCATCAGCACTCCGAACGCCAGCGCCCACACGTCAAGCGTGCGCGACATCTGCGGTATGCGACGCATATACACCGCCATCAGGTGGAAAAACGACATCATGAAGGCGAAAAACACCGGTATGTACGTCCACCATTCAGTGCGCAACAGGCCTGTCATCACCGTCACGGCTATCACCAACACCATGGCGCACCACGCCATTATCTTCGAATCCTTCAGTTTCATAACTATCTGTAAACCTTGAATGCATATATGTCGCCGTTCTGCGACATAGCCAATATTATATAATAACCCGAAGCCATACCGCTCAGGTCAATTTCCATTCTGTTGGTGCCTCGATACGTCTTACGCTGCATCCGCGTGCCGTTCACGGCAAAGACCTGCGACATCGCCGCCTCGTCAGGCAACAATACCGTATAGTGACTGCCTCCGCTACGTTGTAAAATGGCGTCGTCGGGCGTCAGTATCCGGTCGTAAGCCGCAGCCTTGGCCCGTTCCTCCTCGGCCATTTCGGCCAGGAAATCTTCGTAGAACTGAAAGGGCACTTCCTCGGCCATTAGCACATCGTCCAGCGTATAGTCGCGGTACTGCTCCGGATCGTACAGGTCGAACTCCACGGCCGTGGGCATCATCACCCATGCGTTGCGCCGGTCTATGGTCTCAAGCCGGTCGCGGGCATCGTCCGTAAGCCGGCGGAACTCCACGGTGGCGTAGGGATTGTTGATTACATCGGTGAAATACTTCGGAATATTTTCCCATGCCGTTTTAGCGGCCACAGGTATCCGGCTGTCATAGCGAATCAGCTCTATCTCGCGGGCATAGCGTTGGAACTGGTCGCGTTCGTCGTCGCCGAGCCGTGCCTTGTCGAATGTATTCGTCTTACTGTACGAAAGCACCGGATATGCCTTGGAATCAGCGGATATGGTCACATACCCGCCCTTGGGACTATTGTAGGTGTAGAAGGGCGTGAACAGGCGGTTGGTGGTCAGCTCGCGGCCGTTCCACACCAGTTTCGGCCTGTCCGTCACGGTGCCGTACATGGTGTTGAAGAAATTATGCGCCAGCTGCATCGCCTGCTTCTGCGGAACCACCTCCGCGAACACGGACGATACCGCGCTCAACGCCACTGTCAATATCAGGATAATTCTTCCTTTCATATCTCATATAACGGATTTAATTACCGAAATTTTATCAAATCTTGGCTTTTTTGCGCCATTTGATATTATTATGTGTGTTTTTTTCGTTAAATTTGCAGTCAGAAAATCAACTCACTAAAAGTAAACCAACATCACGATAAGACAGACTCATGAAAAAGAGTGCACTTCAGAAAGTGAGAGCTGAGTATCAGCCCAAGTTGCCCGAGACGTTGAAGGGCGCCGTAAAGCTCCGTATCGGCGAGCCTACGGAATCCGTAGCCAATCAGGCAGAAATCAAGCAGCTGTTTCCCCACACCTACGGTATGCCCGTAGTGGAGTTCGAGCGCGATGAGAATCCCGCCCGCGTTGAGGAACCGTTCAATGTAGGTATCATCCTGTCTGGTGGCCAGGCCCCCGGCGGCCACAACGTAGTAAGCGGTATTTTCGACGGTCTGAAGACCCTGAACAAAGAGAACCGTCTGTACGGTTTCCTGATGGGCCCCGCCGGATTCATCAACCACCAGTACATGGAGCTGACAGCCGGCATCATCAAGGATTACCGCAACACCGGCGGTTTCGACATCATCGGTTCCGGCCGTACCAAGCTGGAGAAGCCCGAGCAGTTCGACGCCGGCCTCAAGATCCTGAAGGAGCTCAACATCAAGGCCCTGGTCATCATCGGCGGCGACGACTCCAACACCAATGCAGCCGTATTGGCCGAATACTACAAGAACATCGGCGCAGACGTGCAGGTAATCGGCGTGCCCAAGACCATCGACGGCGACCTGAAGAACCAGTGGATCGAGACCTCGTTCGGTTTCGACACCGCCTGCAAGGTATACAGCGAGGTTATCGGCAACATCCAGCGCGACTGTAACTCGGCCAAGAAGTATTACCACTTCATCAAGCTGATGGGCCGCTCGGCCAGCCATATCGCACTGGAGTGCGCTCTGGAGACCCAGCCCAACATCTGCCTCATCTCCGAGGAGGTTCAGGCCAAGAAGATGACTCTGGACAATATCGTCAACTACATCTGCTACGTCATCAGCGAGCGCGCCAAGATGGGCTGGAACTTCGGTACAGTCCTCATCCCCGAAGGTCTGATCGAATTCATCCCATCGATGAAGAACCTTATCGCCGAGCTCAACGATGTTATCGAGGCTCATCAGGACGAATTGGCTGAAGTAGACGAGAACGAGAAGCTGGAACTGATCCACGGCTATCTTACTCCTGTAAACGCCGACCTGTACAAGAGTCTCCCCAAGAACATCGCGTTGCAGCTCAGCCTCGACCGTGACAGCCACGGCAACGTACAGGTGTCGCTGATCGAGACCGAGAACCTGCTGAGCCGCATGGTGGCCGCCCGTCTCGACGAGTGGGCCGAGCGCGGCGAATACAGCGGCAAGTTCAACGCCCAGCACCACTTCTTCGGCTATGAGGGCCGTTGCGCCGATCCCACCAACTTCGACGCCGACTATACCTACAGCCTGGGTTACAACGCTGCAATGCTGATCAACTCCGGCGTAACCGGATACATGTCGAGCGTACGCAACCTCACCGAACCCAGCGACAAGTGGATTGCCGGCGGTATTCCAATCACCATGATGATGAACATGGAGCGCCGTAAGGGCGAGATGAAGCCCGTGATACAGAAGGCTCTGGTCGACCTCAAGGGCCGCCCCTACCTGAAGTTCGCCTCCATGCGCGAGACTCTGGCACTGAACACACTATACCAGTATCCCGGCCCGATCCAGTACTTCGGCCCCTCCGAAATCTGCGACCGTCCCTCCATGACGCTGCTGCTCGAGCACGACAAGGAGATCTAAGAGGCAGCGATACCCTTTAACTCACCCCTCCTGATTCCCAACAATCGGGAGGGGTGACTATAAAAACACATTACATACGATGAAGACAATCAAGATTTTATTAGTGGCAGCCATGGTATCGGTCACTCTGAGCTGCAATTCCAAGACAGAGGCCGCCAAGGAGAAGGCCGACATGAAACAGACCGCCGTAGAACAGCCTGTGGCCAAAGCCGCGCAGGATTCCGTCAACGCCGACGATGAATGGCTCCCTACGGTCATCGATTTCTCGGCCACATGGTGCGGACCCTGCCGGATGATAGCTCCGGAGGTGCACAAACTGGCCGAAAAATACGACGGCGCCGTGAAATTCCAGTTTGTCGACATCGACCAACAGCAGGATCTGGCCATGAAATATGGCGTGGAGGCCGTGCCGACCTTCGTCATTCTCGATCCTGACGGCAAGGAGACAAACCGCATCGTCGGCGCCAACGTCGAAGGGCTTGTCAACGCCATTGAATATGTAATCGCCAATCAATAACGAAACTATATCAACACAATGACAGCAATAACACAAAACGCAATCGGATCACTGCGCGACAAGGCGTGGGCACGCTGGACGGCCCTCGGGCTGCTGGCCTTCGCCATGTTCTGCAGCTACATATTCATGGATATCCTGTCCCCTATCAAGGACCTTCTGCAGTCCACCAGGGGTTGGGACTCCACAGCGTTCGGAACCATGCAGGGTTCCGAGACATTCCTTAACGTATTCATCTTCTTCCTCATATTCGCCGGCATCATCCTCGACAAGATGGGTGTACGCTTCACTGCCGTCCTTTCAGGAGCGGTGATGCTGGTAGGTGCCACCATAAACTGGTATGCGCTTACCGACGCATTCATCGGCAGCAGCCTCGATGTGTGGTTCACTAATCATCTGAACTACATTCCCGGTTTCGACGAGCTGGGCATCTCGCCCTTCTACGAAGGCATGCCGGCATCAGCCAAGCTGTCGGCCGTAGGCTTCATGATATTCGGATGCGGAGTCGAGATGGCCGGCATCACCGTCAGCCGAGGTATCGTCAAATGGTTCAAGGGCCGCGAAATGGCTCTGGCCATGGGCTCTGAGATGGCTCTGGCTCGTCTCGGTGTGGCGACCTGTATGATTTTCTCGCCCCTGTTCGCCAATCTGGGCGGTGACATCAGCGTTTCGCGTTCCGTAGCTTTCGGCGTGATTCTTCTGATGGTGGCACTTATCATGTTCATCGTCTATTTCTTCATGGATCGCAAACTCGACGCTCAGACCGGCGAGGCCGAGGAAAAAGACGAACCCTTCAAGATCAGCGACATAGGCAAGATTCTGTCCAGCTATGTGTTCTGGCTGGTGGCTCTGCTCTGCGTGCTGTACTACTCCGCAATCTTCCCCTTCCAGAAGTATGCCGTCAACATGCTGCAGTGCAACCTCAGCTTTACTGACGTGGCGCCCGATTCATTCTGGGCCACTGACGCCGTAACCGTGATCCAGTATGTCATCATGATTGTTATTGCCCTGACTTCGTTTGCAAGCAACTTCCAAAAGAACAAGAGCATGAAGTATGCGCTGCTTGTCACTTCGATCGTAGCGCTGGTGATATATTGCTACATGGGCTTCATGCGTCAGTCGGCCAGTGCAATCTTCGCGGTGTTCCCGCTTCTGGCCGTCGGCATCACTCCCATCCTGGGCAACTATGTGGACAACAAAGGCAAAGCAGCCACGATGCTGATTCTCGGTTCGTTGCTGCTGATTGCCTGTCACCTCACATTCGCTTTCATCCTCCCCATGTTCAAGGGCAGCCCCGTGGGCGGCGTCATCGTGGCATACGTCACCATTCTGGTACTTGGAGCCTCATTCTCGCTCGTGCCTGCGTCACTGTGGCCCAGCGTTCCCAAACTGGTTGACGCCAACGTAATCGGATCGGCATACGCACTCATCTTCTGGATTCAGAACATCGGTCTGTGGCTGTTCCCGCTGCTGATCGGCAAGGTACTGGACAGCACTAACCCCCAGATTGTAGAAGGTCTGGCCAACGGCACCCTTACTCCCGAGCAGGCTGCGGTAAGCTATAACTACACCGTGCCTTTGGTAATGCTGGCATGTCTCGGCGCACTCGCCCTGATATTCGGCATCGTACTGAAACGTCTGGATGCCAAGAAGCACTACGGTCTCGAGCTGCCCAATGTCGTAAAGGACGAAATCGAGGGAGGCGAAGCCGAAATCGTTGCAGCCGAGGAATAAATGAAGGTACTTGTATTGATTCCGGCGCGTTATGCGTCGACGCGCTTCCCCGGCAAGCCGTTGGCCAAGATTGCCGGCAAGGAAATGATACTCCGCGTGTGCGGTCAGGTCGCGGCCACAGGCTACGACCTGGCCGTAGCCACCGACGACAGCCGCATCTATGACACCGTCACCGCGGCCGGCTACCGTGCCGTCATGACACGCTCCGACCATCCCAGCGGCACCGACCGTCTGGCCGAGGCATACGCCAAGATCGGCGGCAATTACGACGTGGTGGTCAATGTGCAGGGCGACGAGCCTTTCATCCGTCCGGAGCAGATCAACGACATCGTGGGAATTTTCGCCAAGCATCCCGACACGCGCCTTGCCACCCTGACACGACCCTATCCGCAGGACAGGAACTACGAAGGGCTTGAGGATCCCAATATGGTGAAATTAGTGATGGGCGACGACGGCCGCGCGCTGTACTTCAGCCGCAGCGTCATTCCATACCTGCGCGGCGTCGACAAGAAGGAATGGCCGGCCCGGCATCAGTATTACAGCCATATCGGCATCTACGCCTATACCCCGTCCGCGCTGGCTGAAATCGTTAAGATTCCGCGCGGGTCACTGGAGACAGCCGAAAGTCTGGAGCAGCTGCGCTGGCTGCAAAACGGTTATGAAGTGCGTGTGGCGGTATCCGACTTCCCGACAATCGGCATAGATACCCCCGAAGACTTAGCCGCCGCCGAGGCTTTCCTGAAGCAAGCCTGAACCAATTTAGGCACCCTGTCTAAGTTGTCGATAAATAACTGATTTATCTCACGATTTTTGCTTGCGAATGCAAATTAGTTTTCCTAAATTTGCATTCGCAAATCTTTTTGCCCTGTTACACACAGCAAAGCGTTTGCCATCCCGTTCAATTTAAACTGCATATCAGCCAATTCAATGCCGAATAATTCCCAATATACCGATTATTCCCCCGACTATTCGTCGCTTAACGACCTGCCTACCTCAGAGGCTCTGCGTGACGACAACCCCAAAGCCCAACAACGTGCCGAAGGACGACGCGTACGCGCACGTCGCAAAAAGGAGCCTGAAGTGCAGACCAAAGTCAATGCCCCGGTCGAAAAACATGACCGCTGGCATCAGTTCACAGGCGCTCTTACCGGGACTTCGGCGCGGATGCTGTTCGGCATATTCTTAGGCATAACCGGCATATATCTGCTGGTATCGTTCATGTCGTATTTCGTTACCTGCGTCGAGGACCAGAGTCTGGTCAACAGTCTTCCTGTCGGGCAGGTGCTGTTCAAGGCTCAGAACGCCGGCGGCGAAGGAGGTGCGCGCCTTTCGGAATTCCTTATCAACGAAAGTTTCGGACTCGGTTCAATCGTCATAGTAGTATGGCTGTTGGCTATCTCCATGAAACTGTTGGTCGGCAAACCACGTTTTAAAACCGTTAACTTCACTATCAAATGTCTGATAGTGCTTATCACCGTTTCGCTGATAATCGGTCTTGTCACCATCAGTTCCCACACTCCGGTAAACTGGGGCGGCTACCATGGCCGTTATGTGAACGAATTCATCGTAGGATTCGCGGGATGGACCGGTGCCGCATTGCTTTCGCTATTCATGCTCTCGGTTTTCGCCGTGATATGTCTGCACGACTTCGCAGTATGGATCCGCGGAATCTATCGGAAGCATAAGGAAAAGCGTCGTCTGGAACGCGAGGCTCGGGAAGAGCAGGAAGCTAAGGAGGCCGAGATTCTCCGAATGAAGCAACAGGAACAGATAGATGATATCCGTGCCGGCGAGGCGACCGTAATTCATCCCGATCCTATAGCCGACGTTCAGGACGACGACACCCAGGTAGACTTCTCAGAGCATGCCTCTCCTCTCTATACAATGCCCGATGACCTCGATGACGATCCGATTGAATCCTCGTTCCCGACACAACCCGACGGAGCTGAAAATCCTACAGATCCGGCAGAATATACTGAAACCACAGTACCTGCCGAATCCGCACCCTCTGTTCCTTCTGACTCAGCTGATTCCTCTGATAACTCTGACATTTCCCAATCCTCCCAATCCTCCCAATCCTCCCAATCCTCCCAGCCTTCCGACAAGATGATAGTCAATGTCGGTACTATCGGCGAGGCCGAGCAACCCAAACTTCGTTCCGAAGTCAGCAACTGGGAAGCGCGCGGATATAATTTTCCGCCCATCGACATACTTTACCCCTCCAAGTCGCAGGTTAATGTAAGTCAGGAAGAACAACTTGAAAACAAGAACAAGATCGAGAAAACCCTTCTTGACTTCGGCATACCCATCACACGAATCGAAGCTACAGTCGGCCCTACCGTCACCTTGTACGAAATCCGCCTTGAAAATGGCGTAAAGATCTCCAAGATTCGCGGTCTTGCCGACGACATAGCATTGAGTCTGGCAGCCAGCGGCGTGCGTATCATCGCCCCGATTCCAGGCAAAGGCACAGTCGGCATCGAGGTGGCAAACAAAGTGCAGCAGACCGTCTCGATGCGTACAGTGCTGAATTCCAAGGCTTACCAAGAGACTAAATATCACCTCCCCGTCGCACTTGGCTCAACCATTTCCAATCAGGTGTATTTGGCAGATCTCGCCAAGATGCCTCACCTCCTTGTTGCCGGCGCCACCGGTCAGGGTAAGTCAGTGGGACTCAACGCCATCATCGCCTCGCTGATGTATAGCCTCGCTCCTTGGCAGCTCAAATTCGTCATGATCGACCCCAAGCAGGTGGAATTCTCTCTCTATAACAAGATTCGCGACCATTATATGGCCGTTATCCCCGAAGATGTGGACAACCCCGAGCCGGTCATCACCGACTCGCAGAAGGTAGAAGCCGTGTTGAACTCGCTCGTCATCGAGATGGAGAACCGATACACGCTACTTAAGAACGCCAATGTGCGTAACATCGAGGAATATAACGCCAAGATACGCGCCTGTCAACTCAATCTGAAGGAAGGGCACCGTTTCCTGCCATATATCGTTGTAATTGTCGATGAGTTCGGCGACCTCATCATGGTATCGGGCCGTAGCGTCGAGATGCCTATAGCCCGTCTTGCCCAGAAGGCACGCGCCGTGGGCATGCACGTCATCATCGCCACCCAGCGACCGTCGGCCAACGTGATTACCGGTATCATAAAGGCCAACTTCCCCTCTCGCATATCGTTCAAGGTATCGTCTGGAGTTGACTCGCGAACCATTCTGGATGCGGTGGGCGCACAGCAACTCATAGGACGCGGCGACATGCTTATCTCCAACAATTCCGAAATGGTCAGGGTACAATGCGCCTTCATCGACACGCCGGAAGTTGAGGCTATATGCGACTACGTGGCCAGGCAACCGTACGCCCAAGGTCCGTACCTGTTGCCGGAGCCGCAACTTGCAGCCGGCGAGGACGCCGCTGGCGCCGCGGAGTTCAACGGCAAGGACCGTGACCCACTCTTTGAGGAAGTGGCCCGTATGGTGGTCAGCAAGGGACAGGCCAGCACCAGCGCCATCCAGCGCGTCTATTCGCTCGGCTACAACCGCGCCGGACGTATCATGGACCAGCTGGAGCAGGCCGGAATCGTCGGCCCAAGTCAGGGTGGCAAGCCTCGGGCGGTACTGGTGAATGGCGTCGAGCTGGAATCAATTCTCGATTCCCTCAATTAGCGGGCTCTCAAATAGAGGTCTATAAAATCCCGGCTTCGCCGGATAACAGAACAGCTCCGCGCTGAATAATGATCCGGGCCAAGATTTTCCCAACATTTTTCCAAGATTTTTCCATAGATTTTTTCAGGAAATTGGCTTCGGAATTTGGCAAATTCGAAAATTTGTACTAACTTTGCAGTCGCAAAAGGGTTCCATGTCCGAGTGGTTAGGTACCGGTCTGCAAAACCGTTTACACCAGTTCGAATCTGGTTGGAACCTCCAAACAAAACAACGCAACGACCAATGGCCGTTGCGTTGTTTGTTTGTTGATGTGAGAGTTGCGGACCTTTAAAAGTATTCCGGTGCCGGGGCGGCTGGCTCCACCGGCTCGGGGCAGACTTCCGGCTCAACTACAGGCATAGGTGCCGCCTCCAGCTTCTCCAGACTGTCCTTAAGCGCCTCGGCATTGGCGATACTGTCGGCTATCGCCTTCTGACGTGCCGCCTCCTCCTTTGCTTTTCGCGCGCGCTCGAATTCCTCCTTCTCGCTTTCCTTCATCTCGAAGCCCGCGCTCGTGGCGAAATAAACCGTCTCTGATCCCTCATTGTGGTTCACCTCCCGATCCCGCTTGCCAGGCAGTATTATGACGGGCATCCCGGCATGAACCAACTGGGACAGCTCCATTATATTCTCATTTGTCAGGCGCATGCAGCCGTGCGAAGCCCTGTGTCCGATGCTCCACGGAGCGCATGTGCCGTGAATACCTATCTGTGGCGAGTTTATGCGTATGAAGCGCGGGCCGAACTGACCCTTCTTCTTCGACTGCTTGCCGTTGTCGTCGGTATAGAGCCAGTCGGTGCTGTCAAACACTCCTACTACATTGAAATACCCCTCCGGGGTGCGGTTGTCGGCCTTCTTGTGTTTGTTACCGTATCTTTTGGAGCAGGCCATGCCATACTCTTTCCTTACATAACCCAGACTGTCGTATAATATGACCTTCATACGGGCCTTGTCGCATATCAGGAAGCCTTTATGACCTTCCACTGCAAGTTTCTCAGCATATTCCGGCGCTTCGGCGGCGATGACCGGGAGAATCCCGTCGCTATACTCGGCTTCCGAGAAGTCCGCAGGCTCCACCTTGACTGTATCAATCTGCGGAACCGTATCGATAAGGGATGTTGCCGTATCCAGCTCCGGGATGTATTCCCCGACGGTATCCGTATCCTTGGGCCGGGTTCTTGAACAGCTTAGTATCAGTAATAGCGACAGAATCGGTATCAGATTTTTCATGAATGCAGGTAGGGAGAATATTTCCCGGTTTATATATATTTAATGATTATTTTACGTTGACTGATGCAACTTTCATACTACGGTATTACCGCTTCAGTTGCACATTTTCCTTTCTTGTGGCAAAATTAAGAAAAAATTTTTGTAATTTTGCCTTACTGCTCCTTTTTGGACCATATTTTGAGTATATCCGATATGAAAACTACTCGAATCATAGGCTTTGCAGTGCTGGTCATATTATGGATATGGCTGGCATGGGGGGTATTGTCGGCGGGACTGACATTATACAACCTGCTGATAGTGGCTTTTTCCGGCATCATCATTTTCGTGCCTCTATGGCGGAAGCTGACGGGCGGAAACAAGAAACAAAAATGAGTTCTAATGAACCAGGACAAACACGAAATCATCAAGAAAGCCGGTGAAAGCGGCACTCTGCTGTCGCATATAGACAGTCCGGACGACCTGCGAAAGCTGGACGCCTCGCAGTTACCACAGGTATGTAGCGAGATACGCGACATGCTTATACAGAACCTTTCGGTAAACCCCGGGCATTTCGGCTCAAGCATGGGAGCCGTGGACATCATCGTGGCTCTGCATTATGTATTCAACACGCCACACGACCGCATATTGTTCGACGTAGGCCATCAGGCATACGCCCATAAATTGCTGACAGGGCGACGCGATGCCTTCGCCACTCAGCGCACGTTGGGCGGAATCAGCGGCTTCCCTTCGCCTGCCGAAAGCGAATACGACACATTCACATGCGGTCATGCCGGCAATGCAATATCCGCGGCCCTCGGTATGGCCATAGCCGATATGAACACCCCAGGCGAGCAGGACAGGATGACCGTAGCCCTTATAGGGGACGCATCCATAGGCAACGGACTCGCTTTCGAAGGACTGAACAATACATCCATAAATCCCAACAATCTACTCATCATCCTCAACGACAACGACATGTCGATATCGCCTAACGTCGGAGCTCTTCACCGTTACTTCTCCGAACTGACCACCTCGGTCGGCTACAACAGATGGCGCTACAAACTGTACAACATGTTCCGTCGCAAGGGCATGATGGACGACAACAAGAAGGGTGTGATACTTCGCTTCGGCAACGCCCTAAAATCCCTTATTTCCCGACAGCAGAACATATTCGAAGGCCTTAACATACGCTATTTCGGTCCCTTTGACGGCAACGACGTCACCAAAGTGGTGAAAGTGCTGAATGAAATCAAGCACATGCGCGGACCGCGCATCCTGCATCTGCACACGGTCAAGGGTCAGGGCTACGGACCGGCCATGAAAAATCCCGTGGACTGGCATGCCCCCGGCAGGTTCAATCCCGATACCGGCGCTCGCGTGAAATCGTCAAACCACGATCCCAAGTGGCAGGAGGTGTTCGGTCGTCATCTGTTGGAACTGGCGCGTGCAGACGCCAATGTAGTAAGCGTCACGGCGGCGATGGCCGCCGGCACTTCGGTCGACATCCTGCAGAAGGCCATGCCCGACCGCGTCTACGACGTAGGCATCTCCGAAGGACATGCCGTGACTTTCGCCGGTGGTCTCGCAGCCGCCGGCAAGCACCCTTTCGTGGCCATTTACTCCTCGTTCCTGCAGCGTGCCTACGACAACATCATACATGACACCGCCATCAACAAACTCCCGGTCACACTATGCATAGACCGTGCGGGACTTGTGGGCGAGGACGGCGTCACTCATCACGGCATGATGGACATAGCCTTTCTCCTGTCAATTCCCAATTACACTGTAGCGGCCCCGGCCGACGCCGACACTCTGCGCCTGCTCATGAACACTGCCATGACGCTGCAGGGTCCATCCGCCATCCGCTATCCACGCGGCAACTGCAAGCCCGGCTCGCTCCCGGATTCCGACACCGAAACGACTCTGCCCGTGGGCAAAGGCCGTCATGTCTATATGTCCGACAATGCCGATGTGGCGATACTGTCGCTGGGCAATACACTCGACAACGCTGTGGCGGCTGCGGAAATGGCAGCCCGTAAGAATGTGCATGTTGACGTGTATGACATGATATGGGCTAAGCCTTTCGACACGGAGATGGTGCGTCACATAGCACAGACCCACAAGCGCATCATCACCGTCGAGGACGGAGTGCGCATCGGCGGCTTCGGATCGGCAGTGAGACAATGGCTTGACGACAACGACATCATGATCCATTTCACCCGGTTGGGAATCCCCGACCGTTTCATCGAACACGGCAGCGTGCCTGAACTTGAAAAGATATGCGGTCTTGATCCGGACTCGATTCTGAACGTCATTCTTCAAAACACCGATCCGTCATGAAGATTATTATTGCGGGAGCCGGCGAGGTAGGACGCCATCTGGCCAAGATGCTGAGCAAGGAGAATCAGGACGTGACTCTGATTGACCAGGATCAGTCACGACTTGATGTCATTGACGCCACATACAATCTGATGACTTGGAACGGTAACACATACTCATTCGCCAGTCTTAAGGATGTAGGCGTGGCCGACGCCGACCTCTTCATCGCCGTCACTCCCTTCGAGACCAACAACATCACGTCGTGTGCCATAGCCAAAAGCCTGGGGGCCGCCAAGACTGTGGCCCGGATAGACAACAGCGAGTTTCTTATCACACGCAACGGCATGATATTGCGCGACCTCGGCGTCGACTATCTGATCTATCCCGAGAATGTGGCCGCCAATGAAATCGCTATATCCCTCACCCACAACTGGGCCCGCTACTGGGGCGAGCTGCACGACGGCAAGCTGCTGCTGATAGGCGTCAAGCTACACGACCAGAACCTCTCGATCCTCAATTGCAAGATCAAAGACCTGCCTGTCACCACCCACGACTTCCACATCGCGGCCATAAAACGACGCAACGAGACCATCATTCCCAACGGTGACACGGAAATATTGCCCGACGACATAGTCTACATCATCACCACTCCGCCATATATACAGGATGTGCGCGAGTTGTGCGGCAAGACCAAGCGCGTCATCAAGAAGGTGCTGATAATGGGAGGCAGCCGCATTGCGCGCCGATTCTGCGCCCTGTATCAGGACAAGTTCCATATCAAGATCATAGACAAGGATATGGACAAATGCGAGCGCCTGGCCACAAACTTTCCCAATTGCGAGGTTGTGTTCGGCGATGGCCGCGACATCGAGGTTCTGCGCGAGAACAACATCTTCCAGTATGATGCCTTCCTGGCCATGACCGAAAGCTCTGAAACCAACATCCTGGCCTGCATGACGGCCAAGGAATTCGACGTGCGCAAGACTGTGGCCGACGTCGAGAACCTTCAGTTCGTATCGCTCGCCGAGAATCTGAACATAGGCACCACCATCAACAAGAAACTGTTGGCTTCCGGCCATATATTCAAGATACTCCTCGACACCGACCAGAGCAATTCGCGATTCCTGGCCCTGGCCGATGCCGACGTCGCCGAGATCCAGGTGCATGAAGGAAGCAAGATCACCAAGGCGCCCGTTCGTGAGCTTAAGCTCCCGTACGGCATGACTCTGGCAGGCCTGATACGCGGTGACGAGGTACGCCTCATAGACGGCAATACGCGTATCATGCCCGGCGACTATGTAGTTCTGTTTACACTCCAGGGAACCCTCGACAAAATCGAAAAATGGTTCAGTTGATGAAATTCAAGCTCCCGAAACTGGCACACCGCAAGTACATCAACTTCCCGATGCTTGCGCGTATCGAAGGCTACCTGTTGGTGATTCTTGCCATTTTCATGCTCCTGCCATGTTTCGTGTCGATGCTTTACGAGACTGAAAGTTCCGTACCGTTCCTGATAGCGGTTGGCATTACGGCCGGAGTAGGACTGGGCATGTGTTTCCTGAAACCGAAAAACAAGGATATGGGAAGGCGCGAGGCTATACTGCTCACCGGTCTTACGTGGGTGGTGCTTTCCATGTTCGGGATGCTGCCGTTCATTCTGTACGGCACCCACATGTCCGTGACCGATGCGTTCTTCGAGACCATGTCGGCGTTCACCACGACCGGTGTGTCCATCCTATCCACTCTCGACGGAGTGCCTAAGTCCATTCTGTTGTGGCGCTGCCTGATGCAATGGTTCGGAGGTCTCGGAATTCTGCTGTTCACCCTTGCCGTGGTGCCGATGCTCAACTCCGCGGGCGGACTGCTGCTGTTCAACGCTGAAGTGACGGGCATAACCCACGACAAACTGCGGCCGCGCGTCAGCAGCACGGCCAAGGGCCTGTGGGGAATGTATATCGCTCTTACAGTGCTGCTCATAATTCTCCTTTCGTTCAGCCGAATGGACTTCTTCGACTCTCTTTGCTACGGACTTTCAACCATGTCCACCGGAGGGTTCCCCACCACCGATCAGGGTATAGTGGAATATGCCAGCAATTATGTCAAAGTATTGCTGACGGTATTCATGTTTTTAGGCGGCATCAACTTCGTGCTGCTCTTCAATGCCTTGCAGGGCAACATGCGCAATCTGCTGCGCAACTCCGTATTCAAGCTGTATTGCTGGCTTGTCTTGTTCGGATATGTGGCCCTGGCCATTGACAGTGTGATGCAGGGTCTGTACCATAATGCCGAGGACCTGACGGTCAATCCATTGTTTCAGTGCGTGTCGGTGATATCCACCACCGGCATCAGTACCCCCGGATTCAAAAGCGGAGGCCCGCTCGCCATCATGGTGCTGTTCCTCTTCATGAGCATGGGCGCATGCTCGGGTAGCACCTCGGGAGGCGCCAAGATCGACCGGTTCCTCGTCATGATCAAGTTCCTGAAGAACGAATTCTATAAGATAATGCATCCCAGCGCGGTGACTACCGTTATTCTTAACGGCAAGGGCACAACCTCGGGCATGATCTACAAGACCCTGGCATTCCTCATCATGTATGTGCTTGTGGTTGTAATAGCCGGTGCGGTGGTAAGTCTCACCGGCGTGCCCTTGGGCGAAGCCGTGTTCCGTTCACTTGAATCCATCTCCAACTCCGGCATCTGCGACGTCCCGGGTGGTCTGTCGGGAAGCTACTCACATCTTCCCGGTCTGGCCAAATGGGTATATGCTTTCGTGATGCTCACCGGCCGTCTCGAGATATTCACGGTGTTGCTGGTGTTCACTCCCGGGTTCTGGCATAGGTAACAGCATTCTCGGCTTTCGGCCACGGGAAGCCCGACGGATTTAAAGTCAGGTGCAGATCCTTCTTTGACAGACGCACTCCCACATATTCCTTCAGTTTGACACGCTCCTGTTCGGTCATTCCTTTCGGTGCGTTGACGAATATCATGTTGACGGTGTCCCTATGCGCATCGTGCGTAGAAGTGGCAACCATACGCGCCAGCGCAATGTCTCGGACTGACGGGAACAGCACCTTCACTTCGGGAGCTATGCGCATGCTTTCGTCGCTGAACTGACTGCTCTCGCGTATTACGCCTCGCAGCGAGTCGATTGTTGTCTGCTGTGACGTCAGCTCCGACTGCATCAGCTTGTAGAACTGCGCGTCCGTGCGGCTGTCCTTCATGTCCTGCATGGCGAAGCCCTGCTTAATATTCAGAATCGTGCCGCCAAGTCCGCACGAATCAAGTTTGTTCACCATAGCCAGCTGCAGCGAATCCTTTGGCAATGCCGCCCCAATCAGCGTCACGTCTATCACACGCTGATTGCCGTTCATGTATTCCTTGTGACTCAGCACCTGTGTGTTGGGAAACACCATTTCCTTCTCCACGAATGCCTGGGCCTTTTCCATGAATACGTTTTTACGCACCATGACCAGAGTCAGATAAGCGCTTAATATCATCATGGCCGTTATCAGGGTATAGAAAATGATTTTGATGCGTTTGCTGCGTGCTTCGTCCTGATACACCACCTTCTTGAATCCCATCAGCTTAACGCCTATCCACGAGGCCACGAAGATGAATATCATATTTGTGAAAAACAGGTAGAAGGCTCCGAGGAAGAAATGCATCTGCATAGTGGCCAGACCATATCCGGCCGTACACAGAGGAGGCATCAGCGAAGTGGCGATCGCCACACCCGGCATGACCTGTCCCTTGTTCTTGGCTGCTATGCTCAGTATGCCTGCCGCGCCGCCGAACAGTGCCACGAACACGTCGTAGATGGTGGGCGAAGTGCGCGCCAACAGCTGACTGGAACTCTCGTACTGCGGTGAAATGAGGAAGTAGAGCGCCGATGTGATAAGCGAGCCGAGAATTGCGGCCGACACGTTTTTCAGACTTTTCTTCAACAGGTCGAAATCCCTGATTCCGATACCCAGACCCATTCCGATGATGGGGCCCATCAGCGGTGATATCAACATCGCGCCTATTATGACGGGTATGCTGTCCGTGTTGAGACCCAACGAGGCTATGAAGATGGCGAATATCAGCGTAAGCAGTTGACTTCCTTTGAACGACACGCCGGCGCGTATGCTCGCCTCTACGTCCGTCTGACCCTCCAGGTCCGCCATCGGATTGAGATACCCCTTGATGTCGCTCCATGTATTACGCAGCCACAGCCTTAACTTGTCCCTCGATGTTTCCTGTGTTTCCATTTTCACCTTTTCTATATCCATTCACTATTGTTAACAATTTCTTTTTTTGTGCAGTTCGGAAACGGGTTGTGTAATTTCCGTATTTTGATTATTTTTGCATTGACATTTGCGGGCAACAAGCGCCGGCAATGGGCATTTATGTCAGCATTTAAATTACGCGGTCTGGGTGTGGCCATGATAACGCCCTTTGATTCAGACTTTAAGATAGATTATCCCGCGCTCCGGCGTGTCATAGACCATGTCATCGACAACGGAGCGGACTATCTCGTTATACTTGGAACCACCGGCGAGACGCCGACTCTGACCGCGGCAGAAAAGGCCGAGGTAAGACGTAGGGCCGTCGAATACACGGCCGGCAGAGTCCCTCTCATCGCCGGAATGGGCGGCAACTGTACTGCCGCTCTTGTCGATGAGATACACAACACAGACCTCACAGGCTACTCGGCAATCCTCTCCGTCACTCCTTTCTATAACAAGCCGTCGCAGGAGGGCCTGTACCGCCATTTCGCCGAAGTGGCACGAGTGTCGACTCTTCCTGTAGTGCTGTATAATGTGCCGGGACGCACCGGCGTCAACATCATGGCCGAGACCACACTGCGCCTCGCCCATGAGTTCCCTGACATCATAGCCATCAAGGAGGCGTCCGGCAACCTTAAGCAGATCGAAGAGATTCTGAGCCGCCGTCCCGAAGGCTTCGAGGTAATATCCGGCGACGACGCTCTTACCTATCCCCTCATATCCATTGGTGCCGAGGGAGTCATTTCGGTAGTAGGCAACGCGTTCCCTAAGGAATTCGGCCAGATGGTGCGTCTCTGCCTCCAAGGCGATTTCAACGATGCCTTGCCTATCCATCACCGGTTCCAGAAGCTATACGACGAGCTATTTGTCGACGGAAATCCTGCCGGCATCAAGTACCTGCTGCACGAGATGGGTTTCTGTGAAAACCAACTGCGACTTCCATTGGTTCCCACCCGTCCCGAAACAGGCGAGAAACTTGACCGTATCCTCGCCTCTCTATGATAGATCAAGCTACTGCGCAACGCATCAAGGACACCGCCGACATAGTCGAGGTGGTATCCGATTACGTCCACCTCATCCGGCGCGGCGCGAACTACATGGGTCTGTGCCCGTTTCATAACGAGCGCACGCCCTCTTTCTCCGTCAGCCGCAAGCGAAATTTCTGCTATTGTTTCTCGTGCAAGAAGGGAGGCTCGCCAGTCAACTTCATAATGGAAAAGGAGGGGCTGAGCTATCAGGAGGCCTTGATGCACTTAGCGAAGAAATATGGCATCGAGGTCAAGGAACACGAGATGACCGATGAGGAACGCAAGCGTCAGAGCGAACGCGAGGGAATGCTGGTGGCCAACGAATGGGCCATGAACCTGATGGAGCACGACCTGCTTCACACCGACGAGGGGCGCGACGTAGGCCTCTCCTACCTGACGCAGCGGGGCGTCACCGACGAGGCAATAAAGGCCTTTCATCTCGGCTATGCCCTCGATTCGGGTTCGCACCTCGTCAGCGAGGCTCGGACCAAGGGGTTCAATATCGACACCCTCAAGACATTAGGTCTGGTGGGCACCTCCTCGCGGGGATCGGATTACGATCGTTTCCGTGGCCGTGTCATATTCCCCATCCTCAATAACTCCGGTAAGGTAATAGCCTTCGGGGGTCGCGACCTTAAGGGCGGACTTGCCAAGTACATCAACTCGCCTGAGTCCATGCTCTATAAGAAGAGCAACGAACTGTACGGCATCTTCCAGGCCCGTGCGGCCATAGTGCGCGAGTCCAAGTGTTTTCTGGTTGAAGGCTATATGGACGTGATCGGCATGTGGCAGTCGGGCCTTAAGAATGTGGTGGCCAGCTCAGGCACAGCCTTGACCGACGGACAGATAGCGCTGATACATCGCCTGACTGACAACATCACCCTGATATACGACGGTGACGCCGCCGGCATCAAGGCCTCGCTGCGAGGCATCGACATGCTGCTGAGCCATAAGCTGAACGTCAAGGTTCTGCTGTTGCCCGACGGCGACGATCCCGACTCGTTCGCACGCAAGCACACCCCCGAGGAATTCCGCAAGTATGTGGAAGAAAACGAGACCGATATCATACGTTTCAAGATCCGCGTGCTGCTCACCCCCGAGACGGCGAACGACCCTCAGAAACGCATCGAGGCCGTGAACAGCGTAGTGGAATCCATAGCGCATATCCCCGACCCGGTGGCCCGGGACGTGTATATCCAGGAATGCGCCAAATTGCTGGGCGTCACCGAAGAATCGATAGCCATATCCGTTGGTCGTGCCCGCGATGCTCTGATCGAGAAATGGAAGAAGGAACGCGAATGGAAGCGTCTGCGCGGAGATGAGTCGTTGCCGGACGCTCCGGTATCCGATCCTCAGCGCCCGTCCATAGGACGTACCATCGCGGAAATGACGCCGGCCACGCCGAAGCGGCCCGCTCCGGATACGTCATACCGTCCGGTGGAGCGTCCGCTTATCAAGTATTGCCTCAAATATGCATACAAGGAGGTGTTCCAGACAATGGACGAGGACGACGACACCCTGATGAACGTGCTTGAATATGTGGAAAGCGAACTCGGCGCCGACGACATTCATTTTTCCGTTCCTGAGTATTCCGCAATTTTCGAGGAACTGAAAAGGGCCAGACCCATGTTCGACGAGGCCCTTTTCCGAAAACGTGCCGATATCGACCGCGAGAAGGACCAGAAACGCCGCGAAGCCATAGAGGAAATAGCAAACGGCGATTTCTCCGTCAGCGAGATTGCTGCTAAGGAACAGAAAATGGAAAAGGACCTGGAGGATTGGGCATCTACCCAGATCAACGAGTTCATCAAGGACTGGCCCTCCCGTTTTCTCGCAAGTCATGAAAACGACACGGTGCGTGAAACCGTCACCGACCTGTTGCGCGAAAAGCATCATCTCAGCAACATATATGCCAATATGCCGCAGGACGAGATGGAGGAAAATCGTCTTGACGCGCTGGTGCCCCGGGCCATAACGGAATGGAAGTCTGAAATTCTGAACCGGCAGCTTAGGGAACTGTTACAGAAGTTTCATGACACTGCGGCCATCATCTCGCCCGAGGACGAGCTGCAGATGCAGTTGCGCCTCAACTCCATCATGAACCTCCGCAGCATGCTTGCAAAAGAAATAGGCGAAAGAACCCTTTCGCCTTCCAAAATTAGTAATTAGTGATTAGCGATCCATTCGTTGGCGTAATTGCAAATTACTAATTGCTGATTGCTTATTGTCAGAATACATAGCTGAGTCCAAGGCCGATGAATACGCCGCTGGTCTGCGGCATGATGCTGTAACGCCCTTGCAACGACATCTTGAAGAAATTGGTGAAATATACATCGAAACCCAAACCGACGTTAACTCCCATTCGGCTGCGGTTGGTTTCCTCGTAATAATGCTTATCGTAATGCCAGTTGTTGAACGCGATGCCTGCCAGAGGATAGATGCCGAAGCCGCGCACCAGCTGGAACGGGAAATGCACGTCTCCGTTGATCATGAACCCCGATTTGTGGTCGTTGCTCATTATATATCCTATTTCAGGAGCGATACGCACATGGTTGGCGCATTCCCACTGATAGTTCATGCTGACATAGCCGCTCTCGTTATACGATGCGAATCCACCTGTGAGTCCTACCGACATCTCGCCTTTGCCAAATGCCTGAGCCTCGTTGACGCTGAATATCGCTGCCAGTCCCACAACCGCCGCAACCATGTATCGTAACCCTTTCATCGCAACCTTAAATTTAATTATTTATATGAAATGTTAATTTTATAGTTTTAACGCTTCAGTCCGAAAATTGTTTTGTAACTTTGCATTACTCTCCGATGTCAAGGTCCGTAAGGCCTTTAAAGACCTTAAAGTCCTTAAAGTCCTTAAAGTCCTTAAAGTCCTTAAAGTCCTTAAAGTCCTTAAGGCCCTTAAGGTTATCACCATCAACCCAAATTATGACAGACTACACATTTCCCGAAATGCTTCGCGTCACGGCCTGCGTGCCGGCGGTACGCCCCTGTGACATAGACGGCAACGTCGAGGCCATAATGCGCATGGCCACTGATGCTTCCCTTCTCGGAGCCGATATAGTTCTATTCCCCGAGCTTTCCGTGACGGGCTATACCTGCGCCGACCTCTTTCACGACTCTCTTCTTCTCGAGGCATCCGACAGAGCCATAGACCGCTTGGCCCGATTTTCGGTCACTCTCAATTCCGTCATCGTAGTGGGCGCTCCGTGCCGATGCAACGACCGCATCTATAACTGCGCATTCGTCATATCCGGCGGCAAGGTACAGGGCGTGGTGCCTAAGTCGTTCTTGCCCGACTACAACGAATTCTATGAGAAGCGTTGGTTCTCGTCGCCTCTCTCTCTGCCGGAAGGTGTGTTTCCTTACAGCGAGAAATACGGCAAGGTTACACTCCGTCGCATCTTCTCAGTGCGTGGCATAAAGTTCGGCGTCGAGATATGCGAGGACCTGTGGGTGCCCGCGCCCCCGAGTTCCGACCTGGCTATGGCCGGTGCCGAAGTGATACTGAATCTCTCGGCTTCCGACGCCCTGATAGGAAAACACGACTATCTGCTGTCGCTGCTGGCAAACCAGTCGGCACGATGCCGGTGCGCCTATGTCTATGCCTCGGCCGGTTTCGGCGAATCATCCACCGACCTGGCTTTCGCAGGCAATGCCATCATAGCCGAGAATGGCCGCTTATTGAAGCAGAGCGAGCTTTTCGACACGCACGAACTGATGCAAACCGCCGACATCGACGTGGCCCATCTGCGTCACGACCGAATACACATCTCCTCTTTCAATGAATATTTTCCTCTCGCCGGCAAGTATGAGCTTACGGAATGCGGCGTGACCGAAAACCGCGTACGCGAAGTGAATCCCCTTGCATATCGGCATGTGGATCCTACCCCGTTCGTTGATCGGGATGAGTCCGAGCTTTTTCGCCGCTGTGCGGAAATAAGCGACATTCAGGCCTGGGGTCTGGCCACACGCCTTAAGGCTATAGGATGCCGCAATGTCGTGATCGGCATTTCCGGTGGTCTTGACTCCACGTTGGCTCTCCTCGTAACGGTCAAGGCATTCGACATGCTCGGTCTTGACCGCAAGGGTATACACGCCATAACGATGCCCGGATTCGGCACCACGACACGTACCCGCTCCAATGCCGACATCCTTATGGAAACGCTTGGCGTCTCTGCCATCTGCATACCCATCGGAGACGCCGTTACGCTCCATTTCCGCGACATAGATCACAATCCTGATAATCACGACATTACATACGAGAACTCGCAGGCCCGCGAGCGCACACAGATTCTGATGGACTATGCCAACAAAGTGAACGGTCTGGTCATAGGCACAGGCGACCTGTCTGAATTGGCCTTGGGCTGGTGTACCTACAACGGTGACCAGATGTCGATGTATGGCGTCAATGCCTCGGTACCAAAGACTATGGTACGCTGGCTGGTCACCGGCTTCGCCCGTCAGACCGTCGATAAGGCTCTGCGCGATGTATTGCTCGATATAGTCGACACGCCTATCAGTCCGGAGCTACTCCCGGCTGACAGTCAGGGCAATATAGCCCAGAAGACCGAGGATGCCGTCGGACCGTACGAACTGCACGACTTCTTCTTATACCACATAATGCGCTTCGGCGACTCGCCGGACAAGATAGCGGCTCTCGCCGCAAAGGCCTTCGATAAGAAATATGACCTGCAGACAATATATAAATGGTTGAAAACGTTTTATAAACGATTTTTCAGTCAGCAGTTCAAGCGATCCGTCATGCCCGACGGAGTGAAAGTCGGCTCCATCTGCCTCTCGCCGCGCGGCGACTGGCGAATGCCCTCCGACGCATCGGCTCTCCTTTGGCTCGACCGGATTCAGCAGCTTATCGACGGCTTGAATGAAAACTGATATCCATGACTGCCGTTTGCGACAGCCTGTAACCCAACTTCTTCTTTCAGAATGTTTTCATTAGACGAACGCATATTTCTTTTTTTCAACGGACACAGATCTCCGCTGCTCGACATACTGATGCCGGTATACACGTCGCCCTGGATATGGGTGCCGTTCTACGGAGCCTGCTTCGCGGCGCTGATATATAAATATGGCTGGGTCCGTGCCCTGATGATGCTCGGCGCCATCATTGCGGCCGTCGGCCTCACCGATTATATCTGCGCCTCAATAATACGCCCCTGGTTCGGACGCCTGCGCCCCTCCAACCTTGACAATCCCTTCAGTCAGTATGTCACGATAGTAAACGGATACAGAGGCGGACGATACGGCTTCCCGTCGTGCCATTCCGCCAACACATTCGCACTGATAGGATCACTTGTCACGTTTACGCGCTCCGGACGTTTCGCAGTGATGCTGTTGCTCTGGGGCCTGTTTGTGTGCTACACGCGCATGTATCTGGGCGTGCATTATCCCACCGACCTGCTGATGGGCGCCACGATAGGCTCGACGTTGGGCATCTCCATAGCTCTCGTGGCGCAGCGGGCCGGAGCAAACGCCCGCCGCATCCGCGACAGCCGAGGCTATCGTGTACGGCACGTGCAGTTCAACTTCGTAAATACGAATTACACCCTGGCCCTCGCTCCCATATTGATTCCAACTGCCATTCTGGTCGCAACCCTCCTGACGGGCTTCTTATTTTTAATTAAATGAAAGAGATTACCAACCACTCGGTTCCACGCTATTCGCGCGACGACATGTCCCGCGCGCTCGAGACGCTGCGCAACGGCGGCATCATATTATATCCCACCGACACCATCTGGGGTCTCGGCTGCGACGCCACCAATCCGGAGGCTGTAGAGAAGATATACCTCATAAAGGGCCGTTCCGAATCCAAGGCCATGCTGGCCCTGGTAGGCAACGAGGGACAATTGCAGAACTGCGTGCAACATATACCTGAGATCAGCTGGGAATTGATCGAGGCGGCCGTGCGCCCCCTCACCATCATCTACGACCATCCAAAAGGGCTTGCCCACAATATGCTGGCTCCTGACGGCAGCGTAGGCATCCGCATCACGTCCGAGAACTTCAGCCGTACACTATGCCAGCGTTTCGGCAAACCCATAGTCTCCACATCCGCCAATCGCAGCGGCATGAAGTCGCCCAAGACGTTCTCCGAAATCAGCAGCGATATCAAGTCAAAAGTGGACTATATTGTAGAGTATGGCCGTGGCAACAACCTCCCCGCCGCCGCCTCCGACATCATAAAGATCTCCGACGGCGGTCTCGTCAAGGTAATCCGATAGAAATAACCCATGCCCCGTTACCATGCGGGGTAGTTATTAGGCCTGTTCCGTCATCAGGCGGGTTAGTTCGGGCAAGGGGCCTTTAGCTACGTCTATATCTCCTTGGCCCCTATATAATGAAACCGGGGCTGACTTAAGTCAGCCCCGGTTTCATTATATAGGGAATTGTTGTTTACTTCAATGCGTCCTTAACTGCATCGTTGGGTACCATCTCCTCTTTGAAGACGTAAGCGCCGGTCTTAGGCGACTTCTCCATCTTGATTACTTTCGAATATGTACGGCCCTCACCTTTCTGGATAGAGGCCACTGTTTTCTTTGCCATTGGTCAGGGGGTATTATTTGATTTCCTTGTGGATGGTGTACTTCTTCAGGATCGGGTTGTACTTCTTGAGTTCCAGACGACCTGTTGTATTCTTGCGGTTCTTTGTGGTGATGTAACGTGACATACCGGGCATGCCGCTTGCCTTATGTTCGGTGCATTCCAGAATTACCTGAACGCGATTGCCTTTTGCTTTCTTTGCCATTTTGTTCGCGATGCTTTAGAAGGAAAGAATTTTGATATCACGAAGATCGAGGTTACCCTCGGCTTCAGCCTTGCGGATAGCGGCGTTGAGACCAATCTTGTTGATGGTGCGCAGAGCGGCGCAGCTCAGGGTCAGCTCTATCCACATGTTCTGCTCTACCCAATAGAATTTCTTCGTGTGCAAGTTTACCTCGAACTTGCGTTTCGTGCGGCGCTTCGAGTGGGAAACGTTATTGCCCACCGATGCCTTTTTGCCTGTGATCTGACAAGTTTTAGCCATGGCTGTAACTTATTCTTGTTTCGATGTGAATACTATAAATGAATTCTATCATTTGTGTAGACATCTCAGTTCTCATATCATCGCTGAACGCATCTTTTTCAGCAACTTTTCAGGATGCTCCACAAAACGTCTGCAAAATTACAAAAAAATTCCGTTATACGCAAGCTTGGGAGGCAAAAACTGAGTTTTTGCCTCCCGGTGTGTTCCCGGTATGTTGCAGCTATCGTAGCTACCATGGCTACCGTAGCTATCTTAGCTACCATAGCTATTAAGGCCGGCCGGCGCCCTGCACCGTGCCTAAAGCCCGCGGCTTGAGGCTCACATCATGTCGCGGTCGTCCAGACGGATGGCGGCTATCTTGTATTTGTGATTGCGCACGAAGTTCACGATGGCGTCGCGTTCCGGGCCCTGGTCCACGTCGGCCTCGATGCGCCGCAGCGCGTTGAATGTCGATGTGTTGCTCTGGTATATATGCCGGAAGCATTTCGCGATGTTGTCGATGGTCTCCTCCGGGAACTTGCCCTTGCGCAGTATGAAGGCGTTGACGCCGTAATATACTATCGGGTTGTGGGCCATCACTGCATACGGAGGCACATTGCTGTTGACGCGACAACCGCCCTTGATCAGCACCCACTGCCCTATCTCGCAGCCTTCGTGCACCAAGGCCGAGCTGCTGAGTATGCAGAAGTCGTTGATCTTTACTTCGCCGGCAATCTTGACGGAGTTGCCAAGCACAACATGGTTGCCGATCTGCGAGTCATGGCCTATATGTGTCTGAGCCATGATGAAGGAATCGTTGCCGATGATGGTAGCGTGATCCTTATAGATTGACCGGTTGATGATGACGTGCTCGCGGATGGTGTTGTTGTCTCCTATCACCACACCGGATGGATCTCCCTTCCAGCGGAAGTCCTGTGGGGTGGCCGCGATGATGCAACCTTCGTAGAAGTGGCAGTTTCTGCCTATACGGGCCCCGTCTAATATCGAGACATGGGGGCGGACCACACAGCCGTCGCCTATTACGGTGTTCCTGTCGATGTAGGCGAATGCCATTACCGTTACATTCTCGCCTATCTGCGCCTCCGGGTGCACATAGGCCAATGGACTGATTGTGTTCATAATAGTGGAGTTTTTATGGTATATTTGCCCGTTGATAGGCCCCTCCGGACCTATAGGCTATCGGTACCTCAAGGCTCTGCAAGGAGCCTTGGGGTGATTTTTATATCAGCGGCCTCCGCCTAACGCCTGATAGAGCGAAATGCACGCCGACACCTTGTTGTGCCAGCAGCTCAGGCTCGACATCTGAGCGTTCAGCAGGCTGGACTGAGCAGTCAAAACTTCCAGGTAGGTAGTTTTCTGGTCCAAAGATAATAATTCCTGCGTATATTCCACAGATTTTTCCAGACTTTCTATCTGTTTGAGCACATATTCGCGCTTTTCGTGGTTGTTCCGGTACTTTGAGAGTGCGTCGCTGACGTCGGCCGAGGCTGAAAGGACGGTATTCTCGAAGTTGTTCATGGCCTGCTGCTGGCGCAGTTTGGCCACCTTCAGGTTGGCTATGTTCTGGCCGCGCGAGAAGAGGGGTGCCGTCAGCTGTCCGGCCAACTGCAGGAAGAACTTGCCGGGATTCTGCACCATCGAGCCGAGCAGGTTGGTGAAACCTCCCTGCGCCGTGATGTTGAGGCTTGGATAGAATGCCGCGCGGGCAGAGCTGGTATTGTAGTAAGCGGCTGCGAGTCCGCGCTCGGCGGCGCGCACGTCGGGACGCTGTGCCAGATAGCTCATCGGCACGCCCCGGTCGGGATCCACGGGGAGGTTGAATTCCAGGCTGTTGGTCACGTCATAGTCGTTGTAATGCTCGTGCAGCAACAATGCCATGGTGTTGTTCAGCTCGTGTATGTTCTGGCGTATGTCGGGAATCGACGACATGATGCTCCAGTAGTTTGCTGCACTCTGCACCACGGCAGCCTCGTTGACGTAGGCGGCCTCCTTCATCAGCTTCATCGACTCTACCTGATCCTTCCATATCACGGATGTTCGTTCGGTCAGGTCAAGCTGCTGGTGCAGCAGCACCAGGCTGTAGTACACATTGGCCACGGCCGAGATTACCTGCGAGCGTGTGGCGGCCTGATATTCCTCCATCTGTTCCAGAGATACCTTGGCACCGCGTTTGCGGTTCAGGATCTTGCCGAATACGTCTATCTCCCACTGCACTGACAGCGGAATGGTGTATGTCCATGTATCCATATTGCCGCTGCCATACTTGGCTGCGCCCCCATTGGGGCTCAGAGCGACTGCCGGGAAATAGCTCAGCTTGGCGCCCTGCAGCTGTGCCTGGGCCATCTTGACGTTCAGCACGGCGTTGTCTATGTCGGTGTTCTTCTCTAATGCCTTGCGGATGTACCCCTGCAGGATCGGGTCGGTGAACACCTGCTCCCAGCCCAGGTAGGGCAGCGACAGTGAGTCCACTGTCTGCTGCTCGGCCTGTGCCAGCTCGTTGACATACCGGTTCTCCACCGGCATCTCGTATTTCTTGTATATGCCGCAGCTTGTCAGCATCACCGACACCACTGCAACAATTATATATTTACTTGCTTTCATCTTTTCTCTTAATTATGCATTATGCATTGTGCATTATGCATTCTCAACTCTGCTTGCTGTACTGCGTGATTTCCGAACCCAATGCCGAGTTGTCGGTGTCCTTCCACTTCATCGGGGTGAACTTCTCCTGCAGCATCTGCAATGCCACGAACAGAGCTGGCACCATCATCAGCTGCAATATCATACCGATCAACATACCGCCGATGGCACCCGAACCAAGTGCCCTATAACCGTTGGCGCCGGCGCCCGTAGCGAACATCATAGGCAGCAGACCGATGATCATGGCCATTGATGTCATAAGGATAGGACGCAGACGCGCCGCGGCTCCGAGGATGGCCGACTTGACTATCGACACGCCGGTCCGTCGCCGTTCAAGTGCGAACTCGACGATAAGGATGGCGTTCTTGGCCAACAGACCGATAAGCATGATCAACGCGATCTGCAGATAGATGTTGTTGTCTATGCCCATGAACTTGGCGAAGACGAAGCTACCCATCAGTCCGAAAGGAACAGAGAGGATTACGGCCCATGGTATGATGTACGACTCATACTGTGCGCTCAGCAGCAGGTAGACGAACAGCAATACCAGCGCGAACACATAGCCGGTGGAGCTGGAGCCCTGCTTGGCCTCCTCGCGGGTCAGACCGGAGTAGTCGTAACCGAATCCGACGGGGAGCGTCTCGGCGGCAACCTGCTCGATGGCGGCGATGGCGTCGCCCGACGACGATCCGGGTGCCGGCGAACCCGTCACGGAAATCGAGGTGAACATATTGAAGCGGTTGATGATGTCCGGACCGTACACACGTGTCAGCTTCACGAAGTTGTCGATCGGGGCCATCGTTGCGCCGTTACGCACCTTGATGCGCTTCAGTGTCTCGGGCGACACTCGCGCCTCGGGATTGGCCTGCATCATGACGCGGTATAGCTTGCCGAACTTGTTGAAGTTCGAGATGTACATACCGCCGTAGTATCCTTGCAACGTGCTGAGTATTGCGTTCTGCGTCAGTCCGGCCTGCTTGATCTTGGCTACGTCCAGCTCGACCAGGTACTGCGGATACGAGGGGTTGAACGTCGAGTACGCCATGGCAATCTCGGGACGGGCGTTCAGCGCGGCGATGAACTTCTGGTAAACCTGGAAGAAGTTGGTCAGGTCACCGCCCGTCTTGTCCTGCAGACGAATCTCGAAACCGGACGTAGCCGAGTAACCCGAGATCATAGGAGGCTGGAAGAACATGATACGTCCGTCGGGAATCTGTGCGGTCTTGGCGAAGAGCTGCTGCAGGATTGCCTGCGCGCTCTCGGTCTTCTCGTCACGTTCCTCCCACGGCTTCAGCTTGATGATGAACGATCCGTAGGTGTTGCCCTGTCCTGATACGAACGAGTAACCGGTGATGGCGTTACGCACCTGTATGGCGGGGATGGTGCCGCATATCGAGTCCACACGGTCCATTACACGCTTGGTGCGCTCCATCGACGTTGCGGGCGGCATATCCACCACGCCCATGATTGTTCCGGTGTCTTCGTTAGGCACCAGAGACGTCGGCGTTATAGCCATTAGCCATACCAGCAGCGCGCACGCGGCGGCAACGGAGCCGAAGCTGAGCCACTTATGGTTGATAACCCAGGAGATACCCTTGGTGTACTTGTTCTGCAGCTTATGGAACACGTTGTTGAACGCGTCGATGAAGTTCTTCTGGAACATACCGATCACGCCGAGCACGGCCACGGCTATGGCCAGACAGCTCAAGGCCACGTTCTCGAACTCATACCAGCCTAATACCAGGAACACGATGGCAGCAAGCAGCAGCAGGCTCGTCACCCATGCGGGGAACTGGAAGCCGAAACGCTTCTTGTAAGTCTGCTTCAGCACTTCGCCGGTGGCGGAGTATGCCTCCTTCATGCGCTCGCCGAGTGGTTTGGGTTCCTCATCGTCGGCGACATGGGGCTTCAGGAACAGGGCGCACAGGGCCGGCGACAGCGTTAATGCATTGACAGCTGACAGGAAGATGGCCATGGCCATGGTAAGTCCGAACTGGCGGTAGAACACTCCCGACGTACCGCCGATAAACGACACGGGGATGAACACAAGCATCATGACCAGCGTAATGGAGATCAGCGCGGATGCAATCTCGTTCATGGCGTCTATTGCCGCCATCTTCGACGACTTGTATCCCTGGTCAAGCTTGGCGTGCACCGCCTCCACCACCACTATGGCGTCGTCCACCACAATCGCGATGGCCAGCACAAGGGCGGAAAGGGTCAGCAGGTTCAGCGAGAACCCGAATATATACATCAGGAAGAACGTACCTATCAGCGCCACCGGAATGGCAATCATAGGAATAAGCGTGCTTCGGAAGTCCTGCAGGAAGATGAACACCACAAGGAACACCAGCAGGAACGCCTCTATAAGGGTCTTGATCACCTCATGTATGGATGCGAACAGGAACTGGTTCACGTCCATGGTGGTGATGATCTTGATTCCCTCGGGAGCATCTTTCTGGAACTTGTCGAGTTCGGCCTGGATGTCGTTCACCACCTGCGTGGCGTTCGATCCGGGGGCCTGCATTATCATGGCGGCCACACCGATCTTGCCGTTGCTCGTAGAATGGAAACCGTACGACAGTCGGCCCAATTCCACATCGGCCACGTCGCTCAGGCGCAGAATCTCGCCGTCCGGAGTGGCGCGTATTATGATGTCGCCGAATTCCTTCTCGTCGCTCAAACGTCCCTTGTAACGCATAACGTACTGGAACGACTGGTCGCCGTTCTCACCGAACTGGCCTGGCGCGGCCTCGATGTTCTGCTCGGCCAGTGCGGCGGTGATGTCACCGGGCATAAGTCCGTACTGGGCCATTGCCTCGGGCTTCAGCCATATACGCATCGAATAGTCGGCGCCCATCACCATCGCCTCGCCCACACCGGGCACACGCTTGATGACGGGGATGATGTTGATGGCGGCGTAGTTCTCCACGAATTCCTCGGAGTAGTTGCCCGAGTCGGCGTATACGTTGAACACCATCAGCATGGAGCTCTGGCGCTTCTGCGTGATGACGCCCACCTGGTTCACCTCCGACGGCAGGAAACTCGCGGCCTTGGCCACGCGGTTCTGTACATCGACGGCGGCCATGTCGGGGTCCGTGCCTGCCTTGAAATATACCAGGATCTGAGCCGATCCGTTGTTGGCGGCTGTCGAGTACATATAGTCCATGTTCTCGGCGCCGTTTATCTGCTCCTCGAGCGGGGCGATCACCGAATTCAGCACTGCCTGCGCGTTGGCACCCGTATAGTTGGTGGATACGGATATGGTAGGAGGCGCGATGTTCGGGTATTGCTCGATAGGGAGCGCCATCAGGCCTAAGAGTCCCAGCAGCACGATGAAGATAGAGATCACCGTACTGAGTACCGGCCTGTTGATGAATGTACTTAGTTTCATAACACTTCCTGAGCTTGTTCTTACTTCTTAGGTTTGATCACCATGTCGTCCTTCACGGAGATACCCACGCCTTCCACTACTATCTGCTGGCCGGGCTTCAGACCGCCGGTCACGATATAGTTCTTACCGTCGTTTTCTTCCGAAATTGTGATGGGAGTGCTGTGCACCTTGTTGGAGTCACCCACCACGTAGACGAACTTCATGTCCTGCATTTCGTATGTGGCGGCCTGGGGCACCATCATCACGTTATTGTGAATCTGCGGAATCATGATCTGGCCGGTGTTGCCGCTGTGCAACATACCGTTGGGGTTGGGGAACACAGCCTTGGCCGATGCGGCACCCGTGGCCGGATCGATCACCCCTGAAATAGCCACGATCTTGCCGGGCTGGGCGTAACGCTCGCCGTTGGCCAATTGCAGTGTCACGGCCGGCATGGCCTTGATGGCCTCGGCTATCGTGCGGCGTCCGTTGTCGGTCAGCGCCAGGATATCCTTCTCGTTCAGAGAGAAATAAGCCTCCATGTCGCCGTTATTCGAAATCACGGTCAGTTCCGTCTGGGGCGATACCAGCGAACCCTCCTTGAAGGGAATTGATCCTACCAGACCACTGATCGGGGCCGTGATGGTGGCATACGACAGGTTCTTGCGTGCCGACGAGAGGTTGGCGGCGGCCTGCGCGTACTGTGCCTTGGCGGCGTTCAGGGCATTCACGGATGTCTGATAGGCCGGAGCCGAGATTATGTTTTTGTCAAGAAGTATCTTATTGTTATTGGCGTTGGTCTGCGCGGTGTTGACGTTGGCCTGGGCCACCTGCAGCGCAGCCTGAGCGGCGTCCACGGCAGCCTTCAGCGTCACCTGGTCGATGGTGAACAGAACCTGGCCCGCATGCACGTGCTGGCCCTCCTCGATGTAGACCTTGGTCAGTATGCCCTGGATCTGCGGACGTATCTGCACGTCGTTCTCTCCCTCCAGAGTCGTGGGAATGCCTGTCTCAAGGGTAGCGTCTTCCTCGCCTACCGTTATGACGGCCAGCTCCGGAACCTGCTGTCCCTGCTGTTGCTGTCCCTTACCTTTGCATCCCGTAATCATAGCCGCGCCTATCGTCATGACGGCCATTCCAATGCAAACTCTTTTCGTATTCATATTTCACTCTTTGATTATTATTTCGTCGTTATCCGGCCTGGGCCTGAGCCATTCCCCCTCCTTTTTTGCCCCTTGAAAACCCAAATCCGTATTTTAGTTTTGCAAAATTACAAATTTTTCACTCCCGCCAAAATTTATAACAATTTTTAATGCAAAAAGGGTGCGCAAAAAAGGCCGCACCTCGTGGCACAGCCCTCTGTATCATCTTCCGCTGAACGGCGGCGGCGTGTCTGCGTCGTCGTCATCGACGGCTTCCGGTTCAGACACCTTGTCGCCGGTGCCTGCGGCGTCCTTTCCGGCGATAGCCTTCGGCTTCCCGGCGTCCTGCGCCTTGTTCAGCTCTATTATCTCGTCGGTGCGGCTTTTCCACTTACGCGGGCCGAGTATGCGCGCCACGTCGTCGTGGTAGATCACCTCGTTCTCAATCAAGGCGTCGCGTATCCGGTTGTGCTGCGCTGCATATTCTTGCAGTATCTGCTTCGCGCGCTCGTACTGCTCGTTGACGATGCGCTTCACCTCCTCGTCTATCACTTCGGCGGTGCGGTCGCTGTATGGCTTGGTGAAGCCCATCTCCTGGCCCGTTGAGTCGTTGTAGTTCAGGTTGGGCAGTTTGTCGCTCATGCCATACACCTGCACCAGACTGCGCGCTATCTTGGTGCACTTCTCCAGGTCGTCGCTGGCGCCTGTGCCTATCTGGCCGAGGAACACTTCCTCGGCGGCTCGGCCTGCCAAAAGACCGCACATGGTGTCCAAAAGCGCCTGAGTCGGGATAATCTGACGCTCCTCGGGGGCATACCAGGCGGCACCGAGTGCGCGGCCGCGCGGTACAATCGTAACCTTAACGAGCGGATTGCCGTATTCCAGCATCCATGTCACCGTGGCGTGTCCAGCCTCGTGTGTGGCGATGCTGCGTTTCTCCTGGTCGGTGATGATGCGGCTCTTTTTCTCAAGGCCGCCCACGATGCGGTCTATGGCCTGCATGAAGTCGTCCCAGTCCACAAGCTTCTTGTTGTTGCGGGCGGCTATCAGCGCGGCCTCGTTGCATACGTTTGCGATGTCGGCGCCGCTGAAGCCCTGCGTCTGGCGCGCCAACTGCTCGATGTCGAGCTTGGCGTTCACCTTGATGTGGCGCAGATGCACCTTGAAGATGGCCTCGCGGTCGGTCAGCTCCGGCAGGTCAACATATATCTGACGGTCGAAACGGCCCGGACGCAGCAGGGCCTTGTCCAGCATATCGGCACGGTTGGTGGCAGCGAGACATATCACGCCGTTATTGCTCTGGAAGCCGTCCATTTCTGTCAGCATCTGGTTCAGCGTGTTCTCGCGCTCGTCGTTGCTGCCCATGTTCGGGTTGCGGCCACGGGCACGGCCCACGGCGTCAATCTCATCGATGAACACGATGCACGGTGCCTTTTCCTTGGCCTGCTTGAACAGATCGCGCACTCGCGCTGCACCAACGCCCACGAACATTTCGACGAAGTCCGAACCGGACATGGACAGGAACGGCACGTTGGCCTCTCCGGCCACAGCCTTGGCCAGAAGGGTCTTACCCGTTCCCGGAGGGCCTACCAACAGCGCGCCTTTCGGTATCTTTGCGCCGAGGTCGGTATATCGCTGCGGATTCTTCAGGAATTCCACTATTTCCTCAATCTCCACCTTGGCCTCGCTCAGACCGGCCACGTCGTCAAACGTTACGTTCGTACCGTTGTCCTTGTCGAACACCATGGCCTTCGACTTGCCGACGTTGAAGATACCTCCCCCGCCGCCTCCGCCGGCCATGCGTTTGGACATATATACCATGAATACCACAATCAGGATAATCGGGCCGAAGTACCAGATGAACTTCATCAGGTCGGAACCCTTATCGTAGTTCACCTTGATGGCCGGCTTACCCTCTTTCTGCAATGCCGCGTTCCACGCGTCTATCTTCTCCTGCATCTTGTCAGTGCTGGGAATGGTGGTTATCAATTTCTTGTCGCCGCTGAAGGTGGGCGACATGTCGAACTTCTGGTTCTTGGCCCCCTGTGTGGTAAGCACGCCTTCGGCTATGCCCTCGGTGGGCGTCACCGCAATCTTGTCGATGTCGCCGGCAAGAGCGGCATGTTCGAAATCGGTCCAGTCCACCTCCTTGCTATGCGAGCCGTCCTGAAAATAGTATAGAGCCAACAGCGACATCACTATCAGCGCATACATCCAGTACATATTGAACAGCGGTCGTTTGCTGTTGCCCGGCTTTCTTTTCTGCGGTTGAAATATATTTTGCATTTGTGTGTGTTCATTCTATTTCACGCTTCCACGTGAATATCCATGCAAAGGTAATAATAATTTCCGAATGCACGTTTAAAATTCCTCAATTTTCTCTTCACTGTACTCAATCATCACTGATCCTCGTAATGCCGGCGTCGCTCCAAAGTTCCTCCAGATCGTACAGACTGCGCATCTCGGGCAGGAATACATGGGCTATGACCGAGCCATAGTCCAGCACCACCCATTGTGAATTACGGGTGCCGTCCATGCTATACGGCGACAGGCGCAGTTGTTTGCGCACCTGTTCGCGCACATTGTCGGCGATAGAGCCTGTCTGGGTGGTTGACTTTCCCTCGCATATCACGAAACGTGAGGCCGGGGCCGAGTCCAGCTTCTCCATATCTATGACGGTTACAGCCTGAGCCTTAAGGTCCTGCATAGCCTCCACTATAGTGTCGGTCAGCGCCTCGACGCCGCCTTTATTTTCATTCTTCTCGATTTCCATGCCGATACTCCAACAAAAACCGCGCCAAAAGCGCGGTACCTATGTCCGCGGCTGTGCCTCTCGCCCGGAACAAACCCGCCTGCCCCGCGCTTCGCGCCCCGCCTGCCCCGCGCTTCGCGCCCCGCCTGCCCCGCGCTTCGCGCCCCGCCTGCGTCTGCCTGCTCCAGGCGGGTTAGGTCCGGGCCGGCGGCGTAGCCGCGTTTCCACCGGCCGTTTTCCGCTCTGTTCACAATAAAGGGACGCCACCTGGCGTTCCTCCGGTATGGACGCCAATTTCAACGTGCGATGCCGGCTGCATGACTACCGCAGCCGTTGCATTTACCAGATTACCATGAATTGCCTCCGTCGGCTCCCTCCTTTGACGCGCATCTATGCACGCCAGTTCAATGGCAAGCTGGCTGCCGGCGTCGAGGTTCTGCCGCTCGGCCGCCTCGTATATGACTGCATGGACGCTTACTTCAAGCCGCAACCATCGATGCGTATCCTTGTACGCTCCGTAATGCCCGACCATATTCATTTCGTGCTGTATGTACACGAAAATCTGGATAAGCCTCTGGGCACATACATTGGCGAGTTCTCTAGCCTATGCACCACCACCTTCCGCCGCTATCTAAGTGCCGGCGCCGATCGTAAAGGCGCCGACTCAGCGTTCTGGCGCGATCTCCGCGCCCGGCTTCCTCAGGATGCCGACCTCGGCACCCAGGTCACCACAGACCACGGACGCCCTGAGGAAGAACAAAACCGCATCGCCATCTTCCAGATTGGCTTCAACGACCGAATTGCACGCCGAAGGGGTGCCAAGGATTCCTTCTGTCAGTATGTCCTCGACAACCCATATCGTCATATAGTGCGCAAAATGCATCCGGAATTCTTCTGCAACAATATGGCTATGCAATTAGGAGACCGTAAGCTGCAGCTTTACGGCAATATCCTGCTTCTTGACAACCCCGACAAGGCGCAGGTGCAGATAAGCCGTCGCCCTGAGAAGCGCCTTGACCTGCCGCGGCGCATGGCCTCCTGGGAGGAGACAATACGCCAGAGAGGCGTATTAGTGTCTCCATTTATCAGTCCCGAGGAAAGAGAATGGCAGCACAAAGCTATCAAAGGCAACGCCGGAATCATTCTGGTGGTGAATTATGAATTCCGCGACCGTTTCAAGCCATATAAGTCTCTGTTCGAACTTTGCGAGCAAGGGCGGTTGCTGATGGTCACGACAGCAACGCAAATTGCATCCAACGTTCCCATGACACGTCCCGAGGCCCTGGACATGAACGCCATCGCCGCACAGCTTGCCACACTCCCGGTCGGTGCCTCGCACCAGTTGCTGCTGAAGCGGCTGCGGCCGCTCCCATGAAACACCGAAGGCGCACCCATACGGATGCGCCTCCTTGATATTCGTCAGAAAGAACCTACAGTTCCTCCTGTTTCCAGTCATAAAGAATCATTTCATGATTTTCACAGCCTTGCCATTCTGTACGCGGATGAAGATACCGTTCTCCGGGTTCTCTACGCGCACGCCCTGCAGGTTGAAGTAAACGGCCTCGCCATCCTCAGCCTCGATGCCGTCGATACCGGTTTCAGTGGTAGCTTCAATCAGGATGGGAGCTATTCGCGGCGTTTTATCGCGCATAACTACGAATCCGGTGATATCTACATTTGTCTTAGCTGCAAGTCCCGAGCAACTGAATGTGTCATAACCTTCAATGGTATTATCTCCATCTTTAATCGCAAACTCCTTACCATTAATATCTGCTATCTCTACATTCGAGTATTTGACATAGGCACTGGCATCGGCGGCAGTTATTCCTGCGGCAACTGATTTGACCTCAGGTTGAACAGCAGCGCCATCAGATACTTCACCGAGTGTATAGTCAGTCAGCTCAGGAAGTCCGGATACTTCATATACAATATACGTACCTTCTACATATGAGAATGTGGTTCCATTCTCAATTGTCAACCCTGAGGGAAGGTTGCCATAGATGTCCATGTAGTTACCTTGGCTATCCTTCGTATAGAGGTTCTTGTTTTTATAATAGATAGAAGTGATAGGACCATTGACGCGACCTGTAGTGTTTACACCTGCTGCTACCATTTCAGCGTAACTGTTGAAGATGGGGAAATATACGGCTTTGAAGGTAGCTACGTTGCTTGATTCTCCATCCTTGATGGCAATAGCCTTGACTGTAGTGTCAGCTGTGATGTCGAAAGGAACATTATACTTCATAGACTCAGCTGTAGGAGTTGTTGTACCGTCTGTGGTATAGTAGATGTCAGCACCATCTGTAGCGCATGTAATAGTCACCTTATTGTCAGAGCAAGAGATTTCGGGAGTAGCAGGCTGGTTCGGATTAACAGCATCTCCGTATGTGACGCTGATTGCGACTACATTTAGTGTTGTCGGTTTAGTAGTAGGCGCATCGAACGATATAGAGAATTTACCGTTTTCCGGGCATACTGCATTTACGCCATTCCAAGAGTACTCTGTACTTGAGGTAGCAATATCTTTTGCTTCTCCTACAACAGCATCGCCAATTTTAAGAGATACTGTAGCACCGGCAGCTTTCGTGTAGGCCTTCACGGTCGCTGATTTGATTGTCTTCCCAGCAAAAGGAGTAGATGCTGAGAATGTAACGTTTTTGAACTGTTTGTTGTTTTTTGCAGCTCCAAACTGGAAACTTGTTGTACCGTTTCGTTGAGCATGAATGGCGGTACCGTGAGATACGTTTATGATAGTCCATGTTACATCACCCCATTTAAGATTGAATGGACTTGTCATGGATAATTTGTCATTTTCTGTGATTGCTGGGGATGTATAAGTCAAATCCTCTGCTTTTACCGGAAAGCTGGCGGTTGTGGCGAGCAACGCGATGGCTGCGAGCAACTTCGCGGACTTGCGCGCCCAAGTCTGT
>CADBNR010000073.1 GCA_902796035.1 uncultured Bacteroidales bacterium | reverse complement strand
TGGCGATAATCACCAAAAAGACCTTTGAAGGAAAGAAAAGTAATCAAAAATATAAATTCGTGTTAAAAGTAAACACACTCTAAGAAGTCCGTAGATATTTAGATATTAACTTTTGTATGTTTGGAATTATAAAAAACTCCTCTCACGGAACTAACGGCAAAAGCAGGCTTTCACCTTGCACAGAATACTTCTGTGGAAATTCCCGTTGCCGTCCCTGACGGCTCTGTGTCATGGCTGAGTCTTGCCCAAATCGGTATGAGAAAAAGTTCTGTGCTGTTCTGTCAATTCTGTGCGGATGCTCAGCATCCGATTAGTTCTGTGAGCTAAATTTCTTTTAATTCCATCAAGAGAACGCGCGAAACCTGAGTTAGATATTAATTATTATAATCGGAATGTTACCGAAACTTGATATGAAACTGATAGTAGTCACAATCCTTCTGCTGATTGTATCCAACATCTTCATGACTCTGGCCTGGTACGGCCATCTGCGCCTCCAGCAGGCCGGCGTGTCGGGCAACTGGCCCCTGTATGTCGTCATCCTGTTCTCCTGGGGCATCGCCCTGGCCGAATACTGCTTCATGATTCCGGCCAACCGCATCGGATTCGAGGGTAACGGCGGCCCGTTCAGCCTGTTCCAGCTCAAGATAATCCAGGAGGTGATCACCCTGACCGTATTCACCGTCATCGCCATGTTCCTGTTCCAGGGCCAGAAGTTCCACTGGAACCACCTCGCGGCCTTCCTCTGCCTCATCGCAGCGGTCGTTTTCGCGTTCCTGCCCGTCAAGTCTTAAAATTTTATAGTGTTTCAAATACACTTATAATCAGTATTTTTGCAAATATTTCCTTAATTTGCACACCTTCAGGGCATCCGCGTCAGCCGGCTCATCCCCGGTCAGGTCTACATCCGCAACGACCGCAAGTTCATAGCCGGCGTAGAACCGAGTTTATAAAGGTGAGAAAGTTGAAAGAGTTAAGATAATAGCAAACCAGATCCCTACATTAAATAAGGGCGCCGTCTTAGTGACAGCGCCCTTGATTATATTCTTGATTACGTGTATCAGAACTTCGCGTTACGCATGTCGCCGGTCTCGGCGAAAGCGCGGTGGAACGCGAATGCCGAGCCAAGGTCGTGCGGCGTATGACCGTTCTTGCTCAGTTTCAGATAGTCCCACATCAGCTGCTTGTAGTCGGGATGTACGCAGTTCTCGATGATGGTCTGGGCGCGTTGGATCGGGCCCTTGCCACGCAGATCGGCCACACCCTGCTCAGTGGCGAGAATCTTGACGGAGTGTTCCGAATGATCCAGGTGCGACACCATCGGTACGATAGTGGAAATCATTCCGCCCTTCTGGATGGAGGGACAGCTGAAGATGGACAGGTATGCGTTGCGGCTGAAGTCTGCCGATCCGCCGATACCGTTCATCATCTTGGTGCCTAACACATGAGTGGAGTTGACGTTGCCGAAGATGTCGGCCTCGAGTGCCGTGTTCATGGCTATCAGACCTAAGCGGCGCACGATCTCGGGCGAATTGGAGATCTCGCCGGGACGCATCACGATCTTGTCGCGGAAGAAGTCGATGTTGTCCATGAAGTGAAGCATGGCGTCGTCGCTGAACGTCAGCGCGCACGTGGAGGCGAACTTGCACTTGCCCTCCTCCATCAGCGTCATCACGGCGTCCTGGATCACCTCGGTGTACATCTGGAATTCCGGAATCTCGGGATTCTCGCCCAGGCCGTACAGCACGGCGTTGGCTACGTTGCCTACTCCGGACTGAATCGGCAGGAACTCCTTCGGCAACTTGCCGGCGCGGAGCTCATGTACCAGGAAGTTGCAGATATTGTCGCCGATGCGCTGTGTCAGCTCGTCGGGAGCAGTAAAGGGCTTGATGCTCTCAGATGCGTTGCTGGGCACAACGCCCACTATCTTCTTCGGATCGATGTGCAGCACGGTGTCGCCGATGCGGTCCGACGGCTTGTAGATGGGTATCTCGCGACGGTAAGGAGGATCCAACGGCACATAGTTGTCGTGGAATCCGCGGAACGAATTGTGATAGTAGCTGGAATATTCGATGATGATTTTCTTGGCCATCATGGCCACCGTGGGGCTCATGCCCATACCGGCGCCGAGGATGACATCGCCGTTGGGACTCATCTCCGTAGCCTCGATCACGGCCACGTCAAGGTCGCCGTAGAAGCCGTAGCGCAGGTCCTGCGACACATGGCTCAGATGCGAGTCGAAGTACTGTATTTCGCCGCTGTTGATGCCGGCACGCGAGTCCTTGTGGCTCTGATACGGTATACGCAGGTTGATGGCTTTGGCGCGGGCCAGCTCGCCGTCCACGTGGTCGTTGGTCGACGCGCCCGTGAAGACGTTGATCTTGAACTCCTCGCCCTGCTCGTGAAGCTGCTTGGCGCGCTCCGCAAGGGCCACTGTCACTACTTTGGGTGTTCCCGAGGCTGTAAAGCCCGAAAAGCCCACGTTATCACCGTTCTTGATGTAACTGGCCGCTTCTTCGGCTGTAATAAAGGGAATGCTCATCTTGGGTGTCGTTTCTTTATGCTCCGGAACCTTTGCGGTCCCTTTGCTGGTCTTTTCGCAGTATTAGTTGGTCAACTTTATGACGTGACTCATTCTTATTTTTATGAAATGAATCATATTTTCATTATTTTTGCAGTGCAAATCCCATGCGGTTGCAGTGCAAATCAAGAAATTTTTATTCATTTCTTAATTCTTGCACAAATTTAGTTATTTTATGCAATAAATCAATAAAAATGGAGACATTTTTTTTGCCTGAAGATAATAAAGCCAAAAAAGTACACATCGAGACATACGGATGCCAGATGAATGTGGCTGACTCCGAAGTGATAGCGGCAATGCTGCAGACCGTAGGCTATGAGCCGACGGACAACGAGGAGGTGGCCGCGGCCGTGATTCTGAACACGTGCAGCATCCGCGACAACGCCGAGCAGAAGATCCACTCGCGACTGGCCCATTACAACGCCCTGCGACGCAAGTCGGGACGCAACATCATAATAGGAGTGGTCGGCTGCATGGCCGAGCGCATAAAGCAGGACCTGATAGACCGGCATGGCGTCGACCTGGTGGCAGGCCCCGACGCATACCTTGAGCTCCCCGACCTCATTGCCGCCGCCGAGACCGGACACCCGGCCATCAACGTCACCCTTTCCGAAACGGAGACTTACCGCAATGTCATACCCAAGCGCTTAGGCCGTGGCATTTCGGGATTCATCTCCATTATGCGCGGCTGCAACAATTTCTGCTCGTACTGCATCGTGCCTTACACACGCGGCCGCGAACGCAGCCGTGACCCGCAGAGCATCCTGGCCGAACTGGCCGACCTGCGCGCCCGAGGTTACAAGGAAGCCACTCTCTTGGGCCAGAACGTAAACTCATACCGGTTCCAAGCTGCGGACGGCACGGTCACCACATTCCCCGACCTGCTCCGCATGGTGGCCGAGGCCGCGCCGGACATGCGCATCCGCTTCACCACATCGCATCCCAAGGACATGAGCGACGAGACCCTGCACGTCATAGCCGGATACCCCAACCTGGCCCGCCACATACACCTGCCGGTGCAGTCAGGCTCAAACGCGGTGCTCAAAAACATGAACCGGAAGTACACCCGCGAGTGGTACCTGGACCGTATCAACGCCATCAAGACAATCCTGCCCGATGCAGGAATTTCCACCGATATGTTTACCGGATTTTTCGATGAAACCGAGGAAGATTTTCAGCAGACTTTGTCGCTGATGCGCGAGGTGGGCTTCGATTCGGCGTTCATGTTCAAGTATTCCGAACGTCCCGGTACGCTGGCCCAGCGCACAATGCCGGACAATGTGCCGGAGGATGTGAAGATCGACCGCCTGAACCGTATGATAGCCTTGCAGAACGAACTGTCGCTGGAATCCAACCGTCGCGACATAGGCAAGACTTTCGAAGTCTTGGTTGAAGGCCCTTCCAAGAGAAATGCGGAAGAATACTGCGGCCGTTCCTCGCAGAACAAGATGGTGGTATTCCCGCGCGAGGGTGTGAATCCCGGCGATTTGGTCAACGTCACAATCCATGACGCGACTTCGGCTACCCTTTTCGGCACAATCACCGATTGATTCACGAATCCAAATATGTAAATATGTAAAAAGGGCGCCCGATTGGACGTCCTTTTTACATAATCAATGTTTATTTTACACAGGCAATGATTCAAGCCAGTTGCCGTCGTTCTCCCGGCTATGTTGTGCCTCCTGCTCTTTCTGCAACTCGGCTACACGGTCGCGCAGTTTCGCGATGCGTGCCTCGTATCGGCGCTTCATCTCCTCGGCCTGACCTAAAGCCTGCTCAAATTCCGGCATCCGCTTCTCTATCTCCTTGAAATCCTCCAGGTCCTTGACACGTTCGTCAAGTTCATGCTGTAGGTCTTCGAGTTTCTGATTCGCAACAGCTAATTCTTTCCTGGAATCGTCAAGCTTGATGCGCGTGTCCATCAGCGTGCGCGTCAGCTCCATCACGGTGGCGTCGAGTTTGTCGCGCCGTTCCGACATATCGGTATATTCTCCTTTTAGGGCTTCATGCTCCTCACATCCCTTTGCAAGCTCGGCCTGAAGTTTTTCTATTTCAGTCCGCATATCGGCCTGACACTCCGCTTCATCGCACAGCGAATCCTCCAGTTCCTCCAGTTCCGCAACAGTGCGTTTGGGATGAAGCCATACTTGCCATGCCCTGCCCATATCACACAGGAGTTATGGTGAACGTGATGGTACCGTTTGTAACCGGAGCATCAGGTTTGGACGACCATCTTGCGCTACGTGCCGCGGTCTCGCAGGCACGGCGGATGTCGGCGGGGGCACCTCCCTTGGCGCGGGCCGAGGTCACGTTGCCTTCGGCGTCAATCGTGACGCTGACCACCACCGTCACCTTGTGACGCAAAGTGACTCGCGGCTTGGGACATCCCTTGAACACGCGGCCGGAGGCCACTCCGCTGATGCCGGTGCCTGTGCCGCCGGCGCCCGATGTGCCGCTCTTGCCATCCTTCACTCCGTTCTTACCCTCAAAGCCCTTGGCCATCTTTGAGGTCACAGCCTTGCGCTCCTCGTCGGTTACGCTCGGTGTGGTCGATTTCACCTCCGACGGTTTGCGGCTGTCTACTTTCTTGGGTTCCGGGGGCGCGGGCTTGGGGTTCTTGCCCGGCTCAACCTTGCGGACGTTGTCTTCCTCGGCAGGTTTGGGCTCACCCTTCACGGCCGGAGCCGGTGCGTCGTGATTCACCGCATCAGGCTCGCCGAGGTCGCGCAGCAGTTCCGGTTCAATCAGCTGTTCATCCTCGTCGGGCACAAGTGCTATTTCGGGCGTGGCGGCGCCCGCCAGCTCCCTGCCGTCGAAATGCAGTCCGCACGTGAACAGCGTCAGCACCGTCAGACCCATGAACAGCAGGGTGATCAGCGCCGCTATCAGCGAATCCTTTTTCTGACGTTCCATCATGGGCGTACCTCCCTGGCCGATGTGGACAATACCATGCGCAGATTGCGGCGTGCCGCTATGTCAAGCACGTCGACGACACGCGCGTAATTTACGGTGGAATCGGCATAAAGCGCGATGGCGCGCGTGGAGTCCTGCTGATGTATCACGGCAAGCTCGTTCTCGAGTCCCGCAAGGTTCACCCCCTTGGGCACGGACAGGATGCCGGTCGAATCGTTGCGGTCCGCCACCACGTACAGGTTGTTCTCGGCGTCGATATACACCTCCGTCTGCGGCTTGAGGCTGGTCTGTTCCGAACTCTGCGGCAGATTTACGTCGATAGCACCGGGGAAGATGATGGTACTCGTCACCATAAAGAATATGAGCAACAGAAATATCACATCCGTCATGGACGACATCGAGAAGGTGTCCAGAGGCTGAAAATTCCTTTTGAGTGCCATCAGACCGCCGGTTCGTTAAGTATGTCCATAAATTCCATGGTGTTGTTCTCCAGGCGGTTCATCACACTGTTTATACGCGCCGTGAGGTAATTGTAGGCGAACAGGGCGATGATGCCGACCACAAGACCCGCTACGGTCGTGACCAGGGCCTGGTATATGCCTGACGACAGCACGGTGATATTGGCCGACGTTCCGGCGCTGGCCAGCGAGAAGAAGGCCTGGATCATTCCGACTACGGTGCCGAGGAATCCGAGCATCGGGGCGCCGGCCGCCGTAGTGGACAGCCAGGGAAGTCCCTTGCCGAGATTGGCCACCTCGATGTTGCCGGTGTTCTCTATGGCCACGAGGATGTCGTTCATCGGTCGGCCGATACGCGACAGACCCTTGGCGATCAACCGCGAATATGGAGTCCCGCTCTTTTTGCACAGGTTCTGCGCGGATTCTATGTCGCCGTCATGCACATAGTCACGGATGCGGTCCATGAACGACTTATCCTGCTTTGCCGCACGATTTATGACTATGCACCGCTCGGTGAACACATACACCACCACAAGCAGCAGCACTGCCAGCGGAATCATGATATAGCCGCCGTCCATTATCAGCGACCAGAATGACAACGTCTTCATTATTTATGCTTTATCTTAATTATCTATTCTTTAATATCTTTCTTTCAGCGATTGTCCGACACCTCATCACTCATCACTCGTCACTCATCTCTTGTCACTAACTGCTCCAGGTACGTGTCCACGGTCCGCTGCATGCCCATATAGAGCATCTCGCATATCAGGGCATGGCCTATGCTCACCTCGTCCAGACGCGGAAGCTTCTCTGCAAGGAAACGGAGGTTGTGCGAATCGAGGTCGTGACCCGCATTGACACCAAGGCTTAGTTCGGCCGCACGCTGCGATGCCTTGACGTATGGTGCCACAGCCGTCTCGCGATCGGAGTCGTAGCCGTCGGCATACGGCTTGGTGTACAGTTCCACTCGGTCGGCCCCCACCTCATGGGCGGCTTCCACCTGACGCACATCGGGATCCACAAAGATGGACACCCGCACGCCCAGGCTTTTCAGCTCGTTAACTATACCGCGAAGCAGTTCCTTGTTGTTCACCACGTCCCAGCCGGCGTTGCTGGTGAGCTGTGTGGGTGAATCCGGCACCAGCGTGGCCTGAGTGGGATGTGTCTCGCGCACTATCTCCATATATCGCGCGTCTGGATAACCCTCGATGTTGAATTCCGTGCTGATGCTGTCTTTCAGCACCGTTACATCATTGCGCGTGATGTGACGCTCGTCGGGCCGGGGATGCACCGTGATGCCCTGGGCGCCGGCTTTCTCCAGATCCTGGGCGAACCGGAGCACATCGGGCCGGTTCTCGCCGCGTGCGTTGCGCAATGTGGCTATCTTGTTGATGTTTACACTTAATTTTGTCATTTTTATCCCTCCATTGCCACTTTTGGGTATGAATATTTCAATATTTCGGCATGGAATTTGTATCTTTCCCTGATATTAAGACGTTATATTATAATAATCACGTCCCTGACAGTTGACGCAAATCCGTTACGACCGATTGTTTCAACTGCAAAATTAGCAAAAAGAAACACAAGTAACAATATTGAACGATAAAATGAAAGCGAAAGAAGCGATATCCCCGGTTGCCGGAGAGTTGGACGAGCCGGTTTCCGGCCTCAGCGATCCCTACTCCATGCTGGAATCGATGCAACGCATGATTGCGTTGCGCGACGACTGCAGCATCGTTACCGTGGAATGCGCTCCGGCCGATTACAGCGCCTCTCGCCTGGCACACGCCGTAGAGGATGCCGACGTCCACTTAGTAGACCTCCTCTCTACTCCGCGCGACCACGGCCTTATCAACGTCAGGCTACGCGTGCGTTGCTCCGATCCGACACCGGTGGTACACAATCTGGAACGTTACGGATACAACGTCACGGATGTATGTGCCGGGAATTATGTCGAATCGACTGTAACCATCGAACGTCTGCTCGGTCTGAAGGCCCTGATGGATGTCTGAATGAACCTGGTCATGTCGGACACTCTTCCGCATGGCCATTATTAATATCATAGATTACCATGAAAATAGCGATATACGGCAATTCCCGACAGAACGCCTTTCTGCCGCAAATAGCCGATTTCCTGAAGCTGCTCGACAAGAATGGCGTCGAAATATATATGTCCGGTCATTTCTCGGACTATCTGCTGAAGAATGACATTCCGCAGAACTGGATCATACTCCATGACTTCGCAGGCGCGGATATCGACCGTGTCATCAGCCTCGGCGGCGACGGCACATTCCTGCGCGCCGCGCAGTGGGTCGGTCGCTCGCAGACACCTATCCTCGGCATAAACACCGGTCACCTCGGTTTTCTGGCAAGTTATTCGCTCGACGAGACCGATGAACTCATCAAGGTTATTCTCGATCCCGTCGTGACGGTCGAGCCACGTATGCTGCTGAATGTGGAATGTCCGGGAATGCCGGGTGATTTCTGGCCATACGCACTCAATGAAGTCGCATTCATGAAAAGCGACACTTCCTCCATGCTGAACGTACGCACATGGATTGACGGCCATTACCTGGCCGATTATCTGGCCGACGGTCTCATCGTGGCCACACCAACGGGTTCCACGGCTTATAATCTCTCGGTAGGTGGCCCGATTCTCGACCCGACACTGCGCGCCATGGTCCTGTCGCCTATTGCTCCGCATTCGCTCACCATGCGCCCGCTTGTGGTGCGCGGGGATTCCGAAATATCCGCTGTCGTATTCTCCAAAGCCCACAACTACCGCGTCTCCATCGACGGACGCCAATTTACCATGCCTTGCCGCATACAAGGAAAAACGTGTGATCCTCAGGTGAAGATCACACGTGCAGATGTCGTAGTAAATATTATGCGTCGTCCCGACAGCCATTTCTCGGAGATACTCCGCAACAAGCTGTTGTGGGGCCGCGCCACGATTTCCTTGTCCTGATTACTTGGCGGGAGCCTCTGCGGGGGCTGCGGCGGGAGCAGGTGCTGCTGCGGGCTTGGCGGCCGGTACCTGGTTTACAGGAGCGGGGGCCGCTGCGTTGGGCGTCGGAGCGGATGTCTGAATCTTCGATACGTTCACCGGGGTCTTCACCACGAACGATGCGAATATCGACATCACGCAAATGAAAATTGCAAGACCCCACGTGGCCTTCTCGATGAAGTCCGTGGTCTTACGATAGCCAAGGTATTGGTTTCCACTCGAATAATCCTGAGCCAGACCGCCTCCCTTGGACTTCTGAATCAATACTACTCCTATCAACAGCAACGATGCTATTACAATAAGGATGCTAAAAAATATGTACATAATCGGTTGAAATATTTCTTGTTTCCGTATAGAGTGTTCCTGCCGTTATTGTCTCACAGTGCCCTCGGTGCTACCCTTGACACGTATCAGTTTCTGCAAAAAACGCATTTGGTCTGCAAAGTAAACACTTTTTTTTGGATTTTTCAAATTAAGCTCCGTAATTATTTCCAAAGCTTTCTGATAGTTGCCGTTTTTGACCATGATTTTCACCAGGGCCTGTTCCCCTATGACGGGTTCTGCCGGATTCTCAATCGGTTTTGGCGCGGGAGCCTGCTCGGGCTTCAGGAATGAATCGAGCAACGAGGCCGTGTCATCCTCGGGCATAGGCGCCTCTTCCATCTGCAGCAACTGCGAGGCGTAATCCACTGCCGGAGCCTCTATGGGCACCTCCTCTGGAATCTCGGCTTTCGGGGCGTTCTTACCTCCGAATTTTCCGATGAATTCGTCTATAGTGTCCTCTGTGCTCAACTCTGGTTTCTCGTATTCACCGTAAAAATCGCGGAACTCTTCGGGATCTATTCCCACCAGAGTACGAAGCGATTCCATCGGTCCTACGCCCGCAGCTATGTGTCGCAACAGCCGCTGGCGTTCCTCTCCGCGCGATTCCGCCAACGCCTGTATCGCCGGATACAGATAGTAGGGATATTTCTTGAGCATCTCTGCCAAACCCTTCTCCATATTTTTCTTCCTCTTTTTTTATCCCTTTTTTATCTTCTTTACCCCTCTTTCCCCTCTTTTTATCCCAATTTTAGCCTTTTTTACCCCCCTCCTTAACTATTAATTATATCAACTCGTTACTATATCAACTCATTCAGTCCGTTTAGGCATCTCCGATGCGCGGAGCCGTTCAGTTCTGCGCCTGAGGCGCAGCCTCCCGCATCACCAGTTTCCGAATGTCGCGTTGAATATCAGTGTCACCAGTTCCTCGCTTATCTGCTGACACAGATCGTCCTGCACGTCGGTAAGCATCAATGACGACGAGAACTGCCGGTAAGCCGAGAAATTCTGGTCGATGTTATTGGCCGGATTCTTATTATCGGTATATACCACATGAACCGTGATTGTGAGTCGTGTCTCGGTGGCATACGCATCAGTACCTACCGCCTGTGGCGACAGAGTGTAACCCGTTATCTCGCCGCGCAGTTCCAGGTCGGAACTCCCGTCTGTAGTCTGCAGACGCGTGTTGTGCGTGATGTAATCCAGCAACTCGTTCTCGAAAGTCTGTTGCAGCGGCGGATACACCAATGCCGCGCGTATAGGGAAGTCGCTTACGTTTACCGTCTTATAGATATCGTAATTAATCGACGATCCATTCAGCGTATAGCGCGGTATGCAGCCACCTGCCAGCAGCAACGGTATCACCGCCACTGTCATGATCAGTACTTTCCTTATCTTGCCGTAAATTCTCATTCTATTTTGTAATCATGTAATTTGCGGTACAGTGTGCGCAACGATATGTTAAGATCGTCGGCAGTCTTCTTCTTATTGCCGTTGTTGTTCATCAGTGCGGCCTGTATTGTGGCTTTCTCCGTGTCGGCCAGCGGGTCGGCTCCAAGATCCAGAAGGTTGATGTCGGGGTACTTGGCCAACGTTGTCACCTTACTCACATTCTGAGGCACCGGCGAGACGGTCTGTTCTTCGCTCGCATAGCGGAATTCACCGCGATTGCGTTCCAGAGCGTCCAGACGATCCTTAAGCATATTGGTTTCATCACGCAGTGCCATTACCAGCTGCAACAGCATCTTCTCGCGTTCACCGGCATCGCTCTGACGAGGCGCGGGAAGCGACTCTTTGTCGGAATGCAGGTATTCGCCCAGTGTCAGACGGTCTATTTCGTCACCGCTATGGAACAATGCCAACTGTTCTATAACGTTCTTAAGCTGTCTTACGTTGCCCGGCCAACGGTACAGTTGCATCAGACGCATTGCGTCCTCGCCGAATGTTATGGGGTCCGTGCGGTATTTATGGCTGAAATCTGATGCGAACTTACGCGCTAACAGACACACGTCGTCGCCCCGGTCGTGCAGGTTTGGAACGGGAATTATTATTGTGGAGAGACGGTAATACAGGTCCTCGCGGAACTTACCCTGACGCACGGCCTCAAGAAGGTTCACGTTCGTGGCTGCTACGACACGTACATCGGCGCGCTGCACGGTCGACGAACCGACCTTAAGGAACTCCCCCGTCTCAAGCACGCGCAGAAGACGCGCCTGAGTGGTCATCGGCAATTCCGCGATTTCATCGAGAAATATCGTTCCCCCATCGGCCTCCTCGAAATATCCCTTACGGGCCGTTATGGCTCCGGTAAAGGCTCCCTTTTCATGTCCGAACAGTTCCGAATCTATGGTGCCTTCAGGTATCGCGCCGCAGTTCACGGCTATATAGTTCTTATGCTTGCGGGCCCCGAACTGATGGATAATCTTCGGGAAGAATTCCTTGCCCGCACCGCTCTCGCCGGTTACGAGCACGGACAGGTCAACGGGAGCCACGCGTATGGCGCGCGATATGGCGTTCAGCAATGCCGTGGAATTGCCAATTATCTGGAAACGCTGCTTGGCCTGCTGCACTTCGCCCGCAGGCACCAAGTCATTCTCTTTATACTTATCTTTTCCGCTTATCTCACTCATATTTCGGTGCAAACTTTCCGAACTACAAATTTACAAATTTTTCCTGACATCGTAAAATCAATATAGTAAGTGATAGAATTAAAACCGCACGTCCCTACCACGCGGACGTACATTCATGGTTTGTGTATACTAAAAAAGGGACTCATTCCTGAGTCCCTTCGTTTCAAAGTGGCGATTACCTACTCTTCCGCTTTCGCCCAGTAACATAGACACGGACATCGGCGGGATAAGGATTAACTTGTATGTATAACAAAAAAGGGA
>CADBNR010000072.1 GCA_902796035.1 uncultured Bacteroidales bacterium | reverse complement strand
TCCCTTTTTTGTTATACATACAAGTTAATCCTTATCCCGCCGATGTCCGTGTCTATGTTACTGGGCGAAAGCGGAAGAGTAGGTAATTGCCACTTTACAACGAGAGGACTCAGAAATGAGTCCCTTATTTTTCGTATATGCCTGCCCGTCAACTCATAGTAGCGCGGGCTGTCCCAGCCGCGCACGGAAAATGACCAAAGCCATTATGAAAAATGAAAATTTCAATAGGCATTTTGTCCGGGTTTATGCGCGGCTGGGGACAGCCTGCGCTACTATATAGCTGCTGGGACAGCTTTTGTTACTATCTGACTTATTATTTGTTCTTAAGGTGGCGGAGGAGGAAGCGAATGTGGCGAAGAAGGGTGGGGATGGTGCCGTAGTAACGACACATGATGCGGAAGCGCTCCTTGAGGCTGGCGCGATGGTTTTTGTCTGTTAGGCCGTCGCTGAGATAGTCTATGGCGACTGCGTGAAGGTTGACGTTACGGTCGGAATCAGCGGTCTTGAGACAGCGAATAGTCCATTCGTAATCGGCGCTGAAACGATAATGCAAGTCGTATTCGGGCGCGAGGTCGCGTCGCACCATAAATGCCTGATGGCATACCAGCATTCCGTTTGCAAATGACCGGAACGTCAGTCTCTCCGGCACTGAGAGATGACGGGGCTTCACGAAATTGCGGGCCGAATCCACAACGATAGTATCACCGTAAATAATATCGGCATATCTTTGCCTGGAATCTGCATTAGGGGTGTTATTGCGATTCAAGTACGCAGCGTCGGCGTAACGCTGGAGTGTATCGGGTGCGTGAAGCGCATCTCCGGCGTTCAGAAACAAAAGATACTTGCCTTTGGCCGCACGGAGGCCCTTGTTCATGGCGTCGTATAGGCCTCGGTCGGGTTCGCTGCGCACAATTGAATCGGGGCACATCCCGTTGACGATGGACACAGTGTCGTCTTTGGAGGCGCCGTCTATAACCAGGTGCTCGAAATTGCGAAAGGTCTGGGCGTTCAAGGATTCAAGTGTGGGCCTGATTACCGGCGCGGCATTGTAGGTTATCGTGATAACCGAAATCAATGGTCCGGCTTCAGAAACAGAAGAAGTCATATTGGTTGTGTTCTGTACCTTGTTTATGGTATCGGGTTGTGTATTGTCGCGGTTATTCATGTCGTGAGTGCGGTTTTGGTAAAAGAATTGCAAAAATACGGTAATTATAATATGGTATTTTTTGTGAATTTTAAAAAAACAATTAAATTTGCAATTGCAAAAGTAAATGCTGTTGCAAAATTAATAAATGCGCACGGCAATAACAAACAGGGAAATAAATCATTAAAAAGAATAAACAATGGCTTATGTAATCACCGACCGCTGCGTAGCCTGCGGTACCTGTATTTCCGTATGTCCTGTAGAGGCAATCTCCGAGGGCGAGATCTACCACATCGATCCCGACACGTGCATCAGCTGTGGCAGCTGTGCATCCGTATGTCCTAACGACGCAATCGAGGAGGGATAAGGACAAAATCGTTAAATACGAAAAAATTATAGCCGTTTCTAAGCAGAGACGGCTATTTTTTTGTTAAATTTGCAGTTGCATATCTTATAAGGTAGCAGCCGGTAGGGGGGTAATCCCGCTATCAACTATAAAAAGAACGATATGGAAATCACATTGAGTGTAGTAAGGGAGCAGGGCGTAGCGTTGCCGGAATATGCCACGATCGGTTCGGCGGGTATGGACATACATGCGATGCTGGACGAGGTGGTGACCTTGCATCCGGGCGAGCGGCGCCTGATACCCACGGGGCTGAAGATAGAGCTGCCCGAAGGGTTCGAGGCCCAGGTGCGTCCACGTTCGGGGCTCGCATTGAAATATGGCGTGACGGTGCTGAACACTCCGGGCACCATCGACTCGGACTATCGCGGAGAAATAGGCGTGGTGCTGATCAATCTGGGCCAGGAGGATTTCGAGATAAAGAACGGCGACCGCATAGCGCAGATGGTGGTGGCTCCTTTCGCACAGGTGAAATGGAACGAGGTGCTGATACTTGACAACACCGTGCGCGGAGAGGGTGGCTACGGCCACACAGGAGAGTAAGGATCGAAACAGAGTGAAAGGTAACAGGACAATAATATCTGTAATTGCGGTTCTGGCCGTGGTGTTCGCCATGGCGGGGCGCAGTGCGTCTGTCGGCAAGACGAACCGCGAGAAATCGCGATACTATTATTACGAGGGTCTGCGGCAGATGGCGGCTGACCGTGACGATGCCGGCTACGAATGCTTCAAGCGGGCGTGCCAGCTGGATCCGGACAATAAGGCGGCCCAGTATATGGCGGCCCATGAAAGGCTGATGTCGCGCGTGGCTTTCAACGACAGCGTGGGAATGAAGACGACCATGTCGATGCTGCGCCGGTATGTCGACGCGTATCCCGACGACATAGAGGAGGGTGTCTTCTACGGCTACATGGCGCAGAACATGGACACCACCCGCGAGGGAATCCGTGTGCTGGAGCGCCTGGCGGAACGCTATCCCGACAACAGCAACGTGCTGATATATCTGTCGGACGCATACAGCAACCACGGCCTGGGCAAGAAAGCCATCGAGGCCATGGATCGCTACGAGAAATTAGAGGGCAAGAGCGCGCCGCTGACACTGAACAAGATGACCCTCTACATGGAGAACAAGGACTCGTTGGGGGCGGTGCGCGAAGTGGACCGCCTGATAGCCAGCGACCCGAGGGAATACAGTTATCTGATATTGAAAGGGAATCTGTACGAGGTGCTGGACAAGAGGGATTCGGCCATGGTGATGTACCGTAAGGCCGAGGCACTCGCGCCTGAATCGAGCGGTCCGAAGATGGCGCTGATGGAGATGTACCGTCAGCTCGGCGATTCGGCCGCATACGATACGAAAGTGTACGAGGTGCTGCTGACCGAGGATCTGGACCTGACGCAGAAAGTAGGGCTGCTGTCGCAGTATCTTCAGAAGCTGATGGAGGATAAGCAGAACACCGAACGCGGCGACTATCTGTTCTCCGTGCTTCAGACGCAGTATCCTCATGAGGCCGACGTGCTGAACCTGTCGGCACGCTATAATGCCGCCAAGGGTAAATTTGACGAAGCAGCCGAGCAGATAGGCTATGCCATAGACATGGACCCCGGCAATCCCGACTATTACCGCCAGAAGATATATTATCTCGGTTCGGGGAAACGTACCGACGACGCGTTGGCGGTCTACGCCGAGGCCGAGAAACATGGCGCCGGCGACAAGAACCTGGAGCGGTACTGCGCCATGCTGCTGCAGAACGACGATCGCTATACAGAGGCGCTCAGCCTGTACCGCAAGATGGTGAATGCCATAGACTCCGGGCTGAACACAGACAAGGAAATAGACCTGTCGAAAGATGTGCGCCGCGACATCACGATGGAGGAGCTGAACTTCCTGAGCGACATCATTACGTCGATGGGCGACGCCGCCTATATGATGAAGGACACGGTGGCTGCATACCGCGACTACCGCAACGCCCTGACGCTGAATCCCGACAATGCCATGGCAGCCAACAATTACGCCTATTTCAGCGTGACCAACGGCGGCGACATGGAGGAGGCGCTGAAACTGAGCGAGAAATCGCTGAGAGGCGACAATGCCGAGAATCCCGTGTATATGGACACTTACGCCTGGATACTCTATCTGATGGGGCGCACCGACGAGGCGCTGGAAACGCAGAAGAAAACCATCGAGCTGATGGAGAAGGCCGGCATACTCGATCCGGAGGCGATGTCGCATTACGCCGATATGCTGGTGCAGAAAGGAAACAAGGAAGAAGCAATAAAGTATTATCAGAAGGCACTGGAGCAGAAACCGGACAATTCGGAGGAGCTTCGTGCCAAAATAGAGAAGGCCCTGAAATGAGAGGCCCTACAACAAGAACGATGAAAAGAGGAATAATCATAGCCATAATGGCAGCAGCGATAGCCCTGGTGCCGGCTTACGGAGCCAAGAAGGCCCGCAAGACTTCCGGAGAGAAGGCGCGTCAGGAGCAGACCGGCAACACTCCGGGCCAGAGCGCCCTGGAGCTTGACGAGGAAGCCCTGGAGATAGTGAACAAGATTCTGAACGGCTATACGGAGTGGCAAAGCGCCAGCTTTACCGGCAAACTGCGCACCTCGATGCTGAAGCTGCCCGTGTCGCCCACGGTCAAGATATACATGGAGAAAGGGGAGCTGATACAGCTCTCGGTCAGCGCGCCGTTCATAGGCGAGGTGGGCCGCGCCGAAATCACTCCGAACGAGGTGCTGGTGGTGAACAAATACAAGAAGACATACGTGCGCGAAAGCGCCGAGGCCGCTATGAGTCGCGACCGCGGACTATTAGACCAGGTGCAGAGCCTGCTGTTGGGCCGTATCGTGATATTAGGCAAGGGGGAGTTAAGCATGGGACTGCTGAAGGACGTGCTGTTCGAGCGCCAGAACAACGGCGAATGGATAGTGGTGCCCAACCGTGAAGGGGAGGAATCGGAGCTGCAATACGGCTATGTGGTGAACGCCAACGGTCGCACGCAGGTATTGTACGGCATGATGCAGGGCCGCACCGAGACCGCCACGCTGACGTACGACTATTCAGGGGGCGGCATGGAACTTGGCCTGGATCTGCAGCTGCCTAAAAAGAGAATAGAGGGACAGCTGGATTTCAGCAGCGTGAAGTGGGGTGGCAACAGAATGAGTCCCATCAATCTGGACCGATATCAGAAAGTCACATTTTCAGAATTCGTGACCAATTACAAGTAACAATTCATAATTCGGGCGGCTGTGATAAAGGCTTCCGGAACAACATAACATGGGCGTTTGTAACAGAGTAATATCCATATTTTTGGCCGCGATGACAGTCGTAGCGGCATTCGGCGAGCCCGTGGCACCGTCCGGGCAGAGCCGTAAGAATAAGGCCAGGACAGAGAAGCAGGCTGTCAAAAACACGAAGAAACGTCAGAACCGCAAAACGGGGACGAAGGCAGTTAAGAAAGCGCCCGAAAGCAAAGCCGAACTGCAGCGCAGGCAGCAGGCGACCCAGGCCGAGATAGCCGAGACCCGCAGGAAGATACAGGAAAACGACCGTCAGGTGAGCCGCAACCTTGCCGAGCTGGGCAAACTGCAGGGCGACATCGAGACGGCAAAGAAGCAGGTGGCAGCCACACGCAACCAGGTGACAACGCTTCAGAACCGCATCGGAACGCTGGAGGGTAAGATAGCGCAGGGCGACAAGGAAGTGGCCCGTATGCGCGGCGAATACCTTAAGGCCGTGAAGGCGGTGCGCAAGCGCAAGGGAAGCAATTCGACATTGGCATATATATTCTCGTCCAAGAGTTTCGGCGAGGCTCGGCGCCGTATGCGCTATCTGCGCGAATTCTCGGAGTGGCGCAAGAAGCAGACCGACGAGATACAGAATGAACTGAACGTGCTGAATCAGGAACGTGCCGCACTGGCGCAGAGCCGTGATATGTACGGCAAGGCGTTGGCCAGGAATGTGACGGCACAGAAGCAGCTCGAGACGCAATACGGCAAGCAGGATGCGATAGTGGTTCAGCTTAAGGCCAACGGCAGCGCGTTGAAGACGCACTTAGCCCAGAAGCAGCAGGAAGCAAACGCACTAAAGGGACGCGTGGCCGCGCTGATAGCCGCCGAACAGCGTGCCGCAGAGCAGCGTGAGGCCGAACGCCTCGCCGCAGAGAAAAGAGCGGCTGAACAAAGAGCCGCTGAGCAACGCGCCGCAGAAGAAAAAACGGCCCGCGACCGCGAGCTGGCCATGACTCCGAAACCGGGTAAAGCCGAGGAGGCAAAAGAACCGGCAAAGGAGAAACCTAAGGAGGCCAAGGCCAAGGAACAGCGTAAGCGCCGACTCAAACAGTCGAAGCAGACCCAGTCGAAACAACAGCCGAAGCAAGATAAGGCAGAGCCTCAGAAGAATGCGGGCAACAGCGGCAGGGAATATGCCGACGCCCGCAACCGCCGTCCGCGTTCCGACGCTTCCGTGTCGTCCGGGTCATCGTCAGCGTCTGCATCCGGTTCGAAGCCGGCAGGCGGCTCTAACTTCGCCTCCATGCGCGGCTCTTTGCCCCGACCCGTTGGCGGCGCATTCAATATCACAAGCCGTTTCGGCCCGCATTCATTACCCGATCTGCCCGATGTAGTGTACGACAATCCCGGCATAGACGCCGAGGTGGCGCGTGGCGCTACGGCACAGGCCGTGTATGCCGGCAAGGTCTCCGGCGTGTACATGATACCCGGTTTCTCCACGGTGGTTATTGTGAACCACGGGGGATACTATACTGTGTACGGCAACCTCGCTTCGGCTTCGGTTAAAGTGGGCGACGTGGTGAAGCAGGGCAGCGCGGTGGGACGTGTGGCCGATTCCGAGGATTCGCCCGGTCACGGTCAGATTCATTTCGAAGTGTGGAAGAATCGAGAGAAACAAGATCCATTGGCATGGATACGATAAGCATAGAACGCTACAGCCCCGCGCATAGAGCGGAATGGGACGACTTTGTGGCGCGAAGCCGCAACGGCACGTTCCTGCTGCAACGCGGCTACATGGACTATCACAGCGACCGGTTCCGCGACTGTTCGTGGATGGCATATCAGAACGGCAAATTAAGGGCGATACTTCCTGCAAATATAGACGATGCAGGCACGCTTCACAGCCATCAGGGGCTTACATACGGCGGTTGGATCACACCTGTCGGTCATCTGGACGGCGAAGACCTGTTGAAAATATTCGGTCGTGCGCTTGAAGTATGGTCGAAAGAGGGGATCAGGGAGCTGGATTATAAGCGGATACCGTATATCTACTGCAGGACTTCGGCTGACGAGGACCTGTATGCGCTGTTCAGACTCGGGGCAGTGCAGACGGGGTGTGGACTCAGCAGCGCCATCAATTTGAGAGAAGGCGTTGGGTTCAATCAGATGCAGCGTCGTCATCTGCGGAAAAGTCAGGCATTGCCGTTGACAATCAGCGAAGAAACGAATGTCGGCCCGTTTATGGGATTGCTGATCGACTGCCTGCAGGAACGGCACGGCGTGAATCCCGTGCACTCATGCGAGGAAATGCAGATGCTTCGCGACCGGTTTCATCAGAATATCAGGATATTTGTGTTGAGACTTGGCGGCGGGGATGCGCCGCAGGCAGGAGTGTGCGTGTACGACACGGGTATCGTGGCCCATGTGCAGTATATTGCCACGACACCGCAGGCACGCGAGCTGAATCTGCTCAATCCGTTGTTCCATCATCTGATCAGTGACGTTTTTGCTGACCGCAGATATTTTGATTTCGGAATATCGACGGAGGATAACGGCCGTTATCTCAATACCGGTCTGTTGCGTCAGAAATTCTCGTACGGAGGCACTGGCGTTACCTACGACCGATATAGCCTTAAACTCTGAAGGCGATGCCTTGGATCCTTAGATTTTGATAAGAGCTCCACGAAACAGATTATAAAGTGCCGGGAAGAAGGAGCCTCCCTTTTTCTTGTTGCGCCATGCCTTGAGCGGTGTCCGAAGTATCCAGGAACCGGGATATTGCAGCCTGATCAGTTTCCCTTCGGCCATGGCAACGCCTTTTGACATAGGTTTATCGCCGGTGGATGGATGGTCGTGCGTGCAGATAGTGATGGGGAAGAAACGGCAATGGAAACCGGCCTTGATTGCGTCATAAAGGAATTTGGTGTCTTCTCCAGATTGAAACAGAGGGGCTCCGAGGCCGAAGCGGCTGTCGAAGTTAACCTTACGGATTACCTGTAGCCTGCACGCCATTTCGAATGTCGTGACATAGTATCCTTTGGGAAGCGGTAGCGTAAGGTCACATTCTTTTTCCGGATATCTTTTAGGGGAGCCGATGAATTGAAATGTGGCGAAATCCACATCCGGATATCGGTCGAAGGTTTCAATTACTGCTTGTAGCTGGGAGGGGGTATATATCAAATCATCGTCTGCAATAAGAATTATATCCGCGTCACAGTTGGCGCAGGCGTTGACACGATTGGCTCCAAGACCGGGATTGTCGGTGAAACAGATCGATATGTCATCCCGGCAAAGCAAAGACTCGGGGATGACGGGATCTGGCCCCGGCATTTGCCAGGACACGACATATCGCACTCCGGGCACACGCGGGAGGTCCATGGCCTCGACCCGGCGTATTCCTTGGGGCTGCCAGGTGGCTATGGCCACGTCCATTTTGTGCTTTCTTTCGCTATCCTGTCTGTCTGTCATGTTGCAAAAGTAATTAAAAAAAACGGGATGCCCAAGCGGACATCCCGTAATGTTTCGGTATTGTAATGGATTACTCGGCTTTGCCGTCGCTGCCAAGTACGTTGAGGATCTTGTGCTTGTAGAGCTTCTCCATTTCGTCGCGAGCCGGACCCAGGTACTTGCGGGGGTCGAACTCGGCGGGCTTATCGTGGAATACCTTGCGAACGGCGGCAGTCATGGCCAGACGGGAGTCGGAGTCGATGTTGATCTTGCATACATCCATCTTGGCAGCCTTACGCAGCTCCTCCTCGGGGATACCGATGGCGTCGGGCAGCTTGCCACCGTACTCGTTGATTATGTCTACATACTCCTGGGGAACGCTGGACGAACCGTGGAGCACGATGGGGAAGTCGGGCAGCTTGGCCTCGACAGCCTCGAGTACGTTGAATGCCAACGGCGGGGGAACGAGACGACCGGTCTTCGGGTCGCGCGTACACTGCTCGGGAGTGAACTTGTAGGCACCGTGGCTTGTACCGATGGAGATGGCCAGCGAGTCAACGCCTGTGCGTGTCACGAAGTCGATAACCTCCTCGGGGTCGGTGTAGGTGTGGTGGTCGGACGAAACCTCGTCCTCAACGCCGGCCAGCACGCCAAGCTCGCCCTCTACGGTTACATCGTACTGGTGAGCGAAGTCGCATACTTTCTTGGTCAGAGCCACATTCTCCTCGTAGGGGAGGTGGCTGCCGTCGATCATGACGGATGAGAAACCGTTCTCGATGCAGTCCTTGCAGAGCTCGAAGCTGTCACCGTGGTCCAGGTGCAGAACGATCTGGGGATGCTCCCAGCCCAGAGATTTGGCGTACTCAACGGCACCCTGAGCCATGTAGCGCAGCAGAATCGGGTTTGCGTAGTTGCGAGCACCCTTCGAAACCTGAAGGATCACGGGTGATTTAGTGTCGGCAGCGGCCTTGATGATGGCCTGAAGCTGCTCCATGTTGTTGAAGTTGAATGCCGGAATGGCATAACCGCCGTGAACGGCCTTGGCGAACATCTCGCGGGTGTTCACCAGTCCTAATTTTTTATAGTCTACCATGATAGTTTGTTATTATGGGTAAAGTATTGTCTTAACAAATGAAAGGGGCGTTTGGGTCTGACCTTAGGGTTCTTGGGGTCAATGTTCCTTTTCAGACTGCAAATATAGAAAAATTTAAGGAATAGACCAAATTTAATAACAATGGCGCGTATCACAGCGCGTATCAATCGCGGAACTGTTCCTGTTGCTGCGCTCGGGTCTTGGCCTCGAGGCGGTCAAGCCAGAAATCGAGAAACCATCCGGCCACGGTCTCGCATCTGTTGTGCTTCCCCACGAACTCGCGCGAGCGAAGTCCCCGTTCGCGAATTCGTTCGGGGTGCAACGCTATGTCTTCAAGCGTGTTGGTAAGCGGTTCCAGTTCAATCGGGGCATTGACGATGGGACGGTTCTTGAACTCGCCGATAAAGTCGTAATATTCAGGCTCGGCGCCTGATACGACGTTAAGGCCGTATGCCATGGCCATCAGGGCGGTGGTGGCAGGCGTGTAGCTGTATATCTGGTCCAAAACCACGTGCGAGTCCTTCAGCAGTCCGATGAATTCATCGAAGGGTCGGTTTTCGACTATCACGAGCTCGGCCCTGTCGGGGTGACGGCGCACCACCTCCTTGGCCGCGATTTCCAGCAGATCGCTTCCTTTCATAAGCTTGCGGTTACGGTCGCGCCCTAAGAAGAATTTTACCTTTTTGATGTTGTCGGGGAGTTCGACAGGTTCGAACAGTTCCAGATCAACGGGGATGCCGCCGTATGCCGCGCGTTCGGTGCCCAGGCGGCGCTCCATTCCAAGCTGATACTCGTACAGCACCGAGACGGCACCGTCGATGATGTCGAAGAAATTCTCCTCATAGCTTCTGAGCGGTTCGGCATGCCATTCGACCCATTCCTTGGGGTTGTCGAGATACATGCGCGAGGGCTTGCCGTCGACAAACCATTCACTGTACCGCAAAGGGGAATCCGGCGCTGCCAGCATATCAAGGAACGCCATGTCCGTGCTCATGGCCGTATAGAAAAGACTGCGGTTATTTTCTTTAAGTATGCGGAGCAACGGCCGGAGACGTTCGGGGCGCAAGGAGGTGAACACCGGGTCGTGTACCGCCACGATGTCGTAACCGCCGAGAGTCCTTCGCAGCAGTCTGCGCATACGTATGGCATGCAGTAATCCGTTGACGCGTCCGGGACGACGCGAGATGTCTATGTCACGCTCGCAGTCCATCCAGCGCGAGCCGTCGGACGCGATGGTGACGTCGCAGCCCAGACGTCGCAATCCTGTGGCCAGAGTGCGATGGCAATTGCTGTAGTCTCCGAGCAACAGAATTTTAGGCGGGCGTCCGTTGAGCGAATAATCCATAACGATTGATAAAATTTAGCGCCATAGACGGTAAGCGCCCCGTCCCCCCGCTACGGTGTAGGCATACAAAATCCGAAGCCAAAGTTTTGCCAATGCCGGGCAAGATGCCTTGTCAAGGGCTTGCTCAAGCAGCCTGTGGCCGGCACTGCGGTTGCCTTCGCGGGTATAAAGGGCGGCCAGGTTTACACGCCGATAATCCAGCATGGCGCGAATGTCGGGTCGATTGGCGACATACGACTCCATCATGTCGATGATCCGTTCCCATTGTCCTTCCTTGGCGCTGAAGGAAGTGCCCGTGATGGAATCCTCCTGTGAATAGACGGTGGTTCCGCTTCTGTCAAGGGCAACATACCGTGGGGAAGCAAGTAACAGTCTGAGCCCCAACTCCCAGTCGTCCCACACTCTTATGTCGGGATTCCAGCCCCCGGCTGATTTTATGAAATCGGTGCGCACGATATATGCTTGTGTGGAAAGCATTCCGTTGTATAGATGACACCGCAGTATGTCGTTGGGTCGGTAAGGATTGCAGAAATGCTGACCTGTCAGTGAAATCTGCTCACGTTTCCAGCAGACCATGTCGGCGTTTGCCGAGTGCCGCAGGGCATCGGAAAGTATGCCGGTAGCCATCACATCGTCGGAATCGAAGAATTGTACCCATTCCGAGTCCACATGCTCCAGCCCTGTCTGACGAGCCCGAGCCGCGCCGGGCTGCGTTTCCGACAAGACGCGAATGTCGAGTTCCGGATCTCCGGCATGGCTTTCCGCCCAGCGGCGCACGGTCTCGAGGCTAAGGTCGGTGGAATTGTTGTCGACGACTATCAAGGACAATGGCCTTAAATCCTGTGCCGCTATGGAATCGAGCGTGCGCGTCACAAGATGCTCGCGGTTGTACACCGGAACAACGACGGTTATTGAAGCGTCATTCTTGGCCATTTGTATTACTTTAGTTATCTTTGTAACGGAAATTACAGGCAGATGAATATAAGAGCGAATATAATTATCATCGCGGACAAAGACGCGGGAGGAAATATTTTGCGAACTATCAAGTGCACCGATTTGTAATTGTGGCGGGGGAGTGTTAAATTTGTAGTCTGAAAAACAAGGATAGATGAAGATACTGGATTCACAAAGCATACATGAGGTAGATGTGGCGACGTGCGAGGCGCAGAAAATCAGTTCGATAGACCTGATGGAGCGTGCGGCGATGCAGGTTAGCGTGGAACTTATATCAAGGTTTCTGCCAAGCCAGCGCTTTGTGATATTTGCGGGACCTGGCAATAACGGCGGCGATGCGCTGGCGGTGGCGAGGTTGCTGATGGAACAGGGCTACAAGCGCGTCGAGGTGTTTCTGTTCAATGTGACGGGCAAGCTGAGCCATGACTGTGACGAGGAGCGCAAGAGGCTCATCATGGTTGACGGCGTGGATTACACCGAAGTGACCCGTGAGTTCACGCCTCCCTATCTCAGCGGCGAGGACGTGGTGGTCGACGGACTGTTCGGGTCGGGCCTGAAACAGCCTCTTCAGGGAGGCTTCGTATCCGTGGCGCGGTATATAAACGAGTCGCATGCGATGGTGGTGTCGATCGATCTTCCCTCCGGCCTGTTCGGCGAGTGGAATTCTCAGGTGAGCCAGCGCGACGTGGTGCACGCCGACCTGACGCTTTCTTTCCAGCTGCCGCGGCTATCGTTCTTTTTCCGTGAAAACGCGGCCGTATTAGGGGAGTGGAAACTGCTTGACATAGGCCTTGACATGAAGGCCGTGCGCGAGCAGAAGACGGACTATCGTGTGATCGACGCACAGAACGTGAAGCCTCTGTTCAAGCCGCGTGATCCGTTCGGCGGCAAGCGCGACTACGGTTCGGCGTTGCTTTTCGCAGGCAGCTACGGCATGATGGGTGCCGCCGTGATGTGCGCAAAGGCCGTGCTCAAAAGCGGCGGAGGTCTTGTTACGGTGCATTCCGCCCATTGCGGGATGCCGATAGTGCAGACGGCTTTCCCCGAGGCTATGTTCGAGCCGGACCGCAACGAGCACTTCATCACCGACATGACGATACATCACAACCATCAGGTAGTGGCCGTAGGCCCGGGCATCGGTACGCACGACGCGACAATCGAGGCGCTGCAGAACCTGCTGCAGCACGCCACCATGCCGATGGTGCTCGATGCCGACGCGCTGAACTGCATCTCAATCAGGCCGGCGTTGCTGACATACGTTCCGGCCAAGACGATACTGACGCCACATGTGGGAGAATTTGACCGCATGTTCGGCGAGCATCATAACGATGAATCACGATTGCGCACGGCCATAGAGATGGCGCGCCAGTACAACATAATAATCGTGCTCAAGGGACATTACACGGCTGTGGTGCGTCCAACGGGACGTGTGTACATCAATACAACCGGCAATCCGGGAATGGCCACGGCCGGAGCCGGCGATGTCCTGACCGGAATCGTCACGTCGTTCCTAAGCCAGGGATACGAACCCGGATATGCCGCGACCTTAGGCGTGTATGTTCACGGTCGTGCCGGAGACTTGGCCGAGGCGGAACTGGGACAATACGGAATGACCGCGTCCGACATAATCGACAAGGTAGGACCGGCCATACAGGATATTCTCAAAAACAGCTAAACTGTATAACTATGAAAAAGATAGCAGCCATGCTGCTGACGGCGCTGACGGTGACTGGCGCCACAGCGCAGCAGACCAGGATACTGACAGCTGACAAGCACAACGAGTACGGGCTGGTGTACACACTGCCCAACACCGCGCTGCGCATCACCATGACGGCCACGCGCACCGTAAGGCAGGCCGGACCTTACTGGCAGTATGCCAAGAAATATATCGGCACGGACAACGTGGTGCGCAACGACGCCGAGCAGTGGCAGCTTACCGGCGTCAAGGTGGAGCAGTACGGTGTGTCGGACACCGGGACGCAGTATCTGATGCAGCTTAAGCCCGGCGCCATGACCTACATCAGCGTGGGCGATGACAACATGCTGCTGGCCATCAACAAGGAGGTGGCCGATCCGGGACTTGCGCCGTCGGAGGAAGATGACCGCTTCGGCGAGAACCACGACATACGCGAGTATTTAGGATACGTGGACGAGGACTTCATCTCGTCGCAGTCAACGGCCAAACAGGCGCAGATGCTGGCCTCGAACCTGATGGAAGTGCGCGAGGCGAAGGTGGCGCTGAGCCGCGGCACCGCCGAGACCATGCCTACCGACGGCCGTCAGCTGGAGCTTATGTTAGGCTCGCTGGCCAAGCAGGAGAAGGCATTCACGGCTGCATTCGCCGGCCTGGTGCGTACGGACACAGTGACACGGGTATATACTTATATTCCCGGCGAGGCCGACAAGGCTACGCTGTGCCGCTTCAGTGACTTTGCCGGATTCGTGGAACCTGACGACTATGCCGGCGACCCGTTGACCATCGCCGTCACCGATAAGAAATTCGCCGAACTCCCTACAGACGACAAGGGCGAGACCAAGAAACTGCCCAAGGACGCCGTGATGTACCGTATCCCCGGCACCGCCAAGGTGACTCTGAGCCTGAATGGGAAGCGCCTGTGGAGCCGTGATGGTGAGTATGCGCAGTATGGCGTTGACTTCGGTCTGCAGCCCACACTGTTCTCCGACCGCCGCGCCAAATCGTACGCCATATTCGATACGGCCACGGGTGCGCTGAAGGAGATAGGCGAAGTGACGGAATAACCTGACGAGATGCCTGAGACATATCTGACATTATGTCGCTACCAGCAGCTGGTAGGCAACACATTGCGGTCCAACCCCGACCTGCAGGGGGCGTGGGTGATGGCCGAGCTCAGCGACGTGCGCGTGGCCGGTGGCCACTGCTACATGGAGCTGGTGGAGAAGGATGAGCGCGGCGGTATGCGCGCCAAGATGCGCGCCATGATATGGCGCAACACCTTTGAGGCGCTGCGCCGCAAGTTCTGGAGTGCCACCCAACGTGACATACAGAGCGGACTGAAGGTGTTGGTGCGCGGATCGGCCAACCACCACGAGGTGTACGGCTTGAGTTTCGTGATCAGCGACATCGATCCGTCGTACACCCTTGGCGATATGGAGCGGTTGCGCCGCGAGATACTGTCGCGTCTGGAGCGCGAGGGACTGATAGGGTTGAACCGCAGCCTGCCCGTGCCGGCAACGCCCCAGCGTGTGGCGGTGATCTCGGCTGCGGGAGCCGCCGGTTACGGCGACTTCGTAAACCAGCTGTCTGCCAATCCGCAGGGATATGTGGTGTATCCGATGCTGTTCCCGGCCGTGATGCAGGGAGAGCGCACGGCGCCTACGGTGATGGCGGCTCTGGACTGGGTGGAACGGTTCCGCGACATGTTCGACTGCGTGGTCATAATCCGTGGCGGCGGCGCCACCACCGATCTGAACGCATTTGACAATTACGAGTTGGCGGCGCGTGTGTGCACGTTCCCGCTACCGGTCGTGGTGGGCATCGGACACGAGCGCGACCGCACGGTGCTCGACGAGTTGGCGTGCGTGCGCTGCAAGACGCCCACGGCTGTGGCCGCATGGATATTGCAGCAATTGGACAATACCTATATGGCCGCATACGAGGGCTGCCGTCGAATAGGACGCTATATATCGGAGGCCATGAAGGGTGAGCATATACGACTGCATCAGTACGAGGCCATGCTGCCGTCCGTGGTATCTACAAGGACGCTGCGCGCGCGGATGTCGCTGCAGCAGATAGCGTCCCGCGTCACCGAATCGGCGCGCAGGACCCTGCAGCAGAACAAATACGGACTGGAACGCCTGGAGGGACTTCAGCGGGTGCTCAGCCCCATCAATACGTTAAAGCGAGGTTACAGCATAACGCGCGTCAACGGCCATGCCGTCAGCAGCGTTACGGCTCTGAATCCGGGCGACATAGTGGAGACGACGCTGACCAACGGCACGTTGACATCGGAAGTGCGTACGGTCAATGCCGAAACCCGGAATGCACAATAAAGAGAGAAAAGATGGAAGAAAACAATAAGGAAATGACATACGCCTCGGCCATAAGCGAGCTTGAGGCGATAGTGGCGAAGATGGAATCCAATCAGTGTGACATCGACAGTCTGTCGGGTTATGCCACCCGTGCCCTGCAGCTGCTGAGCTTCTGCAAGGAGCGTCTGTTCAAGGTAGACAAGGAAGTGGGAAAATGTCTGTCCGCCCTTAAAGATACAATGGAGGCCGAGTGATGGTCAGAACGATAGATGAGGTAGGGGAACGGCTTGGCGCTGCAAATGTGGCGCGTCATGGGGAAATCAGGACATTGCTTACGGATTCGCGCGAGCTTGAGGATCCGGAAGGGACATTGTTTTTCGCGATACGGACCAAAGGAAACGATGGCCACCGTTACATAGGCGATCTGTACCGTCGCGGTGTGCGCAACTTCGTGGTGGAACATGTGCCGGAGGAGTTTCGCGACGCCACGGACGTGAATTTCATAGTGGTGGACGATGTGGTGGGCGCGTTGCAGAAACTCACAGCGCGTGACGCATCGTTTCAGGGCACGCTATTGGCCATAACCGGCTCGCGCGGCAAGACCACGCTGAAGGAATGGATATTCCAGCTGATGGAGCCGTTGGCCGATGTGTCGCGCAGCCCGCGCAGCTTCAATTCGCAGATAGGCGTGCCGCTGTCGATGTGGGGGCTATCGGAATCGGCCGCCCTCGGCATAGTGGAGGCCGGTATCTCGCGTACGGGCGAAATGCAGGCGTTGGCCGGTGTGATACGTCCGGATGTGGTGATAATAACCAATGTGTCGGACCCTCACAGCGAGGGATTTGCGGACGATGCCGAGAAAGCGTGCGAGAAATGCCTGCTTGCATCGCGTCCGGAGACCAAGACGGTAATTTATTGTCGTGATTATAAGCTAATATCCGATGCGTTGGAGCAGATCGCGCCCGGCAAGCAAAGAATCACCTGGTCATACTCCGATCCCGAGGCCGATGTATATATCGTAAAGGGAGAAACCAAGGAGGGACTGATACACCTTAAATATCGGTATAAAGGAAAGGAAAATGAACTGAAGGCACCGCTGACGTCGGACGCCGACTTCGAAAACGCCGCCAACGCGCTGACGTTCATGCTGTACAGCGGTGTGGACGCGCAGGAAATCGCACGCAATTTCAAGGATCTGCACAAGCTCGGCACGCGCCTGAACGTGAGCGACGGCGTGAACGGCTGCATACTGATACACGACCAGTACACTTCCGATTTCTCGTCACTGCGGCCGGCGTTGCACTTCGCGCGCCGTCGCCAGACTCCCGGCAGCGGGCTGACGCTGATACTGAGCGACCTGCATCACGAGACATCGGACACCGATACGCTTTACCGTCAGGTAAGCCGGCTTGTAAAGAGCGCGGGCGTATCGCGGTTTGTGGGTATCGGGCCGAAACTGGCGGCTCACCGCGAGCTGTTCGGCGACAACGCCGAGTGCTACGAAAGCATGGGACAGTTCATCGCGTCAAGGTCCGGGTCCGACTTCAACAACGAGACTATTCTGCTGAAAGGAAGTCCTGAAGCCGGATTTGAGGAAATAGAGGAAATGCTTGAGGCGCGCCGTCACGAGACCGTGCTGGAGGTTAATCTTGATGCCATCGTCAGCAATTTCAATCAATTCCGCCGTCATCTGCAAAAGGGCACGGGTATAGTGTGCATGGTCAAGGCGTCGGGGTACGGCGCCGGCAGCTACGAGATAGCCAAGACGCTGCAGGATGCCGGGGCGGCATACCTGGCCGTGGCGGTACTGGACGAGGGCGTGGAACTGCGCGACAAGGGAATCACCATGCCTGTGATGGTGATGAATCCGAGGGTGGCCAACTATAAGTCGATGTTCGCCAACCGTCTGGAGCCGGAGATATATTCGTTCGGGATGCTGGAGGATGTGATACGCGAGGCGCGCAAGAACGGCGTGAGCGGTTATCCGATACATATAAAGCTGGATACGGGTATGCACCGCATGGGATTCATCGGCGAGGAACTTCAGGAGCTGATGCGACGTCTCGAAGGCGTGGAGGAGGTGAAGGTCCGCAGCGTGTTCACGCATCTGTGCGTGGCCGACTGCCCGGATCAGGAGGAGTACACGCAGCTTCAGCTGAAGCGGTATGCCGAATGGTCGCAATATATCATGGACCATACCGACGGCCGGGTGCTGAGGCATGTGCTGAACACCGCCGGCATACTCCGTTATCCGGAGCATCATTACGACATGGCGCGGCTGGGCATCGGCCTGTACGGAGTCATGCCCTTGGAGATGCCTGAGGAGAAACCTCTGGCAGTCGTGTCGACGCTGCGCACCGTGATATGCGCCATCCACGAATGGAAAGCCGGCGAGACGGTGGGGTACGGCCGCTGGGGCGTGTTGAAGCGCGACTCCAGGATAGCCACCATCGCCATCGGATATGCCGACGGCATGAACCGTCACTTCGGGCGTGGAGCCGTGAACGTGATAGTCAACGGCAAGGAGGCGCCGACGGTAGGCAACATCTGTATGGACGCCTGCATGATCGACGTGACGGACATAGACTGCAAGGTAGGCGACGCCGTCGAGATCTTCGGCCGTCAGGCGCCCGTGGAACGCCTGGCCGACGTGCTCGACACCATTCCCTACGAGATCCTGACCTCCGTCTCCCCCCGCGTCAAGCGCATCTACTACCGCGAATAATCTGCTACAGGGAATAGAAGAAAAATTGTCTTTCGACACTCCTGTAGATAGAGTGATAAAAATAGGAGAGCATTGAAATAGTAGCGCAGGCTGTCCCGGCCGCGCATCAACTAAACCGACTGCCTGCCTCGGAGATGCTGTCCGTCTACCCCCACGATGGCTGTCGGAACGCTACGCTCCCTCCAGCCATCGTGGGGTTATTGAGAAACATGGTCTCCGACCATGCGCGGCTGGGACAGCCTGCGCTACTATGCTGGACATAGAGTAGGTAAATTTCCACTGATACTGAAAAGACGAATGCACCGGGAATTCGGCTTGACCGGGGAATCGGGTGACTAGGTGAATCCTCAAGCGAGGCAATGGGCGGGGCTGTAATTCAGATGTGCTCTATAAATAAAAAACAGACGCATATCACTATGCATCTGATTTCCGACTAATCACAAATCACTTTGTAATTTCGCCGTGGGTCCTAATTCTAAAATAACTATTAATCCATAACTTTACTAATGCAACAATAAATTGTCAATGAAACGATATCTTTCACTGGACTTTCGTCCAACACTAACGCTTTAAAAGTATGATGGCGGAGGAAACGTTAACAAAAACGGCAACCTCCCCGAATTCGAGGATTCGTAGTGGAGCCGGCTTCATGGCCTTCTCGTTTACGAATGCAAAGTTAAGCAACAATTCCGATATGAACAAGAAATATTAGGGCAGAATTTAACACTTTTGGATATTTTTAATTTTCAAATGTGTTAAAATCTGCAAAAATTGTCCTAAATGGAACATAAGTTGCTAAAAAGGGTAAATTATACACTCATTTGATTGTAGTTCTCTACCGCCTTCTGAAGCCAGGGAATGTCCATTCCGCACGGAGCATTGACGGCACGTTCTATGGCGACGGGTACCACGGAGACATATCCATGGTCCAGGGCCCATTCGTCCGTGCGGTCGTTGTCGGGTTCCAGATTCTCGTATTTGCCCGTCAGCCAATAGAAGGGGTGTCCGTGCGGGTCGAAGTATTCCTGATATTCATCGTTCCAGCGCCCTTTGCAAGGCACGCACAGTTGCATGAGTTCCGGCGTGTGATCTATGTCGGGCACATTGACGTTCAGACATACACCTTCGGGTAGCCCATGCTTCAGCGTGGCCTCGGTCAGAATGTCAATAGCTCGGTAACAGGGCGCGAAATTGGCGTCCATGGCATGGTCCGTGAGCGAGAACCCGATGGAGGGTATGCCGAAGGCGCACCCTTCCATAGTGGCGCCCATGGTGCCCGAATACAGCACATTAACGGCCGAGTTGGAGCCATGGTTGATGCCGGCCACCACTAAGTCGGGGGTGCGGTCCAATATATGGTGCATGGCCAGCTTGACGCAGTCCACCGGAGTGCCGGATACGGTATACATCTTGGCGCCGTTATAGTCCGGCATCTGCTTTACGTGGAGAGGAGCATTAACGGTTATGGCCATGGACTGGCCGGAACGGGGCTCGTCGGGGCAGATGGCCACGACGTCGCCGAAGGCCAGCATGCGGTCGATCAGCTCGTGTACGCCCTTGGCGCGGTAGCTGTCGTCGTTGGTAACAAGTATGAGAGGCCTCATGTTGAATTTTGAATGTTGAATTGGGAGGGACTTCTTTCGCCTGATGTAACGCGCCATGATGGCCGAATGGCCGGAGCCGGGGAGGGAGGTCAGGATGTCGCGGGAGGGGTAATCCTGATAGTCGCGGCGCATACGGCGGAAGTCGTTGTGGGCCTTGAGGATGGCTCGGGCGTTGGGGAAATCCAGCTTGAGCAGGAACATGCCGAAGGCCAAGGTGTCTGCCAGGCGGCGCGTCAGCAGCATCCGGCGCCCGGAACGGCGCGTCATGTTCTTGTGTATCAGCAACAGGTTGTTGCGGAAGTTGAGGTAGGTCTTCCTGGGGTTGCCTTGGTTCAGGCTGGCACCGCCTATATGAAAGACCTCGGAATCGGAGATTGCACAGCAACGGAAGCCGGCACCCCAGATGCGGGCGCAGAGGTCTATCTCCTCCATGTGGGCGAAAAACTTCGGATCAAGGCCGCCGAGCTTCAGGTATAGTCCGCGGGGTACCGTAAGGCATGCGCCGGACGCCCAGGCTACATCCACGGCCGGCCCGTCGTATTGCCCCAGGTCCTTTTCCACGACGTCGAACAGTCGTCCGCGACAATAGGGATAGCCTAAATTGTCGAGGGCGCCACCTGCCGCGCCGGCATATTCGAACTCGTCGCGGCGGTAGAAGCTCTTGATCTTGGGCTGCACGGCGCCGACGTCGGGGTGATTGACCATGAAGTCGAGCAGCGGCTTCCACCAGCCCGGTGTGGTTTCGACGTCGCTGTTAAGCAGGGTGACATATTCATAATCCACCTCGGCTATGGCGCGGTTGTAGCCCTCGGCAAAGCCGTAGTTGGTGTCGAAGGCTATGATCCGGACATCGGGGCAGTTCTCGCGGACCCATTGCACGGAACCGTCGGTCGAGCCGTTGTCGGCCACGATGAGGTCGCAACGGTCGCATACGGTGTCGCGTGCCACGCCCGGCAGAAGCTGTTGCAGAAGCTTCAGGCCGTTCCAGTTCAGTATGATGACGCCTAATTTCTTCATTGTTCGGATACTATGTTGTCGGGAGTGAGGATAAAATTGGAGATGCTGTTCACCATATCGGCGTCGAAGGGAGCCTGCACGCGCACGTAATTGTCGGTGAATCCCTGCATCATGCCGTCGTGTACGGTATGTTCCCACAGCACGGGGCGCTCCGCGCCGTGCTGCGAGTCGAGGAACTGCCGCAGCTTGGCGTCGGATATGGCGATCAGCTGCTCCACGCGACGATGCTTCTCGGTCTGGGGCACGGGGTCGGGGAGGTGAAGGGCGGCGGTGCCGGGACGCTCTGAATAGGGGAACACATGCAGGCGCGAGACAGGCAATGACTCGATGAACCGGCATGCCTCGGCCCATTCCTGTTCGGTTTCCCCACGCGCGCCGGCAATGACATCCACGCCGATGAAGGCGTGGGGCATGACGCGGCGTATATGCTCCACGCGCTCGCGGAACAGCGACGTGGCATAGCGGCGGTTCATCAGCTTCAGCACGCGGTCCGAGCCGGATTGCAGCGGAATGTGGAAATGCGGCATGAAGGCGCGCGACTGCGCCACCCAGTCAATGATGTCGTCGGTGAGCAGGTTCGGCTCGATTGACGAGATCCGGTAACGCTCAATGCCCTGCACGGTGTCCAGTTCGCGGATGAGGTCGAAGAACGACTGGCCGTTGTCCGAGCCGAACTCGCCGATGTTCACGCCGGTTATTACAATCTCCTTCGCCCCCTCGTCGGCAGCCTTGCGGGCACGGGCCACCAGGTCGGCTATGATGCCCGAGCGCGACCGGCCGCGGGCGTAGGGGATGGTGCAGTATGTGCAGAAATAGTCGCAGCCGTCCTGCACCTTGAGGAACCAGCGGGTGCGGTCGCCCCGTTCGCACGACGGCTCGAAAGTGGCTATCTGCCGCGCCGGAGTGACCTGGGTCACCGACTGACGCGACTGCAGGAAACGGTCGACATACTCGGCGGCCTTCAGTTTCTCGCCCGAGCCGAGCACTAACTCCACGCCGGGCAGAGCGGCTACCTCGCCGGGCTTCAGCTGGGCGTAGCATCCGGTCACCACGATGGCGGCCTGCGGATAGCGTGCGGCCAGGCGGCGTATCAGGCTGCGCCCCTTCTTGTCGGCCGTCTCGGTGACCGAGCAGGTGTTGACCACCACGATGTCGGGCGTCTCGCCGGCGGTGGCACGGCGTACGCCGCGCTCGTTCAGCGCACGGCCTATGGCCGACGTCTCCGAAAAGTTCAGCTTGCACCCTAATGTGTGATATTCAGCGGTTATATTGTGCGGATATGTGCTCATTTATACTGTTTATCGCATTAAAAATGCCATTTCATTTGCAAAATTAACAAAAAAGTATATAAATACTTGACAAAGGGGGGTGGAATTTATTAATTTTGCAGTTTGAATTGTGACACGAAGAGATGAAGCACATAAATGAAGCACATAAATAAGGAGCTGAAGATATCGTTCTGGGCCTCGCATTTCACCACGATAGTGACTGTGACGTTAGTGTTGCTGTTGGGTGGCATCATATCGATGCTGTGGCTCAGCGCCAATAACGAGACACGCCGGCTCAAGGAGCGTATGGAACTGACGGTGATACTGGCAGACAGTATACCGGACAGCGAGGGCGTGCGTCTGGCCAACGAGATAAAGCGTCAGCCGTACGCAGGCGTGGTGCGCTTCACCAGCAAGGCCGAGGCCATGAAGGAATGGAGCCGCGACACGGGCGAGGACCTGGAGACGCTGTTCGGCGTGAATCCCCTCAGTCCCGAAGTGGCGTTCACCCTTAAGGCCGATTACAGCTCGAAGGCTCAGATAGCCCGGATAAAGAAAAGCATCGAGGGAATCAAGGGAGTGGAGAACGTGGCCAGCCCGGAGGACGAAATGGTGGACGCCATGAACCAGAACTTAGCTCTTGTCACGATGCTGTTGGGAATCATAGCGGTGATAATGCTGCTGATAACGTGCGTGCTTATCAACAACACGGTTCACCTGTCGATATATTCACGGAGGTTCTCCATCCACACCATGCAGTTGGTGGGTGCGACCAACGGTTTTATCCGCAGGCCCATAGTGCTTGATAATCTGCTTTGCGGCCTGATAGCCGGAGTGCTGGCATCGGGCGTGACAGCACTGGCGATGTGGGGAGCCCGCGAAAGCGGCGTGGTGGATGTGGCCACGTTCCTGTCGTGGAGGGATTTTGGATTTGTCGGCGCCGGCATGATGCTGGCCGGCGTGTTGATGTGCGTGGTGTCGTCGTGGCTTTCGGCCACACACTATCTGCACAAGGAATATGACGAACTGTTTCGATAAAAGAAGACAATGGCAAAGAAAAAGATATTTACGGGCACAATGTCCACCGAGCCGCTGCAGAAGGAGAAGGCGTCGGAGCGACCTTTCACCAAGACCAACTTCGTGATGATGGGCTGCTGCGTGGCGCTGATCATAATAGGTTTCCTGCTGATGAGCGGCGGAGGCAGCTCCGACCCGAACGTGTTCAATCCCGACGTGTTCAGTACGCGCCGCATCGTGGTGGGCCCGACGCTGGCCTTCCTTGGCTTCCTGTTCATGGCGTTCGCCATAATCTGGACGCCGCGCCGGCATAAGACCGCCAATACCGAAAACACGACCCTGACGGCAGACGCTGCCCAAATTAAAGACGCTGACAAGTAATGGAATGGTTTCAGGCCCTGATACTGGGCATAGTGCAGGGGCTCACGGAATATCTGCCTGTGAGTTCCAGCGGACATCTCGAGATATTCAAGGAAATACTCGGTATAGACCTGCCGGATGATGAGAATCTGCAGTTTAACGTCGTGGTCCATGCGGCTACGGTTCTGTCGACCATAGTGATACTGTGGCCGATGTTCCGCGATTTGTGCCGGAGTTTCTTTACGTTCCGGATGGACGATAATTTTCGGTACGTGTGCAAGATACTGGTGAGTTGCATACCTGTGGGAATAGTCGGCGTGTTCTTCAAGGACTATGTGGAGAAGATATTTGGCAGCGGGCTTCTGATAGTGGGCATCTGTCTGATCGTCACCGCCGGCCTATTGCTGTTTGCTCATCTGAGCGACATGCGCGCCGGGAAACTCCAGCGTGCCAATGCCGGCCGCAACATATCGTGGTGGGACGCAGTCATCATAGGCTGCGCGCAAGCCGTAGCCGTACTGCCGGGACTGAGCCGCAGCGGCACCACTATCGCCACAGGTATAATGTTGGGCGATAAGCGTGACAAGGTGGCCAGCTTCTCATTCCTGATGGTGATACTGCCCATACTGGGCGAGTCGCTGCTTGACGTGAAGGATATGATGAGCGCGGACTATGTGGTACAGACCGATGCCCTGAGCATGGCCATCGGCTTCGTGGCGGCTTTCATAGTGGGTTGCGCCGCCTGCAGCTGGATGCTGAATATAGTGAAGAAAGGCAAGTTGTGGTGGTTTTCCGTATATTGCGTGGCGATGGGCGTGATATGCATACTATGGAACTAAGTCAAAGGTCATAGTGACGAGGTAAGTAATAAGTCATAGTTAAGAGTGACTAAGTAGGAATAAGAAAGAAGAATGGACTATATAAGTGGGGAAATACTGGTGATCGACAAGCCGTACCGCTGGACGTCGTTCGATGCGGTGAAGCGGTTGCGCGGCGCCGTGCAGCGCAGGCTGAACGCCAAGCGTTTCAAGGTAGGTCACGCGGGTACGCTGGATCCTCTTGCCACAGGCGTCCTGTTGGTGTGTACCGGCCGCGCCACCAAGCGTATAGCCGAGCTGCAGGAAGGGATGAAGGAGTATGTGGCCGAAATCACGTTCGGCGCCACCACTCCGAGCTACGACCTGGAGAAGGAGATAGACGCCACCTATCCGTGGGAGCACATCACCCCGGAGCTGATAGCGGAGACATTGCCCAAGTTTCAGGGCCATCTGATGCAGGTGCCTCCGGTGTTCTCGGCGGTGAAGGTGGACGGTAAACGCGCCTATAACTACGCCCGTAAAGGGAAAGAGGTGGAAATCAAGGCCAAGCCCTTGGAGATAAAGGAACTGGAAGTTCTGAACTGGGAGACTCCGAAGCTGACGCTGAGGGTGTTGTGCAGCAAGGGCACATACATACGGGCACTTGCGCGCGACCTGGGTGAGGCCATGAATTCGGGTGCCCACCTCACGGCACTGCGAAGAACCCGTGTAGGAGACTACACCATTGACGACGCCATGAGTCTGGACAAGGCTCTGGAACTGATCAAGGACGGGCCGGTAGAATTCCCGGACGAACCGACGGCCAAATGATATTGACAAAATAAATGAAATGCCGCACGTGTGCGGCGAAACCATACCAATAAGCATGAAGCTATCTGAATTTAAATTCAAACTTCCTGAGACCCTGATAGCGCAGCACCCGACGGAGAATCGCGACGAGTGCCGCATGATGGTAGTGGATGCCCGTACGGGCGAGATCAGCCATCACATATTCAAGGAGATCATCAATTACTTTGACGAAGGAGACGTCATGGTGTTCAACGACACGAAGGTGTTTCCCGCTCGTCTGTATGGCAACAAGGAGAAGACGGGGGCCCGAATCGAGGTGTTCCTTCTGCGGGAACTGAATGCAGAGAACCGTTACTGGGACGTGCTGGTGGATCCGGCGCGCAAGATACGTATCGGCAACAAGCTGTATTTCGGGGATGACGAGTCAATGGTGGCCGAGGTGATCGACAACACGACGTCGCGCGGCCGCACGTTGCGTTTCCTGTTCGACGGCGACTACGACGAGTTCAAGAAGGCGCTGTACGCGCTGGGCGAGACGCCGCTGCCGTACTACATCAAGCGCCCCGTGGAGGAGACCGATGCCGACAACTATCAGTGTATTTTCGCACGCGAGGAGGGAGCCGTGATGGCACCGGCCGCCGGCCTGCACTTCAGCCGCGAACTGATGAAGCGCCTGGAAATCAAGGGCGTGGAGCGCGGTTTCCTGACGTTGCATTCCGGATGGGGCAACTTCAAGGAGATTGACGTGGAGGACCTGACCAAGCACCGCATGGACTCCGAGCAGATGCGTGTCAACGATGAACTGGTGGAAATGGTGAACGCGGCCCACGACCGTGGCAACCGGATATGTGCCGTAGGCACGTCGGTGATGCGCGCCATGGCCTCAAGCGTGTGCATGAACGGTCATCTGATGACAATAGAAGGATGGACCAACAAGTTCATCTTCCCTCCCTACGACTTCACTGTGGCCACGGCAATGGTGAGCAACTTCCACATGCCCCTCAGCACCATGCTGATGATGGTGGCTGCTTTCGGCGGCTATCAGCTTGTGATGAAGGCATACGACATAGCCGTGAAGGAAAAATATCGCTTCGGCGCTTACGGCGACGCGATGCTGATATTGAAATAACAGTCTATGAGATGAAAAATCCCGGCCTGCAAGACATGCAGGACGGGATATTTTGTTTTTGGAGAGGTGTTATTTTTCAGGACCGTTTATCAGATTCTCGCGGACGGCCTGAGCGCGGTCATCGTCGTTGTCATAGCGGGTGTTCAGCAGATCGGGGAAGAATATCAGCTTGAACACCAGGAAGAAGATGGCTAATTTCACAAGAATCAGTGCCCACAGGTAACGCCCTACGGTCATGTCGCGGAACCCGTCGGCGTAAAGCCGCCAGACGCGATACAGGATGGATGTCTTTTCTTCAGGCTGTGTCATTATGACTGTATTAGTATCGGCTTATATGCCGTAAACCAGGTTGCAAAGATAACGATAAAAAGCGAAAAATAAGTGCCGGAAAGTGAAAAAAAGTGCATAAAAAAAGATTAATTGTCTCCCGACAACTAATCCTCTAACCTTAAATCTAATACCATGAAAAACACGTATGCAAAGTTAATAATAAAAATTGTGACAAAAAAATATATATAGCAATAAAATGATGTCAATTTGATAATTTTTAACGAAAAAACAACAAACAATAAGAAATTGCGAATAAAAAGGTATAAAAGTGTAAAATAAATGGCAATCGAACGGATACGAGGCATAGTGATAGATGTGGTGAGGCACACCGACCGGCACAATGTGGTGACGCTTTACACACGCGAGCGTGGGCGCATGTCCTTTCTTATGCCTGCCGGAAGCGGCCGCAACGCCCGGATCCGCAACGCCCGGATGCAACCGCTGTCGGTGATAGAGGCCGATATAAACTTCAAGGGGAACAAAAACCTGCAGACTCTTGGCAAAATGTCGCTGATGGTGCCATGGCGCGACCTTTATTTCAATCCGGCCAAGAGTGCCATCGTGATGTTTATGGCGGAATTCCTCAACTGCTTTCTGAGGCAGTCGGAGGCCGATGTGCCCCTGTGGGATTTCATATACTTCACGTTGGGCAGCCTCGATGCCGAACGCGGCTCGGTTGCCAACCGGCATATCGCGTTTCTGATCGGATTGCTGCCGTTTGCCGGAATCCAGCCCAATCTGGATTGCCGGGGCAGATATTTCGATATGCGCGAGGGCGCGGTCACGGACAATATACCGGTGCATCGGGATGTGTTGACCGGCGAGCAGCTGAGGCACCTCGGACTATTGTCGCGCATCACGGCCGCCAACTGCGGGCATTACAGATTTACAAAATCGCAACGGAGGGACACGCTGTCGGGAATAATACATTACTATTCGTTGCACTATCCCGGACTGGGCGACCTGAAATCACCGGCCATTCTGGCCGAGACTTTCGGATGAAAGGGCCGGAAAGAAATTTATTACGTAAATATCGACTGTTTTACACGCCTCAGGAAAAGCAGAAGTACGTAAATTCACAAAGCGCAATAGATTGTGTTAAATAACGTAAAAACTGCACTTTGATTTGGAATCATTTTAGTATTACGTAAAAAAGTATTATTTTTGCAATGTGTTTTTCATAGTATTAAATTAAGATTAAGGTTTCCGTCAACCTCTTTGTGAAAAGGGGTTGACTTTTTATTTTGTGAGGAATAAGACAAATTATCAGTGAAAATCAACGAATTGATATAATTAAAAGGTTTCTTGGCTCATTGTGGCATAAAACAATGGCGTTATCGGCATTTATTTATATTAATATTCGGATATGTGCATTTGATAAATAATACAAACAAATAAAAACGTAGATAATATATTAATATTATTTTGAAGATTATGAAATAATATTACACATTTTTTCATAATCCGCAGCCTTATGTATCGGTGTATGCGCGCCCGCAACGCACTCGAGGCCATCATGTGGTATGGCTACTCGCCCGAAAGCGATGCGCGCTACAGCATCGAACAGTTCCGCAAGCTCCCGAAAAAAGACAGAGATGCTGTCATCAAATTCGTGGATGCAATATAAAATTCCCGGACACGTATATAATATGATGTCAAGACAACCATTCACATTACTGATACACATTGCCCTGGCCATAATCGTGGCCGGGGCAATTGTCACTCACTACGCGGGCATTCAGGGTGAGCTTATGCTGCGTGACGGCGCGGCCCCGGTGCGCACGTTCGTAAAGACGTCAGGTCCCGGCGACGGCACCCTCCCGTTCGAAATATCGCTCGTAGACGCCGATATCGACTTCTATCCGGGCACCACAACGCCGATGGATTTCCGCAGTATGCTCCATATCGACGGCCACGACGTGAACGTGTCGATGAACAAGGTAGGGGAATATGACGGCTGGCGGCTCTTTCAGTCGGGCATGGACCCGGACGGTTCCACGCTGTCGGTGCATGTGGCCATCGTCATGATTTCGTATGTGCTGTTCCTGCTGATGGCAGTGCTGTCGGCAGTGGCGCTGTGCAGCCGTGATAAGGAGAACGAGGCCGCATTGTCACGCATTAACCGCCTCATACTCGTGCCGGCCGTGTTCCTGCTCGGAGCCGGGATGTTCATCGGCGCCGTATGGGCCAACCAGTCGTGGGGCTGTTACTGGGGCTGGGACCCGAAAGAGACCTGCGCGCTGGTGATGTTCCTGATTTATTCCGTTCCCATGCACTGGGCTTCCCGGCCTCTGAAATGCTTCAGTAGGCCGCGTGTGCTGCACTGGTACCTGCTTCTTGCGGTCCTGTCGGTGCTTTTTACCTACTTCGGAGCCAACTATCTCCTGCCCGGACTGCACTCGTACGCATAGACTGATATGGATTCGATATGTTGGCGCAAGGATGACAGGGCGTCATCCTTGCGCGATTATTTCCAGGAGGCGGGGCAGGGCTTCAGAAGCGGGGATGTTCTTCACCACGCATTCCTTGCCTTTGTAGATGGAGACGCGACCGGGACCGGCTCCGACATAGCCGTAATCGGCATCGGCCATCTCGCCGGGTCCGTTTACGATGCAACCCATCACGCCTATCTTCAGGCCCTTCAGGTCCTTGGTGGCTTCCTTCACTTTCTTCAAGGTCTCCTGCAGGTCGAACAGAGTGCGTCCGCAGCTCGGGCAGGCTATGTATTCGGTCTTGGAGGTGCGTAGACGCACGGCCTGGAGTATGTCGAGTTCAAGCTGTGCTAATGTCTCGTTGTCGAAGTTGGGATTGTCGATGCGTATGCCCGAGCCGTAGCCGTTGAGCAGGAGGGTGCCGAAGTCGGCGGCGCTCTTTACGCGCAGGGTGTCAAGATCGGCGTCATCGTAGGACATGCGCATCAGCACAGGCTGTTTGCCGCCGGTGGCTGTGTAATTGTCGATGGCCGCGGCCATTGCTCCCACGGGATTCGGCCCTGCGGCCGAAATCTCGATCAGGTTTGACGACGGCGACGGCTTGTCGGCGTGCCATGCCACGGTGGATGTGCCGTCGGGCAGCGGGCCGTTGTAGGGTGCTGAGTATGTACGGGCCGGACCGGGCATAACGGTCTGCGGCTCGTCGATTGATGCGTGTCCGTCGCGTTCCGTGATGTAGTCGCGCAGCAGCAGGGCCACAGGCACTTCGTTTTCCGGCGGTTCGCTGAGTGACACGCGGATGGTGTCGCCGAGGCCGAGGGCCATCAGCGCTCCGATGCCCGCCGCCGATTTGATGCGGCCGTCCTCGGCATCGCCGGCTTCGGTAACGCCCAAGTGCAGCGGGAACGACATCCCTTCCTTATCCATTTCCTTGACTAACAGGAGGACGGTCTGATACATCACGACCACATTCGATGCCTTGACCGAGATAACGATGCGGTCGAAGTTTATTTCACGCGCTATCCTGAGGAATTCCATCACGGACTCCACCATGCCGGCCGGCGTGTCGCCGTAACGGCTCATGATACGGTCGGAAAGCGAACCGTGGTTCACGCCTAAGCGCACGGCCACGTCATGCTCGCGGCACAGCTCCAGAAAGGGTATGAGCGTACGGCGGATGCGGTCTATCTCCTCGGCATATTCCTCGTCGGTGAAAGTCAGTTTTCTGAATGTGCGTGCCGCGTCGACGAAGTTGCCGGGATTGATTCGCACCTTGTCGGCATGGAGCGCGGCTTCGAAAGCCGCCTTGGGGTTGAAATGCACGTCGGCCGACAGGGGAATGTCGGAGCCGAGGCCTTTCTTGATATTTTCGAGATTGGATGCCTCGCGCACGCCCTGCGTGGTGAGGCGCACCAGGTCGGCGCCGGCGTCGGCTATTGTCTTGATCTGGGCCACACAGGCATCAGTGTCGTTGGTGTCGGTGTTGGTCATGGACTGTATGGCGATCGGGGCGTCTCCGCCAATCGTGATGCGGCCCACACGCACCGGAAGCGTGCGGCGGCGGCTATAGTTATAGATAGACATAATTCAGGATTATAATATTTTGACAGAGCCTTAAGTCTCAGAAACTGTTTAAATTTATTACGAATAAATTTTTATATGGATTCTTTCATGGATTTTAAGAATCTTTTTGGCTGTTTTCGCCAAGTT
>CADBNR010000071.1 GCA_902796035.1 uncultured Bacteroidales bacterium | reverse complement strand
GCCCGCACCGCTCCCTCCTTGGCTTGCAAAATCATCTCAAAAAATCCTCTCAATCTTAATTTGATTTAAAAGTAAACACACTCTAAGGTGTTATAAAAACTAAGTGCAATCAAACTAAAGAAGCTATCAGACTATGAAGGAAAATAAGAAATTACGGTTTGCGACGCGGCAGATACATGGCGGGCTGCATCCGGGCGAGAGTGGCAATGCGCGCGGTCTGGCCATCGTACCGACGGCGGCTTACCGGTTCCCGTCGTGCGAATATGCCGCCAATCTATTCGAACTGTCTCAGCCGGGCAACATATATACCCGTCTCCAGAATCCAACCACAGCCAATTACGAGGAGCGTATCGCGGCCCTCTACGGCGGTACGGGTGCGGTGGCGACGCCTTCGGGCATGGCGGCCATCTTCGTGACGGTTTCCGCTCTGGCCCAGGCCGGCGACAACATCGTGACCACGCCTTATCTCTACGGCGGCACATACAATCTGTTCCGCCACACGTTGCGCAAGCTCGGCATCGAGGTGCGCATTGCCGCCGATGAGGCTCCCGAAGCCCTTGCCGCGCTCTGCGACGACCGTACACGCGCCGTGTTCATGGAGTCCATGGGCAATCCCACCTGCGCCGTGCCCGATATGGAGGAGATCGCCAAGGTGGCCCACAACGCCGGTGTGCCTCTGATAGTCGACAATACTTTCGGTGCCGCGGGCTATCTCTGCAATCCCTTTGACTGGGGCGCCGACATAGTGGTGGATTCCGCCACGAAATGGATCAACGGCCACGGCACGGCCATGGGCGGCGTCATCGTCGACGGCGGCACCTTCGACTGGAGCAACGGCAAATATCCGCAGATTGACGGCCCGTCGGACGGCTATCACGGCCTGAATCTGTACGAAACGTTCGGCAACGCCGCTTTCGCCGTGAAATGCCGCGTGGACGGCCTGCGCGATTTCGGCACCTGCCCATCGCCGTTCGACAGCTATCTGATGTGCCTCGGTCTCGAGACGCTGTCGCTGCGTGTGCGCCATCAGGTGGAAGCCACACGCCGCCTCGCCGAATTCTGCAAGGAGAGTCCCTGCGTGCGCTCGGTGAGCTACGTAGGATTCGAGGATCATCCCAGCCATAGGAATGCCGCGAAATATTTCCGCGACGCCTCGTCGGGCGTATTCACCATCGAGCTTGAGGGAGATCTTGAAACCACCTCGCGCTTCGTTGAGGCGCTGGAGCTGTGCGCCCACATGACCATGATAGGAGATTCCATCACAGTGGTGACGCATCCGGCATCCACCACCCACAAGCAGCTGAGCGAGGCCGATATGCTGGCCGCCGGCGTCACGCCCACGTTGCTGCGCATCAGCCTGGGCCTGGAGGACGTGGAGGATATCATAGACGATTTCCGGCAGGCGTTCGAGAAATGCGGACTCGCACCCAAAGCATGACGGATGGCGCAGCTGATATATAATCACCCGGAGCCGTTCGAGCCGGAACTGGGCGGGCGTCTTGACAACCTGCAGATAGCCTACCACACCTATGGCCGGCTGAACGAGGCGCGCGACAACGCGATATGGGTATGCCATGCCCTGACCGCCAACAGCGACGTGGCCGACTGGTGGCCGCACACGGTGGTGAAGGATGGCTTTCTCGACCCGGAGCGTTATTTCGTGGTATGCGCCAACATTTTAGGTTCATGTTACGGCACCACAGGCCCGATGAGCGTCAATCCCGCCACCGGCCAGCCTTATTACGGCGAGTTTCCCCGGCTGACCATGCGCGATCTGGCGCGGGTACACCGCCTGCTTGCCGACCGGCTCGGCCTGAATAAGATACACGCCCTGATAGGAGCCTCCGTCGGGGGCTTCCAGGCACTGGAATGGTGTTCGCTGGAACCGCAGCGGTTCCGCGACATGGTGCTGATAGGCACGGCGCCCAAGGCGTCGCCCTGGAACATCGCCATCAACGAGACGCAGCGCATGGCCATACGCGCCGACGGCACATACGGCCAACCGCGCCCCGACGCCGGAGCCGCCGGACTCGGAGCGGCCCGCGCCCTGGGACTGCTGACATACCGTGGCCCCGAGGGCTACAACCTGACGCAACAGGATCATCCCGACCAGCCTTGCGCATTGCCGGGCCTTCCGGAATACCACCGCGCCTGTACTTACCAGCAGCATCAGGGCCGGAAACTGATAGACCGCTTCGACGCATATTCCTACATGACCATCCTCGACACCTTCGACACGCACGACATAGGGCGTGACCGGGGAGGGATAGAGAAGGCACTGCAAAGTATGTCGGATGCCGGAGTGCGGACATGCGTGGTGGGGCTCTCGACCGACTTAGTGTTCACGCCGGCGGAGATGAAGGAATTGGCCGCCATGATACCCGGTGCGGAATATCACGAAATCTCCTCGCCGTTCGGCCACGACGGATTCCTCGTGGAACATGGACAGCTCAACGCAATACTTAAACCGTTTATTCAATCCTGAAGATAATGGAACAAATCAACATAGGACTTGTAGGCTTCGGCACTGTGGGCCAGGCACTTTACGAAGTGGTGTCGAGTGCCCGCAACGCGCACGCCGCCGTGAAGCGCATCTGCGTGCGCAGCCTCGACAAGCCGCGCAAGGTGCAGGTGCCTGCCGAACTGCTCACCACCGACGCCGACGACATAGTGAACGACCCGGACATCAGCCTGGTGGTGGAGGTGATAGACAATCCCGAGGCCGCGTACCGCATCGCCTGTGACGCGCTGCGCGCCGGCAAGGACGTGGTGTCGGGCAACAAGGCCATGATAGCGCGCCATCTGCCCGAACTCATCGAGCTGCAGCAGGACACGGGCCGCGCCCTGCTTTACGACGCTTCGTCGTGCGGCTCAATCCCCGTGATACGCAACCTGGAGGAATACTACGACAACGACCTGCTGCTGGAGGTAAAGGGTATTCTTAACGGCTCGTCCAACTACATCCTGTCGCGTGTGTTCGATCACGGCGAGGAATATGCCGACGCCTTGGCCCGCGCCCAGAAACTCGGATTCGCCGAGAGCGACCCGACGCACGACATCAGCGGCAATGACTCGCTCAACAAATTGGTTATCATCACGCTGCACGCCATCGGCGTGTACGTGCCGCCAAAGGAGATATTCGTCTACGGCATCCCCACGCTGCGCGCCGAGGACATCAGGTATGCCCGCGAGAAAGGGATGAAGATCAAGCTCGTGGCACAGGTTGTAAAGCTGTCGGATGCGAAGTTCACCATGTTTGTTATGCCCGAGTTCGTGGCGCCCAACCGCTACATATATGCCGTGGACGACGAATACAACGGCGTGGTGATACGCGGCGAATGCTACGATCGTCAGTTCATGTTCGGCAAGGGAGCCGGCGGACGACCCACCGCCTCGTCGCTGCTGAGCGACATCACGGCCTTGCGCCACAATTACCGGTACGAATACAAGAAGATGGGCTTCAGCCCCCGTCCCGAATACACCGCCGACGTGACGCTGAAGATCTACGCCCGCTACGAACACACCGACCTCTGCACTGCGCTGCCGTGGATAGCGGTCAACGAGGAATACCGCTGCGACGAATACCGTTACGTGATAGGGGAGATACGTCTGTCGGACCTGATCGAAGCCACGCCGCTGCTCCGGGCCGACGACATCTTCCTGTGCAATTTCCCGCGCTTTTTCGCCGACCGCGACGACTGACACCCGAAATCAGACCCGAAATTAGGGCTTCAACTTTTTGGCTATTTGTCAATTTGTGTGTAACTTTGCATCCCGAAGTGTTGTGCGGCTATGTGTCGTAGCGAGCTTTATAACCGATATAACAGCAAAATTGTGGACACAAAGTACATTTTCGTGACGGGCGGAGTGGTGTCGTCGTTGGGCAAAGGCATCATCTCCAGTTCCCTAGCGCGGCTGTTGCTGAGCCGTGGCTACAGGGTTACAATCCAGAAGTTTGACCCTTACATCAACATCGATCCGGGCACGTTGAACCCCTACGAGCATGGCGAATGCTACGTGACGGTCGACGGCCACGAGGCCGACCTTGACCTGGGTCATTACGAACGGTTTACCGACATACGCACCACCCGTGCCAACAACGTCACCACGGGGCGCATCTATCAGAGCGTGATAGACAAGGAGCGCCGCGGCGACTATCTTGGCAAGACGGTGCAGATCATTCCGCACATCACCGACGAGATAAAGCGCAACGTCAAGCTGTTGGGCAACACGGGCGACTACGATTTCGTCATCACCGAGATCGGAGGCACCGTGGGCGACATCGAGTCGACGCCTTTCCTGGAGGCCGTGCGTCAGCTGAAGTGGGAACTGGGCCGCAACGCCCTGTTCGTTCATCTGACCTACGTGCCTTACCTCAAGGCCGCCAAGGAGCTGAAGACCAAACCGACGCAGCACAGCGTCAAGCAGCTGCAGAGCCTCGGCATCCAGCCCGACATCCTGGTGCTTCGCACCGAGAAGGAGCTGCCGGTGACGATGCGTCGCAAGGTGGCCCAGTTCTGCAACGTGGCGCCCGAGGCCGTGATAGAAAGCCTGGACCAGCCCACCATCTACCAGGTGCCGCTGCGCATGCACGAGCAGGGTCTGGACCGGATGGTGCTGCACATCATGGGCGTGGACGACGCTCCGGAGCCCGACCTGACGCAGTGGAACACATTCCTGCACAAGCTGGCTACGGCCGACAAGACCGTGACCATCGGCCTCGTCGGCAAATACGTGGCCCTGCAGGACGCCTACAAGTCCATCTGCGAGAGTCTGATGCAGGCCGCCACCCGGCTGGACCACAAGGTGAACATTGTGTACGTCAACTCCGAGAAGGTGACCGAGGGCAACGTGGAGGAGCAGCTGAAGGACATGGCCGGCGTCATCATCGCCCCCGGCTTCGGCCAGCGGGGTATCGAGGGAAAGTTCGTGGCCCTGAAATGGTGCAGGGAGCACGACGTGCCCACGTTCGGCATCTGCCTGGGAATGCAGTGCATGGTGATTGAGTTCGCGCGCAACGTGCTCGGCCTCAGTGACGCCAACAGCACCGAGATGGACATCCACACTCCGTACAACGTCATCGACCTGATGGAGGAGCAGAAGAACATCATGAACATGGGTGGCACCATGCGCCTCGGGGCATACGCCTGCGAGCTGGCCGAGGGGTCGCGCGTGGCGCAGGCATACGGCACAACCTCCATAAGCGAGCGTCACAGACACCGCTTCGAGTTCAACAACGAGTTCCTGGACCGATACGAGGCCGCGGGAATGAAATGCACGGGACGCAACCCCGACGCCAACCTGGTGGAGGTGGTGGAAATCCCCGGAAAACGATGGTATATAGGAACGCAGTATCATCCCGAATACTCGTCGACGGTGCTGCATCCCAACCCGATATTCATTGACTTCGTGAAGGCCGCCATAGCCTACAGCGAAACCGAACAAAAGAAATAGAAAAGTAGAGAACAATGGACAAAAACACGACGAACGCACTGCTTCTGATGCTGCTGGTGTTTGTTCTGTTCATGTGGCTTACGCCCAAGGAGCAGGCACCGGAGGGGAACGTGGAAAGCCCCCGCACCACGGAGCAGGCCGCCGTAAACATGGCGCTCGACTCGCTTACGGGTCAGGACCGCCAGTGGCTTGAGCAGAACATACGCGAGCACGGCACGCCCGTGGCCGACCGCCCCGGAGCCGTGGCCCTGAATCAGAACGGGCTGAACCTGACCCTCGAGAACGGTGTGATATCCGGAACTGTCACCGTGGAGGGGCGCAACATAGAGTGGGCCGCCGTGGCCGATGCCGACACGTCGAAGATGACCATAGCCGAGGAGCGCAAGGCCATAGAGACCGTACGTAAGGTGACCGAAAGCCTGGGCCGGTACGGCAAATTCGCCCGTTTCTTAGGCGGCACGCCGCAGACTGTAAATCTGGAGAACGACGCCCTCAAGCTGCAGTTCAACAGCCACACCGGCTCCATCACGCGCGCCGAGCTCAAGAAATACGATACAGAATATAATAGCGACGAGACCGACAACACCAAGCACAAGGTGGTGCTGTTCGATGGCGACAAGAACAGTTTCAGCTTCGAGCTGCCGCTGCCGTCGTCCGTGCAGACAGCCGACCTGTACTTCACGCCTCGCGTGCTGAACGACTCCACGGTGCTGATGGCGCTGGAGTTCGGTCCCGACACGTACTGGGGCATCCGCTACACGCTGCCCCGCGGCGAAAGCTATGTGGTGAAGATGGACGTGGTGCAGAAGAACATGGCGCCTATAGCCCAGAGCAACAACCGCAACATGATATTCAGCTGGAACCAGGATCTGAAGCGTCAGGAGAAGGGCCGCATGTTCGAGGAGCGTAACTCGGCGTTGTATTACAAATACGCCGGCGGTTCGGTCGAGAACCTGAAGGAAGCCAAGGACGACACCAAGGAGCGCGAGGCCAAGATCAAGTGGATAGGCTTCAAGAACCAGTTCTTCTCGTCGGTGATGGTGATGAACAAGGGCAGCTTCAACTCGGCCGACTTCAAGTCGACCATCATGAGCGAGAAGGACTACCTGAAGAACTTCGCCGCCGAGGCCAAGATCTCGGACTACGACTGGAACAAGGAGAATCCCGTGTCGCTGTCACTGTTCCTCGGTCCTAACCTCTATCCGCTGCTGTCCGATCTGGACCACCAGATGGAAGTGGACGAGAACCTGAAGCTGACGCGCATGATTCCGTTAGGCTGGAACATATTCCGCTGGATCAACACCGGCGTCGTTATCCCCGTGTTCAACTTCCTGGGCAAGTTCATCAGCAACTACGGCATCATCATCCTGCTGCTGACCATATTCATCAAGCTGATATTGTTCCCGCTGACCTACAAGTCTTACCGCTCGCAGGCCGTGATGCGTATTCTGGCACCTCAGATCCAGGCCCTCAACGAGAAATATCCAGGAACTGAGAACGCAATGACCCGTCAGCAGAAGACCATGGCCCTCTACAACAGCGCCGGAGCCAACCCGATGTCGGGATGCCTGCCGCTGCTGCTTCAGATGCCCATCCTGTTCGCCATGTTCTCCTTCTTCCCCTCGTGCATCGAGCTGCGCGGACAGTCGTTCCTGTGGGCCCACGACCTCTCGGCCCCCGACGCCATCATATCCTGGACGGGCGACATTCCGCTGGTGACCAAATATTTCGGCAATCATATCTCGCTGTTCTGTCTGCTGATGACCGGAACCAACATCATCTACACCTACCTCAACAGCCAGTCGCAGAGCAACACCATGCCCGGCATGAAGCTGATGATGTACCTGATGCCGGTGATGTTCATGATATTCTTCAACAACTACGCGGCGGCTCTGAGCTACTACTACTTCCTGTCGCTGCTGATCACCATCATCCAGACCTACTCGTTCCGCTTCATCATCAAGGAGGAGGACGTGAAGAAGAAGATGGCCGAGAACGCGAAGAAGCCTAAGAAGAAATCGAAATTCATGCAGCGCATGGAGGAGATGCAGCGTCAGCAGCAGCAGATGCTCCGCGAGCAGCAGAAGCAGCAGCGAGGCGGCCGTAGATAACGCCCCGGGACCCGGCCATGAAACTCCTCAGGATAGTACGCATATCCCTGGCCGCGCTTGCGTTCGTGGCCTCCGCGGCAGCCTTGCTGATGGGCGCCGAGGTGCATCCTGTGGCCCGACTGGCCGAAAAGTCCCAGATCATATTATCCTCTTTGTCAATCACGGCAGGAACCGCAATAGTGTGGCTCCTGCTGACTTTTTTGTTCGGACGTGTGTATTGTTCCACGGTCTGCCCCGTTGGCACCATGTCCGACCTGTTCCTGAAGATACGCCGGCTGATACCGGGACTGCGCCATAAGCCGTTCCGTTACCGGCCGCGTTCCAAGGTGTCGGTACATATCCTGTTGTTGTACGTGGTATGCCTTGTGGCGGGCGTCGTGGGTGTGCCGTTCCTGATCGAGCCATGGAACATAATGCGCAACATGGCCGCTGTGGTACGTCCGGAGGCCGTGAGCGCCACCTGGGCCACCATAGGGATGGGAACCATTACCGGAGTGATCGGCGGCCTTGTGGCGGCGATTCTGATAGCGGTGACGTCGGTGGTACGCGGTCGCGAGTTCTGTACGGTAGTGTGTCCGTTGGGAACGGCACTCGGATATGTGTCGGCCTACAGCCTGTATCATCTGGAGATAGACCGTGACAAATGCGTGTCGTGCGGCTTGTGCGAGGATATATGCAGGTCGCAGTGCGTCAAGATGGTGAGCCGGCACATCGACGACACGCGGTGCGTGCGCTGCTTCGACTGTGTGGCCAAATGTCCCAACGACGCCATACGGTTCCAGGTGAACCGCAACCGCCCGGCCACGCCGCTGATGCTGCGTGCAAAAAAACGCTCGGGAACTTAGCCGACTTTAAGGACATTAAAGTCTTTAGGGACCTTAGAGTCTTTAAGGACCTTAGTGTCTTTAGGGACTTTAAAGACCTTAAAGACCTTAGGGACATTAAGCACACTGTAAGATGGGAAGATTTATTTACAATACGACGTTTGTGGTGGAGAAGGACAAGGAACAGCGTTTCGTGGACTGGTTCCGTCTTCGTGCCGCCTGTATCGCCGAGGCCGGGATGCGTCCGCGGCTGTCGCGCCTTGCAGGCGCGCTGGCGGCCGAGAGCGAGGCGCAGAGCCTGGCCTTCCAGGTGGAATCGGACAGCGAGGAGGCGCTGCAGAAATGGGCGTACGAATCGCTTGAACCGGTTTTGGGTCAGTTCATGCGCGATTTCGGGCCTGATGCGGCCTATTTCTGTTCGGAATTCGAAGTCTTGTCGCTGGATTCGGGCATCGGGGCGATGCCGCTGTAATCCGTCAGCCCGGAATGCACCAGCCGGCGCAGCTTGGACGCCAGCAGGGCGTGCGGCTCGCCGCTCTTTTCAAGGCTCTGCCATGAGATTGGTTTGCCGAACCTGACGCGGAACGTCTTGCCGCGCGCGGCGCACAGCTCGGCCGGTAGCAGGGCCTGTTCCATATTGACCTTTATGCCCATTTTGGTGCGCGCCTTGGCCGTGCGGTAGAAGCTCATGCGGTTCAGTCCCTCGAAATGGATCGGGATGATGTCGCGGTGGAATTCGATGGCGCGGTCGATGAACGACTTGTGCCACACCAGATCGCCGATGGAGCCGTCGGGCTGGATGCGCGACACCATGCCGGCAGGAAATATCAGTATCTGCTTGTCGGAGGCGTATGCGTCGCGGATGGCCACCGCGGCCTCACGGGCCTGTGAGCCATATTTGTTGATGGGGAGGAACACCGTGCGCAGAGGAATTACGTTCATCAGCATGTCGTTCACCAAGAACTGGATGTTCTCGTCTCCGTACTTGGCGCCCAACACCTTGATCAGCCCCATGCCGTCCAGACCGCCGAGGGGGTGGTTGGAGGCGAATATGAAGCGTCCGTGTTCGGGAATGTTCTCCAGCCCCTCTACCTCGAGGGTGACGTTGAAGAAGTCGTAGATGCGTTCGCAGAATTCCGAGCCGGTCGAGGGGTAGGTGGCATCCAGGGCGGCGTTCAGCTCGTCCTGATGTACTAATTTCTCAAGCCCCGTGATCATGAAGCCCGGAATCATCCGGCCTTTCCAGCCCTTGATGCGCGAGCGCAGTATATTGTGAAGGTTTATGTCAATCTTGTCCATTCCTGAATAATTAATCGTTGACCGACGATTCCTCGTCCCAGAACTCGTCCTCCCAGTCCTCGTCCGACATATCGCCGTACACGTCGTCCTCGTCCTCCATTTCGGGCTGGTCGAACACGAAGTTGTCTTCCTCCTCCACGCGGTGACGCATGTCGAGGGGGCGGTGGGTCACGGTGAAGCGCGCCTGGTTGTCCTCGGAATTGATTTCGCGCCACAGTATGTCCTTCAGCTCCGTCAGTCCCTGGCCCGTGACGGCGGAGATGAAGAGGTGAGGCACGTCCTGAGGCAGTGTGGCGGCTATCTCGTCGCGCAGCTCGTCGTCGAGCATGTCCGACTTGGAGATGGCCAATACGCGGTTCTTGATGTCCAGGTCGGGATTGAACTCGCGCAGCTCGTGCAGCAGGATCTCGTATTCCTTGTTGATGTCGTCGGCGTCGGCCGGAACCAAGAACAGCAGCACGGCGTTACGCTCTATGTGGCGCAGGAATCTGAGTCCGAGGCCCTTCCCCTCGGAAGCACCCTCGATTATGCCGGGGATGTCGGCCATGACGAACGACTGGTTGTCGCGGTATCTGACGATGCCCAACTGCGGCTCCATCGTAGTGAAGGGATAGTCGGCAATCTTTGGCTTGGCCGATGACAGGGCGGAAAGCAGCGTGGATTTTCCGGCGTTGGGGAATCCGACAAGTCCGACGTCGCCGAGCAGCTTAAGCTCGAGCACCACGGCCTTCTCGATGGCCGGCTGGCCCGGCTGGGCGTAGCGAGGAGTGCGGTTGGTGGATGTGGCGAAATGCACGTTGCCCAGGCCTCCCTTGCCGCCGCGCAGCAGGTTTATCTCCTGCTCGTCTTCGGTCACTTCGCACAGGAACTCGCCGGTATCGGCGTCGAACACGGCAGTGCCCACGGGCACCTCGATGATCTGGTCCTGGCCGTCGGAGCCGTGCGAGCGGTTCTCGCCGCCGCTCTGTCCGTCGGTGGCGAAGATATGACGCCTGTAACGCAGCGGAAGCAACGTCCACAGGTGACGGTTGCCCCGCAGTATGATGTGGCCGCCGCGGCCGCCGTCGCCGCCGTCGGGACCGCCCTTGGGTATATACTTGGCACGGTGGAAATGGCGGCTTCCCGCGCCTCCCTTGCCCGACCGGCACAATATCTTTACATAATCTATGAAATTGCTCTCTGCCATTGTCTTGAATAGTTAATAAAGTGTAGAAAGTTTAAGAGTGTGTTTACTTTTAAACCGTTTTAACAAATGAATAGAGTGATTATTTAAACTTCAAATTAATCTTGATGTCTTTTTTTGGCTGATTTTGCCAAGCTTCGTCGGTCACGGAGCCCGCACCGCTCCCTCCTTGGCTTGCAAAATCATCTCAAAAAATCCTCTCAATCTTAATTTGATTTAAAAGTAAACACACTCTAAAAAGTTAAGATGATAGTGCTGTAATTGGCATGTCTTCACATTCCTCTTAACTTCATTCACTTTTTCAACTTTTTAAACTAAAACTAAATTAATAACGCTTCAGCGGGACATTTCGCCTATTGCTCGGGGATAAGTTCCGGATTTTCGTACATGCGCAGGGTGTTCTGCAGCTGGGTCTGCACCATCAACTGCAGTTCTTTGGGGGCAAGCACCTTCAGTGAATCGCCGTACGACAGGATTTCGTGCACCAGCTCGTAATTCAGCTTCAGCCGGTAGGTGAATATCGAATATCGGTCGTGCAACTCCTCCTGCTGGGTGTGGTGGAAGGGGAGGGCGCGGAAATACTTGGCCTGGATGGGCGTGGTCATTATCCGGACGGTGCGCACGTCGGCCTTGGACGAGGTGATGCCTATCAGGTTTTCGAAGAAAGTCTCCGGCTTGAGCTGCGGCATCTCGAACTCCTCGTTCACCACCGACATCTGCGACACGCGGTCCAGGGCGTAGGTGCGCACGTCGCCGCTCTGCTCGCGTATGCCTATCATGTACCACCGCTGTTTGTAACGCTTCACGAAGCAGGGGAGAAACCGTATGTCCTTTTCCGGCCTCGACTTGCTGAAGCCGGCGTATGTGAACGACAGCTTGTGCCTGTCGCCGATGGCGGCAAGCACCAAGGGCAGGAATTCGCGGGCCGAGGGCACGTCCTCGACCGACACGCGGTCGTGCGGGATGGAGGAGCCTTTGATGGCGTTGTTGACCGAATATGATTCCAGCAGCCAGTTGGTCACCATCGGGTTGGCGTTGCTTTCGGTCTCGTCGATATAGTAGTGGCCCGAGGCGTCGCAGGCTATCTCTAATTGAAAATTCTCCTCGATGGCGCGCCGGTAGTGATAGAAGGTGCGTGCGGGCATCGGGTCGCCGTTGCTCAGCGGCGATTTGCGCCACAGGTCGTTGATGTCCTCGCGCGTCAAGCGGCCGTAGCGGTTCAGCACGTCCACTATCCACACGTATCGGTTTATCAGCTCCTTCATTTTTTTTAGTTATGATAATCAGCTTAATATCAATGAGATTGATATTAAGCTGAAAAATTTTTACGAAAAACCAACAAAAAAATCACAACTTCCCGAACCAAATAAACAGCAGCGATGTTATAATAGCGTAAGGTTTGATAAACCACACTACATAGAGCATAAGTCATTGATTGACATAATATATACTGCTACAAACGTTCTGAAAAAGTTGTTATTGTTGTTTTAATTGAAGAAACAGGGTCTGCGTGGTGCAGGCCTTTTTCTTGTTTCAGCGGTTGCCGTACATGTCGTCGTAATATTTCTCGTATTCCCCCGAGGTGATGTTGTCAATCCAGTCCTGGTTGTCGAGGTACCATTTCACCGTCTTCTCGATGCCTTCCTCAAACTGTAAAGAAGGCTCCCAGCCTAATTCCTTCTGCAGCTTGCGGCTGTCGATGGCATAGCGCATATCGTGGCCGGGGCGGTCGGTGACGTAGGTTATGAGGCTGTCGGAATATCCCTCGGGATTGCCGAGCAGTCGGTCAACGGTCCTGATCACTACTTTAATCAGGTCGATGTTCTTCCATTCGTTGAAACCTCCGATGTTGTATGTCTCAGCCACCTTGCCGTGATGGAATATGGTGTCGATGGCGCGGGCGTGGTCCTCCACATAGAGCCAGTCGCGCACGTTCTCGCCCTTGCCGTACACGGGCAGCGGCTTGCGGTGACGGATGTTGTTGATGAACAGCGGTATCAGCTTCTCGGGGAACTGGTAGGGACCGTAGTTGTTGCTGCAATTGGTCACGAGCGTTGGCATCCCGTATGTGTCGTGGTATGCGCGCACGAAATGGTCGCTCGAAGCCTTCGACGCCGAATATGGCGAGTGGGGATCGTACTTGGTGGTCTCCAGGAAGAACTCGGTGCCGTATGCCATGTCGTCCTTGCTCGATGCCTTGGTGGTGAACGGAGGCTTTACTCCGGCAGGATGCGTCAGTTTCAGGGCGCCGTACACCTCGTCGGTGCTGATGTGGTAAAACAGCTTGCCCTCGTATTTCTCCGGCAGGGATTCCCAGTATTCCTTTGCGGCCTGCAGCAGAGCGAGGGTGCCCATCACATTGGTGCGCGCGAAAGTGAACGGATCCTTGATGCTTCGGTCCACGTGGCTTTCGGCCGCTAAGTGGATGATGCCGTCTATATGGTTGTCGCGGATGATGCGGCGCATCAGTTCCAGGTCCGCGATGTCGCCCTTGATGAACGTATAGTTCGGACGGCCCTCTATGTCCTTGAGGTTAGCCAGATTGCCGGCGTATGTGAGGAGGTCGAGGTTATAGATGTGATAATCCGGATGTTCGGTGACGAACAGACGCACCACATGGCTGCCGATGAAACCGGCGCCTCCGGTGATAAGTATGTTTCTTTTAGCCATATCGAATCGGGATCCGCATTTGAGAAGATCCCGCGTGCAAAGTTACAACAAAAATCCATGAATGCAAAAAAGAGGCAGTCGCCGCCTCTTTTTTAACTTCAGTTAGGAATTCTATTATTGAATTGGTAAATGAAATCTTTTTTGTTTTGTGCGGAAAGCCCGGGTTGCATATTCGATAGCCATCGGTACAACTGAAATTGAGAACCGATCGGGAGCTTCTACGTAAGGAGTGCAGAAATCTTCCTTAAGAAGATTTTCGAAATTATTCCATCTGCCTGATCGTGTGGTGAATTTCCAGAAACAAATATTACCGCTTTCCTTATGGCACGCCACAACATATCCGAAAGATTTTGCATCCGGTGTAATCTCTCTGAACTTTACAATAATCTTGAATTTATTTGATGCTTTTGGTGAACCTAATCTGAAATTATAGCCTTTAATAGCTTTATTAAGATTCGAAACCATAGTTTGTTCATATTGGTCTAAAAGGACATCGATAGGAATTCCACTTTCCGTTTTGTAGTGTTTCAATAGATTTTCATAGGATAACTCGTTTACTAATGCCTCTGAGTAATCAAAAAAAATATCATACTCGCTTTCAGACTTCAGCTCGTCAAGCTCGGCTTGTGTCATATTGCCGTAATCTTTCTTAGTAGATAGAGACATCAAATCGTGAAGAAGTATTTCAGGGGATGTGCTTCTGTGGGTTGCGTTTGTCTTTTCGGGTGTATCATACGGCTTTCCGGTATTTGCAGACTGAGAGGGAACGACACTACTATTTAGATTCCATACCGTTCCGTCTCCCTTTTTAATGACTAGAACATCAGTTTTAAGGATCTTTTGGATCGGAGCGTCATCGGCTTCTGCAAGGGTATAGTAAACGTTGTCGCCTGAGGTGATGTCAATGTTGTAGACCTTGAGGCTTTCTCCTTCCTGAGTGACGAGTATGTCGGGTGTGGCTGCGGGAAGAGCTATTGCACCGAACATGGATATCATAACAATCAATAATCGGATCTTCATATTGCTGTATTATTGGATTTTCTGATTTAAAGCGCGTTGTTTATTTTAATAGATACCTATTGATGAGAAAGCCTTTACATTGGTTTAATCATTGACTCGATGAAGGCGATTTCATCATCGGAGAAGTTATATTTGGCGTAGAGTTGTGCATCTATTTCTTCCACACTCTTGCTCCAGTCAATGTCGCTATCCTCTGTGAAGTTCTGCATTGGAACAAACCGATAGACTTTGCTCATTGCGTGCTGAGAGACCTTGGAAGCTGAAACTAAGATGCGTAAAAACTTGGTTTTAATATATTTGACGAAGTTTATTGTTTCAAGTTCCGTGTTAAGAGCAACGTAAAGATAAGATTGTGAACAAACAGAGTTAGCTGGAGCTAATTCAGGAACGCCTAAAATCTGATGAGGGAAAGATTCGCCTGCTCCGTAAGCACCAGGAATAAAAACTTTAGGTTTGTCAATGTCTTGTGTATTTTTCTTAATATCCTGCTTGGAAACAAATGCGGTGCATCGTCCAGCTTTTGTTATTAAGAATAAAACAGTGTCATGCGATTTAGATTTATCCGGATATACTTTAAATGGGGTCTTTGTGCTGATATTAGGGTTAGTGGGAATACCAAAGGGTGTGTCGGATGAAATCATTTCCTCTATTGTATTATTAGATTTAGAAATGACTTTAGAGACGATTTCTGCTAATTTAGGTTCGCGGATGAGGACGTCGAATTTTCCGAGATTCCGGTAGTTTGAAAATACCTTTCCATCTCTGATTAAAGAATAATTACACTTGCCACTGTATGCAGGCGAGTAAATAAAATAGCAACATCCCCCCTTTATTTCGGCATCTGGGAATAAATCTTTTGCATTTGAAAACGCAATTAATCTGGACGTATGATTGGAAGTTAGCATGGTGTGGCGGAAGTCCCCAACAAGATTTTCACGACCTCCTGTAAACCATCGAGATGGGATTACCATTGAGGTAAATTGTGGATTGACCTTGAATGAAAATTGACAAAAATCCTGATAAATGGAAGCATCGTTAGTACCGCCGCTCCCTCCTCGATCTTGATATGGAGGATTACCTATTATAGCTGCGAAGTTCATATCTGTAATTACTTGCGGTATTATATATTTCTTATTCTTGTCTTTCTTTATTAAGTCGTAGCTCGTAAAAGTATCAAAAATCTGGTCAATGGGCAACGAAAGCAGTTTATATACTTTTCTGGTAAATTCGTATGTTAACTTTGACGTACATACTGAATAAATCTTATTCGATACGTCTTGACCATATCGTTTTAATAGAGCAATCGTAAACTCTCCCTGTTTTGATGCAATGTCCAATACCGGACCGTATGAAAACACATTTTCGGGAAGAAGCTTTACCACATCATCAGCTACATTCAAAGGTGTGACTATCTCTGAGTCTGACATGCGACCAAATTTGCGCATAGCAACTTCTACTCGCTTGATCGGCGTTAAACCATCGTCTCGCATCAGGTCATTTACATTCTCGATTTTATAATCGAATTTCTGCAAAACGAAAGGATTGCTTTTCCTCTGAACAAGATTGAGAATTTCGACACGAAGTCCAAGATTTTCTGCAATTCGACGATTATCCGTAGTTGCAGGAATCATTGCAATCACATCTTCAAGTGATTTTACTATTGAATCCGTTAAAAACGCGAAGAATAGTATGCGCGCATAATAAGCTGCCAGTCTTTTATCGAGTTTGTCATTCTCAAATGAGTCTGCAGGTTGGTCAGGTGTTTCGGGTAGATTATCTCGTTGTTCCGGGTCTTTTGGGGAAGTATCTTTGTCTTTATCATTTGGTGATTCTAAATCGTCACCATCTTCTTCAATGGGCTTAATTTGCAATCCATTTTTAGAACCGATAGGCTCAATAGTCCGCAATATTGCGGCCATTGTGTCGTCTTGCAGTAATTCAGTGTCAGTGGGGATATCGGTCGCATCATCCAATATGCTACGTGTACGTGAGTATTCACGCACCACATCTGTGATATTAGTTGGTGTAGCCTGATGTAATTTGTTTTTGTGCAGAATAATAATCGGCGAAATCTCCAATTCTTTAGCTATACGCGCCTTAAGTTGAGCATTGCCCTGTGCATCTATATTGACATTGTAAAACTGCGATTTCAGCTCTTGTAGAACGAACATTCGATTCGGGTCGAAATCCACAAGCAATGTCTGCGGCTTCATATTGTACATTATAGTCCTGCCGCTTTTATCCTTGAAGGTCCTGATATATTGATTCTGCAAACGAAATATCGCCTGATCGTATTCCTGAGGTGACGCCGTACCTTTGAGAAACCACATCGTATCCCACTCCGGGACGGTTGTTCCGGTCAGCATCCGATTCACAGTCAATGTCAACGTTTTTTTATTTTGGCTCTCAAATTCTCGAATTACCCTCTTGACATCGTCCGTAGATTTATACTTATGTTCATCATCAAAACCGGCAATATTGATTATCTCATAATCACTCAGATTCTTAAAGTTGTCTCTGTTATTTTGTATCAAAGTTGACATAGCGTCGCAAGAGGCCCTGAATGGGAGAACACATACAATATGGCGACACATCTTGCCCTCTTTGATTTTATCGTAATCAAGGAATCCAAGTATGTTTTTATCCTCCTTAGTGCCGTCAATAACCTCTAACAAATCAAGAATTTCTGCTTCATGTTTGAATTGTCGATGGCTACCGTCTGACTGAGTTGTTATTGAAAGCGGGCGAAACAGTTCCGAGAAGGCATAGGTGACGCCATCCTTACGCATCTGTTCCATCTTTTTACGTGACGATTCATTGGGATTGAAAGCAAAACGAATCATCTGGGGAAATCCGTAATAGGGATTATCCCATTCATCGCAATCATCCTCGTTCAGGTGTTCGTCGTTCCACTGTCGCTGTGCATCCACAATATCGGAATACTGAACGAAAGCAATTATATTTTCTTTCTTGAACTCATCGCTCATCAGAATTCTGTAAGGAGTGCCCGATAGATGGAGCTGGATTTTTGATTTCAAAGACTTGACTGCATCTTCTACTTGGTCGAGTGTTTCAAACCCTTCGACATCCTTTAGTTCTGTTTTTATTTCAGCTTTGTTGAGGTGTTGTGTATGCAATACTTTACCATAAGATGCACCACGGGCGCCGAAGTGGGTCTCGTCGATAATCAGTAGGTCGATAATATTCTCAAATACCTCCTTGTGCTTCTCTTTGATGTCATAACCTTGTAAATCTTGCAAGGTCAAAAACAACGCTACTTTTTTATCTGAATCTGAGATTGTGTCGGCAATAACATTCTCATTCCTTTTCAACGCCTCACTGTCAAGAAATTGGTAATCTTCAAAATATTTGTGGCTCTCGACTGTCTTTTTCCACTCCTCCTTTACATCTGCCTTTGCAGATACTATAACGACAAACCGTGCATTAATCTCCTTTGCACAGCACATGGATGTAAACGATTTGCCAAAGCGCATAACGGCATAGAGTAACAAATTCGTCCGTCCGGATTCTACTGCCGCTTTGAAGTTGTCAATTGCTTCCTGTTGATTGTTTCGTGGAAGGTAATCTTCTGTTCTTGCGTAAGTGAATGTCTGTGGCAGGCGATTAGGAGTATATAACGGGTATTTGTTACTATTTTCACGAGCACTGTGAAGAATATCCTTGATGGCAGCATCTACATCTTCCGCAGTTGCATTCTTAAAGAACTCCCGGGAATAATACGGCAAATTTTCAATAGTATGCGGTAACAAGCGTTCCCGCCCTTTCTCTTGCTCTAAGAAGGCATGTACAGCATAATCCCGAAATATGGTATTGGTGTCAATTTGAGCAGAATGTTCGTATTGTTGAATCAGGTTTGGGAATATCTTTCTCCATTCATCCAAACGCACTCGCACACCGCGTGATGTGTCTCCAACTTTCAGATAGTTGGGGACAGTCTCTGTTGAAAATGCATATATGTATGGCTCAACACGACCGACTATTATATTGTCGAGGATTGTCGTATCTATTTTAGAAAATGTGCCTTCCATACTACTTTTGTTTAATCAAGGAAACAAAGGTTAAAACCTTATTCTCTTTCCAGTCTTTAATTAACGCGTACGTGCCGGTATGTGAGTGAATATCTTTATTTTTACATCCGGGACAATCAAATAAAGTCAGTTCTTGCGGATCCCCAAAGTCCTCAGGACTGAAAAGGGATGTAGTTTCATCTTTTAATTTAGGTAATTGAATACAACTATTGGGTATTACTCCTTTTAGACCATCCATCTGCCAGATGTTCCAAGATATGATTTCAGCAATACACAATAAGTGCTTCAACAATGGCTCTTGACCAAACTTGGCATAGTAATAGTCAATAAAGGTGTATAGCAATGCTTCACGTGCGAGTATGAGGTTATCTCCCTGCCATTCATATCCGTAAGTGCTCATATAAGCTGCTTGAGCAGCATTCAGCCATTCATTTACAGTTTCTGTGTTCTCGCTGACAACGCGAAGCTTGCGGTCGAGTAGCCCGATACGACGTTCCACAGGGATAGGCTCGCCTGTTACAGTGTCGTATCGACTTACAAGATAAGGAGCCTCGCCACAGGTGATTTCAAGGCGGTTTTCATTAATATAGTCTCGCCAAGTCTTGCCCTCTGGGAAAATCACATGCTCTGTATTGACTATCCACGTATGTGTCTTATCAGGATTATCGACCTCGGTATTGAAGACATTCTCGCGACCGAACCATGCATTGTCTATGAGATTGTTCTGCTTGTTGCATATCCACGAGGGAGTGAATACTTCTGCCATATCGCGACTTCGCCGTTGTTGCTGTTCGCGAGATTTCAAAGCACGAGGTACTATGACATCCTCGTTGACCCCAGTGATAGCTTCTACCGAGATTTTATCATTATATTGATAACCTTTCCCTCGGTCGGCATAGTTGTCTGTAGCCCAGAAAATGTTGACCTGCTCAGTCTCCGTGCTTAAAGTGTGATCCTTAAGCAACGTATTGAGCAGTACGGGCGAAATCTTGAAGATGTCGTTTTCCTTTATGTCAACCTGCGGGTCAGTCATGTTGGGGAACTAAAAGGCTATTACTGCAAAGTTAACTAAATTTCGTGAGATTAAAGGTATGCAGTCCTAAAAATCTGCGATGTAAGGGCTGTAAATGCAAAAAAGAGGCAGTGAGTGCCTCTTTTTAATTGCGGTGAAGGTCTGTTGTTTCTAAATCAGAATCTTTATTTCTGGATCAGGATGTTGGTGAGGAGGACGAACTGGTCGACCGAGAGACGTTCGGGGCGTTCGGTCAGGAGGGGTTCGATGGGCGCGGTTTTTTCTGAGGGGATGGCGGCCAGCAGGGGCGCCAGGGAGTTGCGCAGCGTCTTGCGGCGCATGGAGAAGGCTTGCTTAACCACCTTCTTGAAGTCGGCGGGGTCGCAGCCGAGGTCGGTGCGGTCGTTGCGCGTGAGGCGTAACACGCCGCTGCGCACCTTGGGCGGCGGGGTGAATACGAACGGCTCGACGGTGAACAGGTATTCGCAGTCGTACCAGGCCTGCAGCAGCACCGATAGGATGCCACGGTCGCGGTTGCCCGGCGCGGCGCAGATTCGTTCGGCTACTTCCTTCTGCAGCATGCCGGCGGCAACCGGTATACGGTCGCGGTGGTCAAGGACCTTGAAAAATATCTGGCTGGAGATGTTGTACGGGAAATTGCCTATCAGCGCCATGTCCTGACCGGGAAACACGGTGTCGAGGTCCATCTTCAGGAAGTCGGCCTCCACCACGTTGAGGTCCGGGTACAGTTTGTGCAGGAATCCGACGCTTTCGGAATCCAGCTCCACGCATTGCAGCGGGCGCCGGGTGTCCATCAGGTATTTGGTCAGGATGCCCATGCCGGGCCCGATCTCAAGGATAGGGAGGTCGCCCCACGGGCGGGCGTGTTCAGGCAGTTCCCGGGCCGAAATGGTGTCGGCTATGCGCGAGGCGATGTGCTCGTCGTTCAGAAAATGCTGTCCTAATGACTTTTTGGCGCGAACGTTTTTCATACATCTGCATTTATGTCGGACGAAGTTCCCGGCGATATCCGGAATATCCGGATATCGATCAAGACCGGATCTGCGGGTTTGAGTCCTGCGAACTCACAACGGTTGCCGTAGAGGCGGAATGCCGAGGTGAGGAACAGTGCGTGTTCGCCCTGCTTCATGCGGCAGTATATCTCGTTCAATACGGGTGCGGTCTCATTGTTGCCCACCGTCACTTCCTGCGGGGAGGACATTCCGAGGCTCTCTCCGTCGGGCCGAGAATAGTCCACTTGCAGCGACAGCACTGAGCCCGTGGTAGCCACCGGGCCTTCACCCGGGGTGAGTTCCTTGTAGTACAGGCCGTCCTCCAGACGCTTCATGCCGAGTTTCGCGGCTTCGGCCCTGACTGCCTGATGGGCCTGGCGGTGTACCGAGCCGGCCTGCTGTGCCTGCAGCTTGTGCAGCACGTCGTACAGTTTGTCCTGCACTGCAAGCTCGTCTATGTCCTTCTCCTGCAGCAGTGCGTAGGCTATGGACTGGAACAGGACGTCCTTGTCGAAGGTGAATCCGAATTCGTTCTCGAAGTGCTTGCCCCTCACGGCCATGCGCACGCCGTAACGGATGCCGAGGTTATAGGCGGAGTCGTTACCCTGCATGTCGTCATAACCGCGCCGCACGCCCTCCAGGAAGCGGATACGGGCTTCAGTGGAACGCAGGGAGGTGTCATTCATGGCCTCGCGCAGATACTCGTAGGCCTTGAGCTGGCCGGTGTAATAGAGCATGGAATCGGCCAGCGAGAGGCTGCCCATTTCTTCGATGCTTTTGCCCCGGTCGGAGCCGCACGATACGAAGCCGGCCGCCGTCAGCAACGCCACGGCGGCGAGAGAGAGGTGTCGCAATGTCCTTGACATGGATTGTTTCGATAAGAATGCAGGCATAATCGGTTGGAATCTCAGATCGAATCGGCGGGAATGGTGTCGGGCACCACTTCCACGGTGTCGCCGGTGGGGGTCATGTTCTCCATGGTTCTCCCTTTGCACGAGGGGAGGGCCAAAAGCGTAAGGGCCGCCGTCAGCACAGCGGCCCCTTTAATCAGTTTTCTCATTGTTCAGGCTCGCCTACGCTGATAAGTTCCACAGTGAAGATCAGGTCGGCGTCCGGTCCGATCATGGGGGGAGCGCCGGCAGAACCGTAAGCCAGTGCGGAGGGGATGTAGAACACAGCCTTGCCGCCGGCTTTCATCAGCTGCAGACCCTCGGTCCATCCGGGGATGACGCGGTTCAGCGGGAAGGAAGCGGGCTCGCCGCGGCTCACGCTGCTGTCGAACACCTGGCCGTTAAGCAGCTCGCCGGTGTAATGCACGGTGACGGTGTCGTCGGCCGAAGGACGGTCGCCCGTGCCCTCTTTGAGCACCATGTACTTGAGGCCCGTCGGGGTCTCGGCGTAAGTGGTGTCGGTGGGTGTCTCCGATTTCTTGGCCGGATCGGTGAAGATTCTGGCCAGTTCGCTGGGTGCGTTCAGGGAGTCGGTGGCCTCGGCCGCAGTCTCGGTGGCCATGCTGTCGGAATCGGCAGCGGCGGCGGTCTTGTTGCCGTTGCACGACACCATCGTCATGCCGGCCGTAAGTACAAGCGCCGATGCCAGATACTTGATCGTTTTCATAATTCGAAACTACTTATTTCTTATTGACTTTGATTAGTTCCACGTCAAATATAAGGGTGGAGTGGGGCGGGATTGCTCCGGGCACACCCTGAGGGCCGTAAGCCAGGTCGCTGGGGATGAAGAAGGTGTACTTGGCGCCTTCCTTCATGAGCTGCACGCCCTCGGTCCATCCGGGGATGACGCGGTTTAGGGGGAATGTGGCGGGTTCGCCGCGGTTGACGCTGCTGTCGAACACCTGGCCGTTCAGCAGCTTGCCCGTGTAGTGTACGGTCACTTCGTCCTCGGCCGTGGGCTGTGCGCCGGTGCCTTCTTTCTCAACCACATACTGCAGGCCGCTGGCCGTGGTCTTCACGTTCTCCTTCTTGCCGTTCTCGGACAGGAACTGCTCGCCCTCGGCGCGCGCTGCCTTCTCGGCCTTGTCCTGAAGCTCCTGCAGATAGTCGTTGATCAGCTTCTGAGCCTCCTCGACGGGCATCGCAGGCTCCGTGCCGTCGAACGCGTTCATCACTCCGTTCCTGAATGTGTCGGCGTCAAGGTTGCTGACGCCCATACCTTTAAGCTGGCGGCCCATTGCCAGGCCCCATGCGTAACTTAATTTGTCCATATTGTCTTTCTATCGTCTGCGGAGGCAAGCCTCCGGAATTGGGTTTGTAAATTTCCTGTAGGGTCTATCAAATATAACAACGTGACGTCCTGAATTGTTGCGGAAGCAACGTCGTAAGGTGTTCGGCGCGGGTCATTTGGTGGCGGTGATGTGGAAGCATCCTCCCTTGCGCTCGTATTTGACCAGGCATCGCTTGTTGTCGCGCATGTCGAGCAACACTTCGCCCAGCAGGTTCTTCAGGTCCTCGTCGGCGGTGACCTTGGACCGGTCCAGGCTGTGGAAGCGCGTGAAACTGATGTCGAACGTGGTGCCGAACTGATGGGTCGACGAGTCCACGGCGTTCCGGTTGACGCGTCGCAGCCGTTTGACGGTGTGCGGCGTGCGCAGCAGGCTGGTCACAATCACGCGGTATTTGCCGCCGCCGCGACGGGCCAGCGAGTCGATGAAGTTCCGGCCTATGTCGCTCAGCACCTTCTCGGCCTCTGGCACCAGGTATGGGAACGAGTGCTTCAGATCGTCGACCGTGTAATACCGGTTGCTTTTCACCTCCACGATGGGCCGGGTGGTGAAGTAAGCCTGGCCCAGGCTGTGTATGGGACGGATGCCGAGGCGTTCGGCGGCGGCGTACTGATACTTGTTGGAGTCGTTGAACACCTCCATCAGCGATCCGATGTTGCGCACGCGTATGCGGCCGTGGTTGGGGGCGTCCTTTCCGGTCTCGATGGGCGCGGCGGAGGGGGCGTCCACCGGCAGCGGGGCTTCCGCTCTGGCGGTGTCGGGCATCGGCTCCGGGGTGGGTTCCGGCTCGGCCTCGGGTATCTGCGCTGCGGCAGGCGACTCTACGTCATCTATGACCGATTCGCCGTCTATGACTATGTAGTTGCCGGGGTCTTCGGCTGTGGCCTTGGCGAAGGGGTTGCCTCGCTTACAGCCGAATGCCAACAGCAGCGCCAACAGCATGGCGCTGATGGATACCAGCTTAATTCCGTCGTATTTATGGTCGTATTTATGTATGTTGGTTGGTTCGTTGCGGTTCATTGTATGCAAAATTAACAAAAAATCCTTAATTTTGCGTTATGAAACGGTTTAAAGCTGCATTAATTGATATGGACGGGGTGCTTTACGACTCCATGCGGGGTCATGCCACGTCCTGGAAGAAGATGTGCGACGAGATAGGTCTTGATACCGACCGCGACGAATTTTATCTGTACGAGGGGATGACCGGCAAAGCCACCATCAACCTGCTGATGAAGCGCGAGCGCGGTCACGAGGTCAGCGACGAGGAGGCATCGCGGCTCTATGCGATAAAGACGGCCAACTTCCGCGCCCTTGGTCCCGCGCCGGTGATGCCGGGCGCACAGAGGATGATAGCTGCGTTGGGCCGGTTGGGCATGACGCGCGTGCTGGTCACGGGTTCGGGTCAGGCCAGTCTGCTGGACAAGCTTGAGCATGATTACCCCGGCGTGTTTGTGGACGGACGCCGCGTCACGGCACTTGATGTGAAGCACGGCAAGCCCGATCCGGAGCCGTATCTGAAGGGGGCGTCGCTGGTAGGAGCCGCACCGGCCGACTGCATGGTGGTGGAGAACGCGCCGCTGGGCGTGCGCGCCGGCAAAGCGGCCGGATGCTTTGTCTGCGCCGTCATGACGGGGCCCATTCCGCGCGAACAGTTCGTGAAGGAGGGCGCCGACCTGATTTTCAATTCGATGGAGGAGTTTGCCGATTACCTGGAGGGCCTGAAGAATGAAATGGCGTGAGGAACTTTCGGCCGAGATCGAAAGGCTGCGGCCCGACAGGGTATTTGTACTGACCGATTCGAATGTCAGCCCGCTGTTTCATTGGGACGGCACGGTACTCGTGGTGCCGGCAGGGGAGGAAAGCAAGAGCCTTGACATCTTGGCCGGCGTATGGGAGGATCTTAGCTCGTTGGGTGCCACGCGCCGCTCGCTCTTTGTAAATATCGGAGGCGGCGTGGTGTCGGATTTAGGCGGTTTCGCCGCTGCCACATTCAAGCGTGGCATCCGGTTTGTGAACGTGCCTACCACACTGTTGGCCATGTCAGACGCCGCTATCGGAGGCAAGACCGGAATAGACTTCGGAGGACTGAAGAACGAGGTGGGGGCGTTCCGTATGCCGGAGCGCGTCATAGTCGATGCCTCATGGCTCGACACGCTGCCGCAGAGTCAGATGCGCGAGGGACTGGCCGAGGTGGTCAAGAGCGCGCTGCTCGGTTCGGAGGATGTGTATGGCGAATTGCTGAACCTCCCGGAAACCCTTACGGCTCATAATGTGGGCCACGCAGCCGAATGGTCGGCGCGTTTCAAGGAGGATGTAGTGGCGCACGATCCGCACGAGAAAGGATTGCGCCGCATACTGAATTTAGGCCATACTGCCGGCCACGCCTTCGAGTCATTGGCAGCACGTGTCGGCAAGCCGATAGGCCACGGCACGGCTGTGGCGCACGGACTCCTGGTCGCGTTGAGGCTCAGCGAGCGACTGACGGGCCTGACGCCAGGCATGGCTGATGAATACAAGCAAAAGATATTGAACCGTTTCTACCCGGCATTGCCGCCGGAATGCCGTGACGTGCCGAAGCTGATCGGCATCATGGCCCATGACAAGAAAAATCCCGCCGTCGGCGAGATTTCCTTTGTCCTGCTCCGCGCCGTCGGCGAGCCCGTCGAGGCGGTGCGTGTAGATGAAAAGATTCTTTTGTCGGATGGTTGCGAAGGTAACTGAAATTTAGTTACAAAACAAATGATTATCCGATTTTGTTTAAGTATGCCACTAACGGAGCCGGGAGTCTGTCGTGGTGACGGACTCCCAGCGGGTTAATGGGGTAGTGGGGACGGGCCGGTTGAGGGCGCGTCGGATGTCGGTATGGGTCAGGCCTGGAGCAGGGACTTGCCCTTCTCGATGGCCTGCTCGTTGAGGGGTATCAGTTTGTGGTGACGCTCGGGCAGCGATTTCTTCAGGCCCTTGATCACGTTCTCCATCGGCAGCTTATAGTCCATGGCGTTGAGCAGGGCACCCATCACCACCATGTTGTAGGCCTTGGAGTTACCTATCTCGAGGGTGGCGGTCATCGCGTCGATGGGATAGATGCTGATGTCCGTGCGTGTGGGATGGTTGTGGATGCCGTTGGTGTCGTATATCAGCGTGCCGCCGGGCTTCACCCTGGGGGCGAACTTGTCGAGGCTCTGCTGGTTCAGGGCCACCACGATGTCGTATTTGTCAAGCACGGGGCTTGAGATCTTCTTGTCGCTCAGTATGACGGTCACATTGGCCGTGCCGCCGCGCTGCTCCGGACCGTAGGAGGGCATCCAGGTCACTTCCTTGTCGTCCATCAGTCCCGAATAGGCCAGAATCTTGCCCATCGACAGCACTCCCTGGCCGCCAAATCCGGCTATGATTATTTCTTCCTTCATGATTTAAGCGGGTTAGGGGTTATACGTTTTTAAGGTCTCCCAGGGGGTATTTCTCGAACATATTCTGCGCCATCCATTCGTTGGCCTTTTCGGGTGACATCTTCCATCCGGAGTTGCAGGTGGCCACGATCTCGACCACGCTGGTGCCGCGCTTGGCAACGGCGTTCTCGAAGGCTTTCTTGAGGGCGGCCTTGGCCTTGCGCACATTGGCCGGTGTGTGGACGGACTGGCGCGTCACGTAACATGTGCCGTCCAGTATGGCCATCAGGTTGGTTATCTCCAGCGGGTGGCCGTTCAGGTCCACGCGGCGTCCGTAGGGGGTGGTGGCGGTCTTCTGGCCTATCAGGGTGGTGGGGGCCATCTGTCCGCCGGTCATGCCGTATATGGCGTTGTTGACGAATATCATCACGATGTTTTCGCCGCGGTTGGCGGCGTGGATGGACTCGGCGGTGCCGATGGCCGACATGTCGCCGTCGCCCTGATAGGTGAACAGGACGTTCTCGGGCCAGAGGCGGGAGGCGGCGGTGGCTACTGCCGGTGCGCGGCCGTGGGCGGCCTCGATCCAGTCGACGTCAAGATAGTTGTAGGCGAACACGGCGCATCCCACGGGGGAGACGCCCACCGCCTTCTCGGTGAGGCCCATCTCGGCGATCACTTCCGCCAGTATCTTGTGCACCACACCGTGACTGCAGCCCGGGCAATAGTGCATGTGCACCTCTTCCAGAAGCTCAGGCTTGCTGTATACCTTGTTTTCTTCTTTGATTATATCAGTGATTTCCATAGAGGCACGATGTTAACGGTTGATGATTTTTTCTTTGAGCGCGTTCACCACTTCCTCGGGGCTGGGTATGATTCCGCCGAGGCGGCCGAAGTGCTCGACGGGGAGGGAGTCGTGCACGGCGAGGCGCACATCCTCTATCATCTGGCCGGCGTTGAGCTCGACCACGAGTATTCCCTTTTTGCCCTGTGCGGCATGGGCCACGGCCTCGGTGGGGAAGGGCCAGAGGGTGATGGGCCGTACGATGCCGACCTTGATGCCCTCCTCGGCCGCTATCTCGCGGGCCTTGTCCGATATGCGCGCTATGGAGCCGAAGGCTACTATCAGATAGTCGGCGCCTTCCACGTCTATCTCCTCCCAGCGGGTCTCGTTCTGCTCTATGGTGCGGTAACGCTCCTGCAGCTGATGGTTGATGACCTCCATCTTGGCGGGCTCCAGTTCCAGACTGGTTATGACGTTGCGCTTGCGGCCGCCGAGTCTGCCGTTGGCCGCCCAGGGGCACTGCTTGCGTATCTCCTCGTCGGTGCGGCGGGGACGCGGCTCGGGCAATACGACCTTCTCCATCATCTGACCCACGATGCCGTCGGCTAAGATCATACAGGGGTTGGTGTATTTGAACGCCAGGTCAAAGCCGAGGCCTACGAAGTCCACCATCTCCTGCACCGTGGAGGGAGCCAGGACTATCAGGTGATAGTCGCCGTGTCCGCCGCCCTTGGTAGCCTGGAAATAGTCGGCCTGGCTGGGCTGGATTGTGCCGAGGCCGGGGCCTCCGCGCATCACGTTCAGTATCAGTGCCGGCAGCGAAGCCGCAGCGATATAGGAAATACCCTCCTGCTTCAGGCTGACGCCCGGCGACGAGGAACTGGTCATCACGGCCTTGCCTGTGGCGGCGCCGCCGTACACCATATTGATGGCTGCCACTTCCGATTCGGCCTGCAGGACCACCATGCCCGTGGTTTCCCACGGCATCAGCTCCTCCAGGGTCTCCAGCACCTCAGACTGCGGGGTGATGGGATAGCCGAAATATCCGTCGCATCCGTAGCGTATAGCGGCATGCGCTATCGCTTCGTTGCCCTTCATGAGTCTTATCTCTTCTTTCATATTCGTAGAGTGTTTTTCTGATTGAGCGGAACCAAGAGCCTGCCTTAGTCCTCCACTTTGACTCTGTAAACTTCAATGCATGCGTCGGGACATACCCAGGCGCACGAACAGCAGCCCGTGCATTTCTCGGGCTCCGCCATGTAAGCGTAATGGTACCCTCGGTCGTTCACCTCGTTGGGCTGCAGGGCCAGCGTCTTGGTGGGACATGCCACCACACACAGGTTGCATCCTTTGCAACGCACTGTGTTGACCGTAATTGCTCCTCTGATTTTTGCCATGATTCTAAGGTTAGAGTGTTTTGTGTGTCTTTATGGCACGCTTGAACCAGATCCGGAACGACTCACTATGCCGCTCTGGCCCGGACTCACCTACAAAGGTAAAAAAGATTTCCGAGAAAACCGAATCTTTTAAATTTTTTTTGCACTTATGCAAAAATCCCCTCCGAAACGCTGTCGGAAGGGATTTATCTTAACTCTTTAAACTTTCTAAACTTTATCAACTATTTATCGTCTTCCAGCTTGCGGGCCAGGATTTCCATACCCTTGGTGGCCGGCTCCTTGATTACCGTCACGTCGGGTATGCAGCTTACGTCGGCGGGGTTGGGGTCGATGTAATAGATCGGTGTGCCGGGACGTACGCAGTTGATCAGGCCTGCCGCGGGGTACACCACCAGCGAGGTGCCTATCACCACGAATATGTCGGCCTCCTGCGCCAGGCGGATGGCCTTGTCGATGTTTGGCACCGGCTCGTTGAAGAACACGATGTGGGGACGCATCCGGTCGCCGTTCCTGCCGCGCGTGGCCGGAGTGGTCTCCAGGTGCTCGATGCTCAGCGGCTCGATATAGTCGGGGTTGGTGACGGAACGCATTTTCATCAGCTCGCCATGCAGATGCAGCACGTGGGTCGAACCGGCGCGCTCGTGCAGGTCGTCGACGTTCTGTGTGATGATGTACACGTCATAATCCTTCTCCAGCTCGGCCAGGGCCTTGTGGGCCGCGTTGGGCGCAGCCTTCAGCAGGTCGCGCCGGCGCGCGTTGTAGAACTCGTGCACCAGTTCCGGATCGCGGCGGAACCCCTCGGCCGACGCCACCTGCATCACCGGATAGTTCTCCCATAATCCTCCCGCGTCGCGAAATGTGCTGATGCCGCTCTCCGCACTCACGCCCGCTCCTGTGGACACTACCAGTTTCTTCTTTGCCATGACTTATATCCGTTTATAATTAACTATCTTTGTGTTTCGGGGGCAAAACAGTATAACCGCCCATGTTGTTAACTTCATAGGGTTTTGTCCCTCACAAAAGTAAACAAAACTCAGGACATAAAGAAAACAAAATAAACATAAATATGAAGAAAATAGTGATAATGGGTGCCTCGTCGGGCATCGGCCTGGCATGTGCCGAGGCACTGGCCAGCCGTGGCGTGAAGGTGGGAATGGCAGCAAGACACACGGAACCGATGGCCGAACTGAAGAGCAAATACCCCGAGACGGTGGAGTATATGGCGATAGACGTCACGAAACCTGATGCGCCGGACAAATTGAACGAGCTGATAACCCGCCTCGGAGGCATGGACATATATTTCCATGTCGCCGGCATCGGATATGAGAACATGGTGCTTGACCCGGGCCTGGAGACGGCCATATTCGAGACCAACACAGTGGGCTTCGTGCGGTGTATATGCGCCGCCTACCGCTATTTCCGGCTGAACGGCATCAAGGGGCAGATAGCGGCCGTGACTTCGGTGGCCGGCACCAACGGCATCGGGCGTCTGTCAGCCTATTCCGCATCGAAGGCAGGCTGCCAGAAATGGCTTGTGGCCCTGGAGCAGCTCAGCAACAATTCGGCTGCCGGCATCACGTTCACCGACATCCGTCCGGGCTGGATCAGGACTCCGCTATTGGTGCCTGGCGTCAAATATCCCATGACCATGACCCTGGATTATGCCGTGCCGTTGATACTGAAAGCCATTGTCCGCAAACGTCGCGTGGCCGTGATAGACTGGCGCTGGAACATCGTGGCGGGCCTGTGGCGCATGATTCCCAATGCAATCTACACCCACCTTAACATCCCCATCTCAAAGCCAGACCAGCCACTTCCAAAGGGAGTGTGAATCGACCAGTTAATAAAGTTCAGAAAGGTAAGATAAGGTTATATCTCGATGCGATCTTCCTTACGAGAACTCTCTGAACACAAAACGGATAGAGAAGGTCGGAGTAAATATCTCACCCGAGACCCGCAACATTGACGGCTGGAAGATACAGTAGTCAGTGTTTCGGAATACAGTAGGTGAGGCCGATGCGGCAGGCGCATTCGTATATGTGGCGGTCGCGGAATATGTTCCTGCGGGTCATGTCGACGCATCCTAAGTTCCCACATACCTCCACCATAAAGTCGCTGAACTCAAAGGTGACGCCGATGTCCCAGCTGGCGTCGAATCGTCGCCACAACCCATCGGAGCCATACATCGTCTCGCCGGGAAGTCTGTCGGATTTCAGTT
>CADBNR010000070.1 GCA_902796035.1 uncultured Bacteroidales bacterium | reverse complement strand
TAGCCCGCTATGCTCCCTTCTCGACTTGCGATAATCCCTCAAAAATCCCCTTTGAATGAAAGAAAGTTAAAAGTAAACACACTCTTAACTCTCTAAACTTTATCAACTTTCTTAACTTCATGCTGCGGGCGTCCCTTGGTGGAACGGTAGTCGTCCTTGGGGATGTCGTCGGCCTGTGGTTCCTGAAGCTCGCCGTCGGCTGGGAGACGGAAGCGCAACAGCTTGATCTGTTTGCCACGGCTAAGCCACTGCTGCTCGTAGTATGTCTTGATGCTTCGTGCCGGATCTGACACTTCCGTGCCGTACAGGTCATCGTCCGGACCGAAACCGAGTCCATATATGTCAGCGCTGTCGCTGAGCAGAGACAGATTATTGAGTTTCACCAGCCTGCGAGTGTATTCATATAGAAACGGAGAATCGGTCTTAAGGTTCACTATTCCGTCCGGTTTCAGCAGCTTGCGGTAAAGATTCAGGAACCGTGTGGAGGTAAGTCGTTTGCGCACCTTCTGCATCTGCGGGTCGGGGAATGTGATCCACAGTTCGTCCACCTCGCCCGGGGCGAAGAAATGCTCTATGTTCTCGATTTCGGCGCGCAGAAACGCGGCATTGGTCATGCCGGATGCCTCCACCTCCCTGGCGCCGCTCCACATGCGCGCTCCTTTGATGTCGATGCCCACAAAATTATGGGTCTCGTCGTGACGGGCCAGTCCGACGGTATATTCTCCCTTGCCGCAGCCCAGTTCCACAATCAGGGGTCGGGACTCCGGAAACACCTCGCCGTTCCATTTCCCCCGGTGTGGGAATCCCGCGCGCAGCAACTCCTCGCGGGGATACTGATACACGCACTTGAATTCCGCCATATCGGCAAATTTCTGCAGTTTATTCTTGCCCATAGAGAGTTTTTTTTGCAATTTTTTCGATTTCGCTAAGCAAAATTACTAAAAAATTCTGTTTTAATATAAAGTTGTTATAAATTTGCAAAGCGTAAGGCATCGTTCCTTAAAAAATGTATACGCCAGGGCGGTGGATTTTCGAGGTAATTTATTCGGTCTCCGAGGGAGCAGCCTCGCGGCTGTGACCGAGGAGAGCGGATAAATTAACCGAAAAGACACCGGGCAAGGTACAAAATAAGAGATAATTGTTATAATAATCAACAAAAGGCATGACCGAAAGAGATATTACCTCAGACTCGCAGCTGCACCTCATCTTTAGCCTTTTGACTCAGTCACATAGTCCACTATGCTCCTGAGTCTGCAAGACTAAATCTGAGGCACATCTGCGACCCTGGCGTATACATTTTTTAAGGAACGATGCCTAACCGGACTTGCCCTGCTGTTAAGTTCCGGAAAGAAGCATAAATTGACAGATACACACTATGGACTATACTCCGCTGGTAAGGGGGATGTTTGAGCGGCGCGCGCTACGGACCCGTCACTGGGGCCGCGACGGCGAGGAAATACAGCAACGCGTGTTGCGCAGCCTGTTGCGCCGTGCCGACAGCACATGGATAGGCTTTAGGCATGATTTCGCGTCAATAGCCGGCAGCGGCGACGTGACCGCCCGCTATGCCCGCGACCTCAGTCCTGTGGAGTATGAGGACATCCGGCCGCTTGTGATGCGCATGATTTCGGGCGAACGCAATCTGCTTTGGCCCGGTCTCTGCCGCGATTACGCCCAGAGCAGCGGCACGTCGGGCGGCAAGTCCAAGTTCATACCCATCACACGCGATTCGCTGCACCGCACACACTATGCCGGTGCCGCCGACACCGTGGCACATTACATCCTGAACAACCCTCAGAGCCGTATGTTCTGCGGCAAGGGATTCATCCTGGGCGGCTCGTTCGCCAACGAACTGAACCTTAAGGATCCGCGCATCCATGTGGGCGACCTCAGCGCCACGCTGATAAACCGATGTCCGCCGATGGCCAACCTGGTGCGCATACCCTCCAAACGCATCGCGCTGATGTCCGACTGGTCCAAAAAACTGCCCCGGCTGGTGCGCATGGCCGCCAAGACCAACATCACCAACCTGTCGGGCGTGCCCAGCTGGTTTCTGGCCGTTATCAAGGGAGTGCTGGAACAGAACCATACCGACAACCTGCACGACGTCTGGCCCGATCTGGAGGTATTCTTCCACGGCGGCATCTCGTTCGAGCCTTACCGCCAGATATACCGCAGCATCACCGACCCCGAGCGTATGCATTTCGTCGAGAATTACAACGCTTCCGAGGGATTTTTCGCCACACAGGATCTGCCCGATTCCAACTCGATGCTTCTGATACTGGACAACGACATATACTACGAATTCATACCTCAGGGCAAGACTCCGGACGATGCCACGGGCATAGCCGGTGTGGAGACAGGCGGAGTATATGAACTGATGATAACGTCCAGCAACGGCCTGTGGCGTTACCGGATGGGCGACACGGTGCGTATCGAATCCACCGACCCCGTGCGCATCAGCATAGTGGGACGCACCAAGTGCTACATCAACGCCTTCGGCGAGGAACTGATGGAGTACAACGCCGACAAAGCCCTGGCCGAAGCCTGCATGGCGCTGGACTGCTCCGTCAAGGACTATACCGTATCGCCCGTATTCGCCGACCGCGGACGCCGCGGACGTCACCAATGGCTGATAGAATGGATCAAGGCACCTGCCGACATCGAGGCATTCGCACGCAGGCTTGACGATGAGTTGCGCAAGCTCAACAGCGACTACGACGCCAAGCGGTCCGGAATGTATTTCCTGGACATGCCCGAAATAATAACGGTACCCGACGGAACTTTCTCCAGATGGCTGAAGTCCGTGGGCACCGGAAAGCTTGGTGGCCAGCGCAAGGTGCCGCGTCTGTCCAACGACAGGAAGATAGCCGATCAGATTCTGAACGTCATCGCTGCTTCACAATCTTGAGCACGCCCCCCTGAAGCACCGTCACTACCGCTATATCGCCGGCCGGTACGGCCACGCTTATTTCGGTACGGCCACGGCCTCCGTCGTAATATGTCACGCCCGAAACCCCTGTCACACGGACGTTGTCGAACGGCATGGCGCCGCTAACGGTCACTGTGCCGCCGTCGCGCGACACCCTAATTCTGTTGTCCGGCTCCAGTTCGGCCTCTCCCGTCGATGTCTCACATATATTGAATCTGCTCCATACGTCGTGGCTCTTCCACTTGTCCGCATGGAGACTGTTTACCAGGAGTTCGATCGGATACCGGCCGTCGTCAGCCTCAAGTCCGGAAAAAGCATCCGGATCCAACGCCGGCACTGAACTGCCCAAAGCCACCGCGTTCACCGTGTTGATACCCGTGTCATTTCGGAACGCATGGGCTTTTATTTCCTTCACGTCCGGCCCCAGCGACACAAGCTTGATTCGTTTGTTGTTTGCAAAGGCCGCCTCGCCTATCACGGGTGTGTTCAGTCTTTTCGTCAACATATTGCCCGAACCGGCTGCAAGAGCCTGCCCAGCATTTCCGGCCAGTTCCGGCACATTCTCCAGAGCGTCGTCACCTGCGAAGGCTCCGGCACCGAATAGTACGGGGCCGTCGCTCATCACCTGTGTCAGCCCCCGGGCATCGGCAAACGCGTATGCGCCCACTTCGCTTACGCCTCTCAGGTCCGCTTCCGCGATTCCACTCAGCCTGAACGCCTCTTCACCTATGGTCTCTGCGCCGGCAGGCATCGATTTCAACGACTTACACCCATAGAACATTCCTTCCGGCACATTCTTCAATCCTTCCTTGAACTCTACATTTCCCAGATTGACGCAATTCCTGAATATACCCTTGCCAAGTTTCTCCGGACACCCTTGGAAGGTCACTTTCTTCAGACCTGCGCAGCCGGCAAAGGCATAATCGCCCACGCTTTTGACCTTGGCGGAAATTTCAATTTCTTCTATCCTGCTCAGCGCGAATGCCTGGTCGCCTATGCCCTGCAGACTCTCCGGGAGCACCACACGGGTCACCCCCGTACCTGCCAGCATGTTGGGCACCAGTTCGTATGCGCCGAACTTAAGCCTGTCCATATATCCCGTATTGGCGTACTGATACGGTATGATATTCAAGGCCGACATGTCTAATGTCGTGATAGCAGGCGACATTTTGTAAAGCAACGCCAGATCGGTGACATTGGCTCCTCCGCTGAGCTTCAGCACTGCGTCGGATGTTGTCTCTATCTGCGGAATATTTTCGCATAATGATCCGGGGTTCACTGTTATTTCCAAAGCCCGTGCCCCGGTGCCTGCCGTCACGGCAACTATAGCCGCCACAAGATGTTTTGTTCGTGTAAGTATCATTTCTTATTCCACCACAAGAATTTTACCCATTTTCGAAAAGGAGTCCTGGTTGCTGCCGTTAGTGCCCAGGATATAATATACGCCGGCCGGCACCCTGCGTCGGTTATAGTTGGTGATATCCCATTCAACCGAACCATCGGTGGCCTCGCCCAGCTCGCGCACCATCCGTCCCGCGCCATCCATTATCTTGACCATGGATCCGTCTGGCAACATATCGATTGTCACCGCGCCCATAAATCCGGGACGCACGGGATTGGGATATGCACGCACCTGCGCGTTGCCCGAAACCTCCGACTCGTTCAGGAATGCCTCAACCAGACCTTTCTCAGTCGACACCATCATCGATCCGTGTTCCGGATTGTAGCAAAGTCCGTCGATAATATCGCTCGGAAGACCGGAATTTTCCGTGGTGTAGGTGGTCAGCACCTTGGTCCCGTCCGCATTGGTCACCACTATTCCGCCGCCATTTGTCGCGAACCATTTACGTCCGGACGGATCAACCGTCATAGCCACTACCGAGACTCCGTCAAGCAACAGGTCGGCCAGATTGGTTCCGTCGTTACGGGCCACTTTGACACGTCGCACAGCCGTATTGCCGTTGGCGACCTCGACGGGATTGAAATTAAACACTCCACTACTGCACAGCGCCCACACTCTCCCGGAAGCAGGATCCTCGTACAGTCCGTTGCAATGACCATAATTGAATTGCGTGCCATCCTGATCCACCAGCATGGATATGACGCCGGTCACGTCGTCGGATTCCGTGTCAAGGGTGCCTGCGTGATACCACACCACCACCGACGTGTCGGTATTGCCTGAGGCATATACAATCATATTACGTTGAGATGAGAGTGGAAGAACCCATGCGCCACTTCCGGGACTTACATTTCGGAAAATCTTCTTTTTCATCGGACGGTAAGACGCCGATGACTTGGTAGCCATTCGGTCTTCGGCCGTCCAATACCACAGTTCCGAGTCCTTGCTGTCACTGTTGAAAAAGGCCACCCACAATGTATTGTCCCTGTCGAAGCGCGGGGCCCCGAACGAGCAAAGCTTATCCCATGCCGACATCAGTTCGGTTCCTGCCACGAATCCCTCCTTGCCCAGGGCATAGTCATTGGGACGTCCTATTCTGAAGTTATTCTCCCCGCTCAAATCAAGGCGGAACAGTCCGTTCTCGTTCGATCCGCAATATATGTGATCGGGATTCAACGGATCGATTGCCATTCCCATCGGATTGTTCACATAGAACACATCGTCTGGGTCTGTTCCGGCGTATGTGAGCGACAACGGCTTCCATGTTCCATCCTTCAGAGTGCATATCAGGTCCGGAGTGGTTATATTGTGGAATGTCCATTCATGTCCGTGATTACGTACCACCATGCCGAGATTCCGGTCATAAACCATGGCGCGGCATCTGAAGGCCGTAGACGCATTCGGAAAATGCCCTTGCATCGTCACTGTCCATTTGCCGTCGTCGCCGGGCGCAGTCATTCGGTAATATCCGTCGCGACCGGCCGAAAACCACCATGTTCTGCCGTCATTGGTGACACACTTCGGGGCCTTGGACTTCAGTATCTCCGGCATGCGGTAGTCGGTGATTTTACCGTTGCGATCGTAGTAACGTACCCATCTGCGGTCCGAAGTCATTATGCCGTCGGAGCCGCGCTCCATGGAATACTCGTCGGAATACGACGTCAATTTAAATACAGGCTCTCCCTGCTGCAACGATACATATCCAATCAAAGGATGCCTTATGTCGTACATACAATATACCCGGTCTCCGAGATTCAACATGCGCCTGAAATCCTTGCCTTCGGTATTCTTCACCGTTTTGAAGCCGGTGATGTCGCCGCTGCGCTCATTGCCGTATAATATTCCGGTTTCCGTACCTACCAGCAGATAATCGCCCACTTTCCCTATAGTGTTCACACGGCTTCCATAATTGCGGGATGTGGATATCTCACCCTTCTCCGCATCTATGAGAACATAACCCGTGGCCGTGGCGACCCATACTCCGCCGCTATTCTCGTCCACATTGATATCCAGTATATTCTGTGATGCGTTGCTTCCGGCCATCATAAGGCCTGGAATGTTGGTCACTTCTCCCGAATCCGACAGCAGGTCGATGTTTCCGCTCATATATCCTATCACAAGAAGCCTGTTCCTGTAGTCATAGGCGGCCGAAACGACTATATTCTCCGAAAGGCCGTTCGTTGCGTTAAGCCATTTCCACTCGTCGTTCTCCTTATCATAGCGGTATAGCTGACCGTAACGCGAAGTGCCGGCCGGCACCCGCGGGTCATAATTCATTTTCAATGCTACGAAATATGAATATTTCGGCGTGTCGATCATTCTGTATGTCTGACCGTCATAGCTCATGTGCTGTTTCCATTCCACGGCATAGGCCGGCATGGCCCACAACAGCGACATCATGACCAATGTCACGAACCAGTCGCGGAACGCCCTGAAGGCCCGTCCTCTATGTGATATGGCGTTTTTCTCTTCGGCGCTCATGCGCGCAAATGTCATGCCGGTCTCCCTGGCCACAAACACCGGATCGTAGCCGAATCCTGACTCGCCGCTGCGCTCGCGCGCTATCTCGCCGTCCACGCGGCCTTCGAACGTTCGGGCCGTTCCCTCGGTGTCCACGTACGCCAGGATCGTCGAGAAATGCGCCTCGCGACAATCCTTGCCCTCCATATTGTGCAGCAGCTTGAGCATGTTCGCCTCGGAATCGTGGCCTTCGCCGGCATACCGGGCGCTAAGCACACCGGGCTCTCCTCCAAGGGCATCCACCATCAGTCCCGTATCGTCCGCCACACACGCCACGCCGTAACGCTCCTGCACATATCGTGCCTTCTGCAACGCGTTCCCTGCAAGAGTGGCCTGCGTCTCCGGTAAATCCTCATGACACCCTATTTCCGACAGAGACACTAATTCAACGGCCGGTCCCAGTATGGCCCGCGCCTCTTCTATCTTATGCTTGTTGTTCGTAGCAAATACCAGTCGTTTCATCTACTTTATAACGTAATGACGACTGCGATATTACATGGCAGGAGGGTGCGACGCCGGGTATACCGATATCCTTCGCGTCGCACCCTCTTCAGGATGATATATGATCATGTCATGTGGTTATGATCTCGCGCGCCATGGTGGCTATGGTCCTGGCCGTTCGGGTCACCAGCGAACGTGGTATCCACACCGTCCTGTCGCGGCCATCGTCTTTCACCTGAGGCACCGGCAGATATTGAGCCGACACCACTGTCGCTCCGGGACGGGTTCCCTCCGCTATCAGATACCGGCCGTCGGGTCGGTGCTCCAGCCTGAGGCCGGGCAGGCTGTAGCCATGCATCACTGCCTGCGGTTCACGCCAGTCGGTCAGGCCGCGGCTCCAGTCGCTCATACGGAACTCCACCAGCCGCAGGAAGTCGTCGGGCACCTTGAGTTCCAGCTGCATGCCGGATGCCGTCACCCTGTGGTCGCCGCAGAGGCTCCGGGTCTCGTCGATGTCGCCGGAATCGGCCTCGCGCATGGTCTTAGCCGCCCCTTCGGCCACAAGGTCGTCCACCAGGCGCCCCAGCTCCATTCCCATGTCGCCGAACACCTCTGCCTCAGATATCTCGGCCAAGTCCTCGTCAAGCAGCATCACCGCCCGGCGCATCAGCCACGATACATTCACGTTCATCGCATCAGGAATATTTTGCCGCTACGGAAATAGCTGCTGTCCTCTATCAGGCGCTGTAACGCCTTGTTGTCGGTTACGAAGGTGGCCGGTTTCTGGCCATAACCCGAATAACTGCCTCCCCTGAAGTGTACCTTGACCACTCCATAGCCCGCCGGTATCAGCGCATGCCATTCCATCAGCCGCACTCCATAAGTACGGCTCTCCTGCTTTCTTTTCATGTCCATGTCGATTCTTCCATACATTCGTTATACCCTGGCCTCTCCTCTCCACATTTTCCATGCTCCTTCGGCAAATTGCCACACCTGTCCCATGCGTGCCGAGCCATCCATGCCCGTGCAGTCGTTCAGCAGATAGTACAGGCATCCGTCCTGTGGATTGTCCGGAGCCGTTTCCTTGTCCCACATTCTGAATACCGTGGAATCGGTGTCACGCTCTTCTCCCTCGCCGTCTATCCAGATGTGGCAGCTTCCCTTCAGGGCCAGTGCGTCCCATATCAGTATGCCGTTGCGCGTGGCCTCCTGTCCGTCCACACGGTCGCTGAAGCTATGCTCCGAGCTGTACACATAGTGCACCAATCGGTTCTCGCCTATGAGGGCGCCGGAGTTGCTCCAGCCCAGACGGTCCAGTGTCGGCTCGCGCTTGATCTCTATGTCGCCGAACACCGTGTGGAAATTGGTCACCTGCCAGCCCATGCCGTTCACCTTGCTCGAGATCTGTATCTCCGGATGCTTGCTGTAGTCCACGCACTGTATCTGTTCCAGCAGGTTCTTTCCGGCCAACAGCAGAGCCGTCTTGGGCACGTCCTCGCCGGTGAAGAACATCTTGGCCAGGGCTATTATTTTCTCGATGGTCCACTTGCCCTCGTGCTGCATCTCGCGCTTGAACTGCCATCTCAGGCCCTCCGTACAATACACATATTGCAGCCCGAGACCCTCTACGTTGACCTTGAACTTGCCGGGACGGCCCGCCCACAAGGTGCGGTTGCCGCGAACCTTGAAGTTCGATATGGCCTGTTCGGCCAGGATGGCGTTGGTGAAGGGTATGTGTTTGCGCTGGCTTTCGAAGTAGTCGCTCACCACCTGGTTCATGCCGCGCTTCTGCAGATACACCCTCGTGGCCTGGGGCACTATCAGCTCCGGATCCACAGTCTTCTGCGTTTCGGCCAGCGAATTGGACAGTATCACGCATCTTGATCCCACAGGAATGGTCGGCAATGCCGAAAACTCGTCGGAGGCCTGCTTGCGGTAGCCGTTCACGGCGCGTACTATCGGATTGTTCGTGGCGTTGTCTATGCCGGTCACGTACAGCATCAGCGCTTTGCCGGGAGTGCTCATGCCCGTCTCGTCGCAACCGTCCACCTGAGGCACCAGCAGCGTGCTGCACGGACGCACCAGAGCCTGGTCCGAGCTGTCGAGAGGCAGGGTCCCCTGGATGCCTCCCCCCGCTACATTGTCGATTGTCACTACGCTGCTCCGGGGTTCGTCGACCATGTAATGGTCTATCTCAGGCGAACTCACCTTCACGCGCTTGGCCTGCAGCATCAGGTTCATCAGCGGGGTGTCGTCCGAATTGAACCGGAACAGTTCCTGGTCTATGTCGGTTTCTATCAGATTGCCGGGGGCTATTCCACCCGTCATTTCGGCCACTGTGGTTACTGTCACGCCCGTCGTGGGCTTGCTCTGTTCTAATGTCTCGCTCATAATTAGTGATTAGTGATTGGTAATTGGTGATTGGTGATTGGTGATTAGTGATTGGTGATTGGCGCTAATTTTTCATCGGGCGTTGCGGGCCAGGTCGAAAATCGAGAACGAATGCTGTGCAGGAGTCCCTCCCTGACCGCAACCGGGATGCGGAATTCCATCGCTGTCGTTGCGGGTCAGCAGCTTCTCCTCGATGGCGGCGTTGCGGCCTCTGATCTCGCCGGCGGCGTCGGCCTCCTTCACCGCGCGTTCATAGTCCAGACCCATGGCAAGAAGCTGTGCCGTCTCTTCGGAGACATGTCCGGATGCAATGCCGTCGCGCAGGCCGTTCAAAACATCCCGTAGCGACTCCTCGAGTTCAGGGCGTCCTGTCTTCTCTACAATCTTCGCGGCCTCGGGCAGACTCAGTGCTTCGCCCTCTTTTGCCTCTTTTGCCTCCTCCGGAACCGACGGGACCTCTGCCGCCTCAAGAGATTCTGATTCAGCGGCGCCCTCGGCGTCTTCTTCGGTCACCGCTTGGATTTCCAGCACTTCCTGACGCTCTTCGGCGTCTTCATCCTTTTTCTTCTTTTTGAATAGTTCCATAATTGCTTGTTTTTGGTTGACGTTGCAAAATTAGCCCCTGCTTACGCCCTCGCTTCCTTATCCGTTAATTTCATTCGAACGAAAAATCAAACTGTGAACAGTCGAAAAGCCGGTCGGTCATCAGGCCGGAGCCTATTCCGGCCACTCTCCTGATTCTGTCCGGAGTGTAGAACTGCCCTATGTTGTCGGCATCCATCGCGGTGCATTGCTTTATGAAATCATCGAAACAGGACATCAGGTCGGACAGTGCGGTCAGGGAGTTGCGTGTCTGCTGGTTATACAGCGTGCCGGACATGGAGCTGGAATCGAGCTTGCCCTGCAACGCTCCGTTCACGCCCGATATGTCCTCCATCATCTTCATCTGGATGTTCAGCAGTTCGGTCACTCCGATGTCGGTGCATTTCGAACTGATTTGCTGCGGCAACGGTTCGCCGGCATGCGGCCGGAACACAATCACGCCGTCAAACCGGCTCCACTCCTCGGCCACCGCGTCAAGGTCCACCCCCTTGGGCAGCGCGTTCTCGGGCATCAGCAGCACACCTTTGGCCGACGACTTCAATATCCAGTCGTACATGGATATCAGACGGTTGGTATATTTCTGCTGGTCGATTATGTCGCTTACGAAACTGTGTATCTCGCCGTTGACAAACGGATATGCCTTGAACACGTATGGATGTCCGCCGTGCCTGTAGGGTGACACGCCCGAGTCTATCACCATTCCTCCGGGTGTCACAAAACTCCATCTCCATTCATCGTCCACATACCAGTGAGTCTCCACTTCGGGAATCCCCTCCTTGCGTCGGCGTCTGTTCTCGGCCCGGACGGCAGGATACAATTCCTCCCCGACTTTCCAGCACCTCCCCGTCACACGGTCATGACAATGCCAGCGTACCGGATACATCCGTTCCCATATCTCCCACACCCGGCATACACGGTCGTACGCCCGGTCGGCGAGGCCTCCGTAACATTTCAGCAACCGGTCGCGTTTCTCCTCGCTGCCGGCGAATGTGGCCAGCAAAGTAGCCGGCGTCATATCATGGATCTCCCCTATCAGCGATATGTCCCAACCGCGGAAGTCCCTGCCGTTCATGTCCATGAAAAATTTATCGGGCTGAACGAAGTCGGTCCAGCAATCCGTCAGGCGCCCCTTGCGTCCGTACCACTTTTTGTGCACGCACATGCCCGATATCAGAAACTCCTCCATGGTGCGTGCATATATCTCGCCCATTCGGTTCAGCTCGGCATTGTAACGCAGCAGTTTCTGCATGGTCATGGCCTGCAGCGACTCCGTCCCGTCGCGCGCAATGCACGCCGGCTGCGCGTACCGGTCGCGGAACACTCCCAACACGTTTCGCACCAGACGGCGTATCAAATTGTTTTTCAACGGCGTGCGCCCATGACTGCGCATCTCGGCCTCCTCGCTCATCACTCCACCCGCCGACTCCACCATGTCGCTCCACTGGTCGCCGTATGTGAATCGTTTGCACCGGTCGCGGTCCTGCCGATACCGTGTCATGGCGTTCCAGCTGCTCTGGGCCCGCGCCAGCAGCGCGTCGGCCATAACCGGCTCTTCACTTTTCTGTCCATTCATCTTTTTTTCGGCAAAATTACAGGCTCGCTCCTTCCGCATTTCCTTATCCGTTAAGGCGGTATTTATCCTTATGTTTCTATATGTCTGATTTTTTTGTTAACTTTGCCGCTTGTAAGCTTCACGACATAGCAACAGAACAATGTTTAACCGAATTTTCCCGATCATCGCCTTCATCGTCGCCTCTGCATTCCTAAATGCCTACGCGACGGATACCGACACTGTCGCAGTCCCGACACAAAAGAACAACTGGGGTGCAAAACTGATCAAGTCGCCCTTCGGTCTGGGCCTCGACCTGCAGACCAAATATGTGTGGCGCGGCATGGAGATGATGACCGAAAAATCCGCTCCCGTCCTGTTCCCTTCCGTCAATTATTCATGGAAGGGTCTGCACATCTACTTCATGGGCGGGTACGCGGTCAACGGCCGCTATGCCGAGGTAGATGCGGGCATCAGCTATACACTGAGCGATTTCACCCTGGGCATCTACGACTATTACTATCCCACCGTCAGCGGCAAGAAAGACAAATATATGGGAGGCGGCCGCCACACAGTCCATTGGCTCGAGGCCTGTTTCACATACGCTCCTTCCAAGATTCCTCTTTGGGCTTCCATCAGCAATTTCTTCTATGGAGCCGACAAATACACCGACGCCCACGGCAATGAAAAGCAAGCCTATTCCACATACCTGGAACTCGGCACATACTACGACTTCCTGCACAGCAACCGCATCTCGCTGACGGCCGGCGCGGCTCTCAACAAATCGTGCTATAACGATTACAAACACGATTTCTCGGTAGTGAACCTCGAGCTCAAATACACATATACGGTCAGGTTCAAGAGCGGCTGGCAATTACCCCTCAATGTGGCGTACATCTACAATCCCGCGTTCGACAAATCGTACGTCAACTTCATAGCCAACTTCGCTTTCTGACCGATGTCACACTCAACGCGAAATGCAATCATAATGGCTGCCGGCACCTCGACTCGTTTCGTGCCTCTTTCAGCAGAAACTCCCAAAGGGCTGCTCAACGTCAACGGAGAGGTGCTCATAGAACGGCAGATACGCCAGCTGAAGGAGGCCGGCATTACCGACATTACTGTAGTGGTGGGCTATAAGGCGGAGTTGTTCCGATACCTTAAGGAGAAATATGACGTAAGTCTGGTCCATAACGACGACTATTGCCGGTACAACAACACAGCGTCTCTGATGTGCGTGCTGGACAAGCTCGGCGACACTTACATCTGCAGCTCCGACAATTACTTTCCGGACAACGTATTCATCGAACATCCCGAAGACAGCTATTACAGCGCGCTGTATGCCGAAGGACCAACACGGGAATACTGTATGTCTACCGACGCCGACAATTGCATCAAGTCCGTCACCGTAGGAGGCCGGGACTCCTGGTATATGGTTGGACATGTCTATTTCTCGCGTGATTTCAGCCGGATGTTCCGGGAAATCCTGAGCCGTGATTATGAACGCGAAGAGACTCGTCTCGGATATTGGGAGGATGTATATATACGCCACATCCACGAACTGCCCCGGATGAGGATGCGCCGATATCGCGAACATGACATAGAGGAATTCGACACCCTGGACGAACTGAGACTGTTCGACACAAGCTATATCAAGGACACCCGCTCGTCGGTCATAAAGCATCTGGCAAATACGCTCCGATGCAACGAGGAGGATCTATACGGATTCGCCAATATCCCACACCACGGCGACAGCCTCCTGTTCCGGTTCGTCAAAGGTGACGACGCCTATGAATACGATGCAGCGGCAGATGAAATTAGAAAAATATGAACACAGACATAATTCATCATCTTCATGCCATTTTCCCCGACCGGGACATCCGGACAGCTGTAATCACCCGAATCGGTGGAATGAGCAACAAAAACTTCAGGATAGACATTGGAGGCGCCAAATATGTGCTGCGCATTCCGGGAAATGGCTCGGACGGCATGGTAGAACGTGTCAATGAGGAATACAACGCGATGGAAGCCTGCAAATTAGGCATTAATCCACCTGTGCGTTACTTCAATACGCTCAACGGCATCAAGCTCGCCGACTTTGTGGAAAACGCCGAGACCCTGACCGCCGACACCGTGCAGAATCGTGATAATATGCTCAAGATTGCGAATATATACCGCACCCTGCACAATTCCGGCATCAGGCTCAGGAACGAATTCAACATATTCCGTGAAATAGACAAGTACGACCGCCTGATGGAAGCCGTCGGCGCGAAAATGTACTCCGGATGGGAAAATGTCAGACCCCGAGTGATGGATCTTGAGCGCTATCTTGACACTCTTGGCGTGGATTCGAAGCCATGCCACAACGACGCTCTTTACGACAATTTCTTAAAGGCCCCCGATGGATCAATATATCTGATAGACTGGGAATATTCAGGGATGAACGACCCGATGGCGGACTTCGCGGCCCTATTCCTCGAAGCCGATTTTGAAAAGGAAAACGAGGACTTTATCCTTGACGTCTATTTTGAAGGAAACATTCCGGACAACGCCCGCGAGAAGATTTTGTGCTATCAGATCCTTTGGGACTATCTGTGGGCGCAATGGACCGTCATCAAGGAGGCAAAAGGAGACGATTTCGGCACGTACGGCACCGACCGTTACAACAGGGCCGTAAAAAACCTGACACGAATCAACTGCAAATAAGTTAATCAAACACCAACATAATGGAAGCGGAGAAGAAGAAGATAGACTGGGTCACCATGCTGATACCGTTCGCCATCGTCGTGGCTCTGATGGGCATATTCATGATCGCTCCCGAACAATCCAAATCCACTGTGGACTCTCTGCGTGGTTTCTTCGGCGACACAATCGGCATATATTATCCCATATTGGCCATCGGCAGCGTGGTGTGCGCGCTGTATGTGGCCATGAACAATAGATACGGATCCATTCGCCTGGGCCACACCGACCGTCCGGCCTACAGCGACTTCAAATGGGGCACCATGATATTCACTTCCACCATGGCGGCCGACATCATGTTCTATTCACTCATTGAATGGGCCCTATACGGCGGCGAACAGCATGTGCAGGACCTGGGCGGCACACAGGCGTGGGCTGAAACCTTCACCCTGTTCCACTGGGGGCCGCTGGCATGGGGATTCTACGTTATCCTTGCCGTATGTTTCGCCTTCATGATGCATGTGCGCAAACGCGACCGTCAGCGGTTCTCCGAAGCCTGTCGGCCTCTGCTGGGACACAAGGTCGACGGGTTCTGGGGTAAGCTGATAGACATCATTGCCATTTTCGCGATAGTATGCGCCACCGCCACCACCTTCTCGCTTGCGACACCGTTGCTCACCAAGGCAATGGGACAGGTGTTCGGGTTCGAAGTCACTGCCGGAATCACCATCACGGTCCTGTTGCTGATTTGCGCCGTATACACCGTGACCGTACTGTTCGGCGTGAAGGGAATCAGCCGTCTGGCTCAGATCTGTTCATACCTGTTCTTCGCCGTGTTGCTCTATTTCCTGATTTTAGGCGGCGAGACAAGATACATTGCCGAGACCGGCCTGCAGTCCCTGGGCAACATGACACAGAATTTCATCGGACTTGCCACTTATATGGATCCGATGCGCGAAACCGGGTTCGCACAGAACTGGACCGTATATTATTGGGCCTACTGGCTGGTATGGTGCGTGGCCACTCCCTTCTTCATCGCACTTATCTCTAAGGGACGCACCCTGCGCAACGTGGTTTACGGCACGTTCGGATGGGGGCTGGCCGGGACATACATGTCGTTCATGATTTTGGGAGGCTACGGGCTTGCCCAGCAACTCAAGCACGGCGTGGACGCCATCGGGTTCATAGGCAACGGCGGCGAGATGTACGACGCCGTCCTCATGATATTCGATACGCTGCCTCTGCCGGCGGTGGCCCTGATGCTTCTGGTCGTCACCATGATTGCCTTCTACAGCACCACTCTGGACGGCATCACATACGTAACGTCGTCCTATAGCTACAATCACATCTCGCCCGACGAGGAGCCTGCGCGCAATATCAGGGCTTTCTGGAGCGTGATGCTCATTCTGCTCCCCATCGCATTGCTGTTCGCGCAAAACTCGCTATACAGCCTCCAGGGCGTCACGATTATCGCGGCATTCCCCGTTGGAATTCTCCTCGTCTTGATTGTGATCAGTTTCTTCAAGGACTGCAACAAATTCATAGGAAATTACCGGGTACCCTGATTTATAATTATGATAGATTCCAAAACTCAGGCAGAGCTCCGGACGCGGTACAATCCGGACGGATCCGATTTGCGGCGCGCCCAGCTTCGCATGCTCGAGATGCTGAAATTCATCGATTCATTCTGCAGCGAACATCATATTCGTTACTGGCTGGATGGAGGCACTTTGCTTGGAGCGATGCGTCATGGCGGATACATACCCTGGGACGACGACACAGACATAGCAATGCCAAGACAGGATGCCGAGAAATTCAAGCGGTTGATGCTTGATTTACATCCTCATTCGGATTTCGTGTTGCAGTGTACTGACACTGATCCGGGCTTCTTTGGATTCTGGAACGTGTTGCGCGACACAAAGTCTGAATATGTCCAGGACAGCGAATTGCATCGCCGCCGCAAGTTCCGCGGACTCCAGATCGATATTTTCCCTGTCGAGCCTCACCTGCACGGCTCGTTGCAACACTTGTCGGGCACACTGGCCAACAGACTGGTGGAACGCCCGCTGCAACGCTCGGCATCAGCCAACGTGAACGCACCATACCGTTTCCTGACCGGTTGTCTGTTTCCCACGTTCAGGGCTCTCGGCCGCTTCTCCGCATCCACGAAACTTCGCCTCAGCCCTGGATGTCCTTGGTATTATTCGCTGGAGCCCGAAGTGATATTCCCTTTGAGCTCGGCCGATTTCGAAGGGTATCGGTTTCCTGTCCCCAACGACCCCGACACTTATCTCTCCGTCGTATACGGCGATTGGCGCAACGTCCCCGACACAGACAGCATCAAGACTCACGACACCAAGTTCCTTTTTTTCGAATAAATTGTGTAAACTGATACTATTTAGTAAATTTGCATTGTTTTTCCACATTTTCGAAATTAACTTCAGAATATAATGGAATATAATCATCAGGATATAGAGAAGCGCTGGCAGCAGTACTGGCGCGACAACAATATCTACAAGGTGGACGTGGATTCGTCCCGCCCCAAGTTCTATGTGCTCGACATGTTCCCCTATCCGTCGGGAGCAGGGCTGCACGTAGGCCATCCGTTAGGCTACATCGCCTCCGACATCTACGCCCGCTACAAACGCCAGAACGGTTTCAACGTGCTGCATCCCATGGGTTACGACGCATACGGCCTCCCCGCCGAACAGTATGCCATCCAGACCGGCCAGCACCCCGAAATAACCACCGTCAGCAACATAAACAACTATCGCAGCCAGCTCGACATGATAGGCTTCAGCTTCGACTGGAGCCGCGAGGTGCGCACCTGCGACCCTGAGTATTACCGCTGGACACAGTGGGCGTTCATCCGTATGTTCAACTCATATTATGACCTGGACGCCGACAAGGCCATGCCCATTTCCGGTCTGGTGGAGCGTTTCGCCGCCAACGGCACCGAGCGCGTCAACGCTGCGGCCACAAAGCCAATGCGTTTCACCGCCGCCGAATGGAACGCCATGTCCGAGCGCGAACAGGCCGACGTGCTGATGAACTACCGCATAGCCTATCGCGGCGAGACCATGGTTAACTGGTGTCCGGCTCTCGGAACCGTGTTGGCCAACGACGAAGTGTCGGAAGGTCTCTCGGTGCGCGGCGGTCACCCCGTGGAGCAGAAATTGATGAGCCAGTGGTGTCTGCGCGTTTCGGCATACGCTCCGCGACTACTCTCCGGTCTCGACACCTTGAACTGGAGCGAGAGCCTCAAGGAGACACAGCGCAACTGGATAGGCCGCAGCGAGGGTGCGGAAATAAACTTCAAGGTTGCCGGTCAGGACCTTAACCTCGAGATATTCACCACACGCGCCGACACCATCTTCGGCGTCACGTTCATGGTGCTCGCTCCGGAGTCAAAGTATGTGCCTCTACTCACCACTCCCGAACAGAAGCCGCTGGTCGACGCATACCTCGACGAAGTCAAGCATAAGACCGAACGGGAACGCCAGATCGAGAAACGTGTATCGGGCGTCTTCACCGGCAGCTATGCCGTCAACCCCCTCACGGGTCAGAACATCCCCGTCTGGGTGTCCGACTACGTATTGGCCGGTTACGGAACGGGTGCCGTCATGGCCGTCCCGGCTCACGATAGCCGAGATTACGCTTTCGCACGCCATTTCGACCTCCCGATCGTACCCCTTATCGAGGGTGCCGATGTCTCCGAGCAGTCGTTCGACGCCAAGGAGGGCATCATGATGAATTCCAAGGGACCGAAACTCGACCTGAACGGTCTGACGGTCAAGGAGGCCATAGCCCGCACCAAGCAGTTTATCGAGGCCGAAGGCATCGGCCGCGTCAAGGTCAACTATCGCCTTCGCGACGCCATATTCAGCCGCCAGCGCTATTGGGGCGAGCCTTTCCCGGTATATTACAAGGACGGCATGGCTTGTATGTTGCCCGAATCCGAGCTGCCGCTACAGCTGCCTGCCGTCGACTCATATCTTCCCACCGAAGACGGCCAGCCGCCGCTGGGCCGCGCCAAAGACTGGAAAACCAAGGAAGGCTATCCCATCGAGGTGTGCACCATGCCCGGTTTCGCCGGGAGTTCGGCCTACTACCTGCGCTACATGGACCCGCACAATTCGGAGGCCCTCGTAGGCAAGGAGGCAAACGCTTACTGGCGTAACGTCGACCTCTATGTCGGCGGTGCCGAGCACGCCACCGGACACCTGATCTATTCCCGATTCTGGAACAAATTCCTGTACGACCTCGGAGTCGTGGCCGAGCCCGAACCTTTCAGGAAGCTGGTGAACCAGGGCATGATACAGGGCCGCAGCAATTACGTGTACCGCATCAAGGGCACCAACACATTCGTCAGCAAGGGACTGAAGAAGGACTACGACACGACGCCCATCCGCGTGGATATCGGCATGGTCGACAACGACGTGCTCGACACCGAGGCGTTCAGAAAATGGCGTCCCGACTTCGCCGACGCGGAATTCATTCTCGAGAACGGCAAGTACGTGTGCGGCTACGCCGTGGAAAAGATGTCCAAGTCCATGTTCAACGTAGTCAACCCCAACGACATCGTGGAGCGTTACGGCGCCGACACGCTGCGTCTGTATGAAATGTTCCTCGGTCCCGTGGAGCAGTCCAAGCCCTGGGACACCAACGGCATCGACGGCGTCAACCGTTTCCTGCGCAAGCTCTGGAGCCTGTTTGACAACGCCGACCTCGCTTCCGACGCCCCCATGACGCCCCAGGAGGCCAAGACCGTCAACAAGTTAGTCAAGAAGGTGACGCAGGACATCGAGAATTTCTCATACAACACATCGGTATCCGCGTTCATGATTGCCGTCAACGAACTGTCGTCCATGAAGTCACGCAACCGTCAGGCCATGGACATCATCACGCGCCTCATCGCCCCCTTCGCGCCCCACATCGCCGAGGAGTTCTGGCATCGTCTGGGCCACGACACCAGCGTGGTTGACGCCGCATGGCCCGAGGTGGACGAAAGCGCGCTGGTGGAGGACACGGTGAAGTATCCCGTCAGCTTCAACGGCAAGACCCGTTTCAGCATCGAAGTGCCTGCCGGCTCCGACAAGGCCGCCGTGGAACAGGCCGCACTCGCCGACCCCAACGCCGCCAAATGGCTTGACGGCAAGCAGCCCAAGAAGATCATCGTCGTCCCAAACCGCATCGTCAACATCGTGCTCTGACCCCTACGGTCTAAGACCCCGACATCTAATAACAAAAATAGGGAGTGTCTTTCGGCGCTCCTTATTTTTGTAGCATTTTAGTGGCGCGGGCTCTCCGTGCCGCGCGTGTATTTTAGACTATTACTGTCCGCTAAACCATAAAATAGTGAGTCCAACTTCTGCCGTTCAAGAAGTTGGACTCACTATTTTATGGTTTAGCGGACAG
>CADBNR010000069.1 GCA_902796035.1 uncultured Bacteroidales bacterium | reverse complement strand
GGCACATCCATATTGCATCTGCGGTTTTCATGCCGCAAATTTAACACTTTTCCCAAAATCTATGCACCGGGATTTCGGCTTGACCCATAATTTCTTGATTTCGACTAACTTTGCGATAACTCATCTAATACTTGTGAAGGCGATTCTGACATCATTGATGGTCATTCTCGGGGTTGCAAGCTTGGCTGGAAGCCGTTCCGGAATCACGGTCAAGCTGAAAAACCAAGGCAATGGCAAGGTTTCCTATTTCGAATCTCAGGGCGGAATGCTGATACAATGGCCCGTCGACCCGAAGACAGGCAATGACAGTACTTTCTACATCCCGTTCCCCGAAGGGGACAATCCGGAGGATTTGATCACACACCTGAAAGAAGTGCTGAAACAGTAACGGTTCAGCGCGTTTCGATGCGAGCGACAGACCGGGATGCCTCGACGATGTCGGTGCCGGCGGGACGCTGGAAGATGGCGAGGCCGAACTCGCGGATCACGGCGTAGACGTGGTCCAAGATATCGGACTGCACGCGTTCGAAGGCTTTCCATTCCGTGGTGCGCAGGAAGAAATATAGCTGCAGCGGCAGACCGGCCTGCGTCGGTTCCATCTGGCGCACCATCAGCAGCATGTCTTCATTCACATCGGGATACGCCGCAAGCCATCGCTCCAGATAATTACGAAACAGCGACAGGTTTACCGTCTCGGCAGCGCGCAGGTCGGACACGCCCTCCAGGCGCCCGGCAGCCCGCAGACGGTCTATCCGCTCCTCGGTGCAGAAGCCTACGGTATTTATGTCGATATAGATGGAACGGTCCACACGGCGTCCGCCGGAATGACGCATGGGCTCATAGTTGCTGAACGAATCGGACACCAGCACATACGGCGGTATCGTGGTTACGGAATTGTCCCAATTGCGTATCTTGACGGTGGTCAGCGACACGTCGAGCACCTCGCCGTTGACGTCATGACGCGGCATCACTATCCAGTCGCCGCGATGCAGCATCTTGTTGGCCGTAAGCTGCACGGAGGCCACCAGGCCGAGAATCGTATCCTTGAACACCAACATCAGCACCGCCGCCGAGGCACCGAGAGCCGTCAGAATCACCATCGGCTGTTTACCCAGCAGGATGCTGACCGTAATGATGATGCCGGCGGCTATCACCACTAACTTCAGCATTTGGAATATACCCTTCACGGCGTACGGGCGGAAACGTTTCCGCTTGCTGAAGGCCTGGTAGACGTTGCCGAGGAATATGTTCAGTATCCTGACGATTACCCACAGTATGTAAAGCGACGTCAGGTCGCTGACCCACTGCACCTCATCCTGTTCCTTGGCCGAGAACAGAGCCGGCAGCAGCCAGTTTACCAGCAACGCCGGCGCCAGCTGCGACACGCCGCGCATGAAATGGCGGTCGAACAGGTCGTTGTCCCATTTGGTAGGGCTTTTCTCTATCAGCCATTCCGCCATGTAAAGCAGCCCCTTGCAGATATAATATGACAATGCCGCTGCCACGGCTATACCCAACAGGATTATCGCCATCGTGACCGGATGCGAATACTCGCCGCAGTCTATGTGCTGCAGCAGAAAAATCTTTATCTCCCGAAACATCATAATGTCTTGTTAATTCAAATCCGGAATGAGTCAATTAAAACTCTGTCTTAAGGAACTCCCGTAGTCTGATATGCTTTATGCCGGGATACTCGCTGAAGCCTCCGGCCACAGGATCCATTGACACGACGTATTTGGGATAATTATCCTTTATCGACACAAGATTGCCGAACTCTCGCTTTACGGTGTCATCTGAAGCAAGCAGATATGCGACCTGTACGTATATCCGTTTATCAATTTTGGTAGCGACGAAGTCTATCTCTCCGGCCCTTAGATTCCCTACCGTCACTTTGAATCCCTGACGGCGCAGATGGTTCCACACCACATTCTCCATCACTTTCTCGATACTGCCCCTCATGTTGAAATCACAAAGGTAATTCCGGATACCATGATCGGAAAAATAATGTTTGTTGTTAGTCTCAAGAAGGACCTTGCCATGTATGTCATAACGAACCACAGGAATAGCCAGAAAGGCATCCTGTAAATATTTCAGATAATTGGAGACAGTCTCGCCGCTTATTTTCTCCCCCCTGGATGTCATGTATCTTACGACATTGGTAATCGATATCGGTTTGCCGGTATTATCGGCCACTAACCGCAATACATTTTCCAGTTGTGCGACATTGCGCACATTCTCGCGCCTTACTATGTCCTTTACAAGAATCGTATTGTAGACGCCCTCAAGATAATCGGTTATCTGAGACTGTTCTTCCGGCTTAAAGGTCAGCAGACCCGGCAGGCCGCCCATTGTGAGATAATGCATCAAGGCCTCGTCGCTGTCTTCCATATTGTGGAAGCGCAGGAATTCAAGATATGACAAGTTGTAGACTTTTATTTCTATATACCTGCCGGCAATATGCGTCCCCAGCTCGCTTGAAAAGATATACGCATTGCTTCCGGTGGCTATGACCTGACAGCGGTTCTCGGCATGAAGACTGCGCAATGCGTTTTCGTAATTCTCCACATCCTGCACCTCGTCAATAAGAAGATAATTCTCGTTGCCTTCTGGCAGTCTGGCTACCGCGTAGTCATACAACTGTTCGGCTGTCACGATATCGCGGAACTCCTGAAACTCCTTATTTATATACACCACGTTGGCCTCGGGCCGATTCTGCGTAAGCCAGTCAAGGAATAATTCAAGCACTTTACTTTTTCCAACACGACGCTGACCAACAAGAATCAACATCATGCCTCGGTTTATCAGACCGGCAATTTTTTCTATATATTGAGGACGCGGAATCAGTTCCATAATCATTATTTTTCTGCAAAGATAACAAACTATAACCGTGAAAGCAAACAAAAACTGCACGATTTACCGGTTATAACCTGAAAAGTTGACAAAATTCCCGTATATAATATGGAGAAAACGAGGACTAAAACGGCAGAATTTGGTTATGTCGGGAAAAAGTATTAATTTTGCACCGCAAAAATCATAAACATTCATAAACAACACAATGAATCATTACGAGACCGTTTTCATTTTAACTCCCGTTTTGTCTGATGAGCAGATGAAGGAAGCGGTAGAGAAATTCAAGGACGTTCTGAAAGAGAACGACGCGAAGCTGGTCAACGAGGAACTGTGGGGACTGCGCAAGCTGGCCTATCCTATCCAGAAGAAGTCCACAGGTTTCTACGTTCTGTTCGAGTTTGAGGCCGAGCCTACAATCGTAAAGCGTCTGGAGACCGCTTACCGTCGCGACGAGCGCGTGATCCGTTTCCTCACCTTCCGCCTCGACAAGTACGCAGTGGAGTACGCCGAGAAGCGTCGTAACAAGAGAGCAGCAACCGCAGCAGAGAAACCCGCCGAAGCACCCGCCGAGGCCACAGAACAGAAGGAGGCTTAATCATGGCAGCAAACAACGAGATTCGTTACCTCACTCCCCTTTCGGTAGACGTCAAGAAGAAGAAATACTGCCGCTTCAAGCGCAGCGGTATCAAGTATATCGACTACAAGGACCCCGAGTTCCTGAAGAAGTTCCTGAACGAGCAGGGCAAACTGCTGCCCCGCCGCATCACCGGAACCTCGCTGAAGTTCCAGCGTCGTGTGGCTCAGGCCGTGAAGCGTGCACGCCACCTCGCTCTGCTTCCCTACGTAACCGACCTGATGAAATAATCATTGTATAACCGTTAAAAGCACCGTAAAGATGAAAGTAATTTTGAAGCAGAACATCCCGAGCTTAGGTTATAAGGATGATATCGTAGAGGTAAAGGACGGCTACGGCCGCAACTACCTGATTCCCCAGGGACTGGCCGTAATCGCATCGAACGCAGCGCTGAAAGTGCTGGCCGAGAACCAGCGTCAGCAGGCCCACAAGATCGCAGCCGTTCTGGCCGAGGCTCAGAACGCAGCCGCAGCTCTTGAAGGCGTTCGCCCCGTCATCACCGCCAAGGCTGCCGCTAACGGCAACATCTATGGCAGCGTAGGTCCCGCTCAGATCGCAGAGGCTCTCCTGAAGCTCGGTCACGAAATCGACCGCAAGATCATCGACCTCGAACCCGCACGCCAGATCGGCGAGCACGTAGCCAAGATCCGCTTCCACAAGGAAGTCACCGCCGAGGTTACATTCGAGATCGTTGCCGAGGAGGAGGACTAATCACCCGGCCCATTACAACAGTTACATAAAAATAAGGTGTGTCGCCAACGACACACCTTATTTTTATCCATATCCGCGATGCCTTACTGCACCCGGACGTATGTCTTCCTGCCGTTCCGGATATATATGCCTGATGTCTTAGGCTTGTCGATACGGATACCCTGCAGGTTGTACCAGCGGTCGATACCAGCAGTATTGTCAGCTTCTATCTCCCCGACGGCACTGGTGCCGAATGAGCATAGTTCCTTCAGAGCCTCGGTGGCTTTGCCGGTGGTGGAATCGAACAGCGGAGCGTTGTACCAGCCGCTCAGACTCGTACCGAACGCGTTGTATTCCATCCACCACCAGAACAGACCGTCAACCTGACTGTATTTATCAAGTTCAGCAACCAGGTCCCTGACGAACTTTGCCTGGCCGGCTTCCGTATATGGCCACGTCGAGGTGTTGTTGACCGTAGTGCCGGGCACCTCCCATTTATAGCTGTAGCCCGTCTCCACTATCATTATGTTCTTGTCGGGGAATTTCTGTGTCAGTGTCTGCAGAGCCTTGTCAAGAACGTTGAGGTTGCCGTGGAAATAGGGATAATAGCTGAGACCGATTATCTCATACGGCACATTATATCTGGCCATCCGGTTGTAGAAATTCTCCAGCACGTCGGGTTGCTGCACGCGCTCGGTGTGGAGTATTATCTTGGCGTCGGGGCACCTCATGTCAGAAGTAGATCCAGTAGTCGCTGACGCCGTGCTGCATGTCGAAGTCGGAGAATACACGCACGTGGACGCTCATATTGGTGTTGGGATATGTCGCCCCATTCTTATAGTCGTCGGCGGTGAACGTGCCGTTTGGACGTCCGAAACCGATGTCGTATACGTATACGTAACCCGGTTTCCATTCCATTTCGCGGTCGGACAGCGGCACATACAGATAAGCGTCGCCATGCGTGGCCACATACCCGGCGTCGCCATGCACGGGCCATACCTGCGTTTCGCTGCCGTCGGCGTCCGTCTGCGTCATCATAGCCCTCAGAAACAGATACTGGCCCGTAGGCGTGTTGTCAGGCGTATTGGGATGACGGTCCCACGGGGTGACTTTCTGCGGAATCACATATACCTCAGGCCCCAGTATGCATCCCGGCGACAATGTGTTGTCGTACCATTTCAGCGGTTTTGCCTTCGATATCTGAATCACCCCGGGATGAGACGATGTCCAGGAACGTGTGGTGACGGGATTGCCATTTTCCGTGCTGATCACAGGCAGGTCGAAGGCACCTACCGTGTTGTTGGTGCGGAAATAAGTTCCGCGCACCCGCATCTTCAGATTGTGCTCCTGCGTGCGGTAATTTATCACCACCTTGGCCAGGGCATGCCTGAAATAGAGGTTTATCGGTTTTTCGTCGTAATATTGTCCCGGGGCGCAGGCATACAGCATGTCGGCACCACCGTTGGCTCCGGGGGGCAGTCCGGCGGCGGCCTTCTCGCCCACATTGAAATCGACGATGCGTATCGGCTCGTTGGTCACGGCGCTGAATTGCACGTTGAAGTTCTTGAAACGCAGTTCGTCGTCGATCCATCCGGTCTCGCCGATGGCGTTCGCCAGCACGTTGGTCCGAGGCCACATCACTTGCGGCGAATAGCTCCACGATCCACCGTTGCGATGCACCATCATGCCCTGCATCAAAATTTCGTTGTCGGCAAACGCCCACACGGCGAAGTCGTTGAAACGCGCCACATTCGTTCCCTCCGGCACTGTCGCATCATAATCTATCGCCACATCCGGATTGTCGGGTGGCGAGTCCATGAAATCCTCGTATTCATTCACCGTGATGTCAAAATCGATATATTCCGACATAGGATTGTCGATGGACACGGTATAATTGTATGCGTGACCCTGCAGCCACTCCTTGACCGCACCGTCGCTCAGGGGTATCCGTATGTCGGCCATGCCGTCGGGATAGGTGGCAGTGGTGCCTACGGGCCATACCTTCCTGCCGTTCTCCAATATCCGGCATTTCACACGCAGCGTGGCGGGTGCGGTGCCTGCTATCCTCTGAGGTATCATGAACCGACATTCCTGACCCACTTCGATGTCGATACTGTTTTTCAGGTCGCTCCAGCGTCCCTGACCTATGGTGATGTCGCCGGGCGATGTGGTCTGGCGCGGAAACATGAACGAACCCTGTTGCCGCACATTCTCCAGCGTCACCGCACCGATTTCGAGGCTGGCACCGGTGCCGGCACGCGGCACCACGTTGAATCGCACCATCGACAGAGCATGTCGGAAATTGATCTTGACCTGCGGGGTGCTTGAATCCAGACCCATGTTGACACCATACAGCAAGTCGACCGTGCCGTCGTTCATATAATCTGGCAAGTCCGGACTGTTGCCGCCGGCCACTACGTCACCTGATTGAAAATGCTCGCGCGAGGGCGCGAAACTATAGAAGTTCAATTTGTTCCCCACCGGCCAATAATGCATGGGCGAATATTCCCACACACCGTTGCCGTCGCGCCTTACTTTCACATCGCTCATATACTCCTGACCAGTTCCTTGGATGAAACTATAGACCGTAAAGTCGGTCAGCGTACCGGTCGTGGCCACGGCGCGTGTAGGCACTCCGGACTGAGCGTTGGCCGGAACGGAAGCCGTGAACGATATGGCCTGACCGGTCACGGGAATGTCCGGGCCATTATCCTTGCAACACCCCCCGGCCAGCACCGCGACCGCTGAAATCAATATGTATGCAATCCTTTTCAATTCGTCAATTCTATATTTTCGACAGTCCAGTTGTCGATGTCCACATCCATGCCCCCGCCGTCGGGATCAGGCTTGACATCGGGGAGCTTCAGTCCCGACACCCGTATTGTCAGCATCAGACTGTCAGGGTTATTGTTTACAATATCCGATACATCATAGGCGTATACCTGTTTCTGACCGTCGGCCAGCCACACATATATGCTGAGCGTATGTGGCATCTCAGCGGTCGCCGGTCCGAAGCAGAACATATTTCCGGTGATTTTGTCCTCGCTTACCGACATAGGTGACGGCATCGTCACCGGCACATCCATCCTAAGTCCTGACACCAAGTATTTTCCGGCCGCCAGTCCTGACAGCGACGCGCTGCATGTCACCACCGAGCCGATATTTTCCACATCCTCCACGATTATGGTGTACAGTGGCGTGAACTGCCGGGTGACGAGTCTTACTACCGTTTCGTGTACCTGGTCTGAGACGGATTCGGTAGTATCGGCCACGAACACAGGGTCGGGCGACTGCCTCATAGGCTCGGGCGTTACGCGCGGCGGAGCGGCACCTCGGTATTGTGCAGCCACGGTAGAGAGGATTTCGCCCGGCATGGTGTAGGCATAAAGTGTTTCGGCGGAATCAAAGCCCTGCCACACCACGCTGCGCGTATCGTTGTTGAGCGCGGCCACGCGGCACTGTCCCAACGGCGGTGTCACAAAGCCACCCTGCCACGGTGTCTCGAACCGCCAGTAGTCGCCGCCGGCCTCGGGATAGAACAGCGACGTCATCCCCTCCGGCATCGTAAAATCGTGATAACCCAGCCGGCTCCAGTCATACTCCACCCTGACCTTACCCTCGCAGGGCTTAAGGTCGTCGAGGATTCCGCACCCGGCCGCGAGCACGCCCATGACTCCCATAACTGTTATATGGAATATATGGCTAAGTCTGTTCAGATACATTGTGGTTCCTTTCCGTTTTCCCGTTCGTTCCCCTTCCCTTTTCATCTTAGAGTGTGTTTACTTTTAAACCGTTTTAACTAATGAATAGAGTGATTATTTAAACTTCAAATTAATCTTGAGCTCTTTTTTGGCTGATTTTGCCAAGCTTCGTCGGTCACGGTGCCCGCACCGCTCCCTCCTTGGCTTGCAAAATCATCTCAAAAAATCC
>CADBNR010000068.1 GCA_902796035.1 uncultured Bacteroidales bacterium | reverse complement strand
GATTGAAAATTCCGATTTTTGAGCCTCGGTCAACGCCGGGGCCGACCCGTCATATCCCTGTGTGGCTATATTGACAGTTTTTACCGTTTGAGAATCCAAAATCGCAGCCCGACCAACCCCCATCTCCGTATACGCCATTCTTAGCCATTCTCCCTAAGTGCGTTTGAGACCATTAACTGAATATCCCTAATGTAGCAGGCATAGAAAATCTCATAATCTCATATCCCGGGCATGCGGCAACAGCAATTAATCTTCCTGAATACAAATTGCAAGGAACATCTTATATGTACGACGGCAAGGAATTTTACATATCCGACCCCACATATATCGGAGCGTCAACCGGTATGTGTATGCCTCAGTTTGAATCGGTAAATCCCACCATCGAATATATCTATAAATAATACGGTATAACAGAGCATGTCATTCCACAATCCAGTCGGATATGGAACGAATGTCATCATCGAAGTTAGCGCCAATCTTCACTATTTTCCGGCCATCGGCACGGAAAGGAAGCAGATAGTCTCGATGGTTGATTTGATCCATGGCTTCTTGAGCCGAGTGGTTAAGTTTGAATTCGAACAGGTATAGATAGTCTGCCGTACCTACCAGCAGGTCGATGCGGCCCGATGCAGTCTGCAGCTCGGCTTCCGTATAGAATCCCATCAGTTTCATCACCAGGTAAATCACATTGCGATAATGCAACTCAAGGTTCCCCAGATCTACCTGACTGTAATGATAGCCGCTAAAGAGGCTTTGCAGCCTAACCATGAACGAGTTGACCTTCCCGTGGCGCAAGTCGGTGACAAAATGCTGAATGAATGTAGCCGACCGTTTTTCAGGTGTATAGTACGCGAAAAGATTACTTAGAAACCCACGTTCTACCTCCAGATTAGGATAGCCAAGCTTAACGGTGCCGAACTCCTCGTTATGGCCTTTAATCGTCAGGTATCCGGCCTGATACAGCACCGGTATAGGATCATCAAGGCTACCCGTAATGGATAGCAACTGCTCGGGATCGACTTCATAGTTGTTAAAGTCGCGCAGAGGCATCTTGTCGCGCTTTATCATTTCGATGAGGAATGTCGGAGTGCCTGTGGCAAACCAATATGAGCCAAAATTACATGCGTAAAGTGCATTCAGCAGACTGAAAGGATTGTAGATGTCCGGCGATTCCTCCGAAAAATGATAACCGTCGTAATATTTGGCCAACTGAATATATGTTTCTTCTATGGTCAAGGTCTTCTTCAGCGCCAGCTCCTTTACTCCCTCGCTGAAATAAGCACGGATTTCCTTAAGTGTAATGCCGCATATTGCACTATACTTAGGAGTCATCGAGATGTCGTTCAGATTGTTAAGGTCACTGAAGATGCTCAGTTTGCCAAAGCGGGTAACACCCGTAAGCATGGCGAACTCTATATGGGCATCCATACTCTTGAGATTGCCGTACACAGACTTGAGCAGTGTGCGGTAATATTCCTGCAACGAAGGGTTTGCAGCAGTGTCAAGCAGAGGTTTGTCATATTCGTCAACCAATATGACAACCTTCTGTCCCGTAATTGCATGTGCCCTTTTGATTATATATTCAAATCGTTCCGAGAAACTGCGATTCTGTTTCTCGGTGCCATATTGGGCCTCCCAATATTCAAAAGTCTTGTTGAGCTGCTGTTCCAGACTCTCCCCGTCTATGTATTGCCAGGCATTCAGGTCAAAATGCAGAACAGGATGTGGCAGCCAGTCATGCTCATAACGGCTTATGGCCAGATCCTTGAACAACTCCTTTTTGCCTTCGTAATAGGCGCGGATGGTCGATAGGAGCAATGATTTGCCGAACCTCCTGGGTCTGCACAGAAAATAGAACCCCGGTACAGACACAAGCTCCTGAATATACTCAGTCTTGTCGACATACACAAAGCCTTCCGAGATCAGTTTCTCGAAAGTCTGGATGCCTATCGGGTATTTCACTGCCATATTGAGACTGTTTTTGTTCAGCTCTACAAAGATAATTCTTTCCTACGAATTATCAAAACTTAGAGCGTATATGAATTTAAATCAGATTAAGATTGGTAGGATTGTTTGCAATTAATCCACAAGCCGAAGAAGGAGCAATGCGGGCATTGTGACTGATGAAGATAGCGGATTCAGCCCCAAAAGACCTCAAAATTAATTTGAAGTTTCTCAAAATCTTCTTTACATAATTAAAACGGCTAAAATTCAGACACACTCTCAGAGTAAAAAGATAAGTTCCCGAAACTTTCAACTACCCTGTCTCTTTCAAATTACCATGTCTTTTGCTTCAATTCCATACACATAGAAAGCGCATCCACCCGCAAGGGCCGACGCGCTCTTAAGATGTTAAATTATCGAAATTTTTATTTCTTCTCAGTCTACGGGCGAGAACTCGTCCTTGCCTACGCCGCACAACGGACATACCCATGTGTCGGGAACATCCTCGAACTTCGTTCCTGCAGGCACTCCGTTGTCCGGATCGCCGATTGCCGGATCATATATCCAGCCGCATACATCACATACGTACTTCATCTCTTTGCTTAGTTATTATAATGAAACCAAAATCAAAATTAATCTATACTACAATCTCAACAATCCATCAACGGAATTTGTTCTGCGGCACGACTTGAAAATTTTTACTGCGAATTCCTTGATTTGAGTTTTGTTTTCTTAGGGATATTTTATAATTTTGCAGATACGGATTCCGGCTCACTCGTCTCTCCTTCAGGAGCCGCATATATGAAACAACAAGCCTTAGATACTGACACGATGTTGAAAACACAGTCCAAAAGCAAATATATCATTGCGTTCGCGCATATTGGCGCGCTTCTGACCGTGACTGCCTGGGGCACATCGTTTCTTTGTACCAAAATTCTGATGGGACAGGCTCAGATGAGCCCGGTGGAAATTTATTTCTACCGCTTCTTTGCAGCCTATCTGATATTGCTGCTGTTCACATGCCGCCACATATTCTGCAACAGCCTGCGCGACGAAATGACCATGGCTATATGCGGCATCTGCTCCGGCTCGCTTTATTTCATCACCGAAAACTACGCACTGACACTCACCACCACTGCCAACGTGTCGCTGTTGGCCTCAATCTCCCCCATATTCACCACATTCCTGGCCGCGGCAGTGTTCCGTCAGCGGCTCAAGGCCCCGGTGCTGATCGGTTCGGCCATAGCGTTCGCGGGTGTGGGATGCATCATTTTCAGCCACGGATCGTCGTTCGAGATCCGTCCCGCCGGCGACTTGCTCGCACTCTCGGCGGCATTATGCTGGGCAATATATTCCATAGCCATCAAACGCCTGCTCCCGTTCTATTCCTCGATGTTCATTTCCAGGAAACTGTTCTTCTACGGCGTGATAACGGCGCTTCCGATGCTGTTCATCCAGCACGGTCCGCTGCACTGGCAGGTGCTGTTCGACTTCGGCCAGCCTCACTATCTGATGAACTTCCTGTTCCTGGTGCTACTCTGCTCTATCGGCGCCTATCTTGTGTGGAACGAGGTTATGAAATACCTCGGACCGGTCACGTGCAACAACTATCTCTATATCCAGCCGGTAGTCACCATGATTGCAGGATACTTCGTCTTAGGCGAGGACATCTACATGCTGGGATATCTGGGATGCATTCTGATTATCGGAGGTCTTATCATATCCGACAAATTCCCAAGTGTGCGTAAATCAAAGCACTGACCGCGCTACCCCCCGTCATGTTCAGGCGTTACGGAATTCCTTGGGCGACATGCCCGTAAACTTCTTGAAATATTTACCGAAGAAAGACTGCGACGGGAAATTCAATTCGTCGGCAATCTGCTGTATGTTCAGGTTCGATGATTTCAGCAGCACCTTGGCTTCCAGAATCACGAACCTCTCGATCCATTCCACAGCCGTATAGCCGGTCTGAGCCTTGACGGTGCGCGACAGATGCTTCGGCGTCACCTCCATCTTCTGCGCGTAGAAGTCCAGGAAACGCTCGGACCTGAAGTTCTCCTGCACCAGTGTCAGGAACTTGTCGGAAATCCGGCCCTGACGCGACAGAATCTCGTTATGGTATGGCTCATAGCTTTTATACGCCGTCTCAAATATGAAGCTCACCACCTTGAACAGCAACGCCTGGGACGCGTATGGATTGTCGCGCATCTGGAGGATTCGCCTCAGTTCCTTGCTGAATTTCAGATACTCGGGGAATGTCTCCTCCGGAATAGGCACCACGGAATGGCGCATCGACAGCGAATAAAGCGGCGTGGAGTTCATGAACAGGAACACATTCTCCCAGAATCTTTTGGACATAACGATCACCGTAGCCTTGAAGTCGGGGCTGATATACGTGGGCTGCAGGAACTGCGTGCCGCGCACTATCACCAGGCTCGGGGCCTTGATGTCGTGCGATATCAGGTTGATCTCGCCCTTGGCCGAGCCACGCTGCACCACAATCCATGTGCTGGCCTCGAACTTCACCGGCTCGGTCAGCGACTTGAACATGCTCGGGTCAACGTCTTCGAGCATCCAGAAGTCCTCTTCCAGTATTTTTGACAATTCCTCGGGTAAATCCAGATTATAGTGGTATCCTGTCATTGCTGTTTTATTCTCTTTTACGCTGATTGCGAATATTCCCTTTTACTCTTATTCCAACATAATAACTCAGATTTTATTGCATTTCATGGTCAAAAAGGGACAATTTGACCAAATTGACTATAATTCCATATATTCTGAACAGCATAAGGATTCCAAACGTTATATTTTGAAACAAAGGAAACCTTCGCTACACCGCCATGGATGCATTGATATACATAGGAATAGGAGCCAGCGTGATACTGCTTGCCTTACTGCTGGGCATAGACGACATAAAGCTGACCGGGCCCGCCAAAGTCACCGACTATAACGAGGTGCTGGACCGTCACACCGAGGAACTTATCGGCCACGAGGCATACGTGGCCATGCTTGACCGGGTGGACCGTATCCTGGACCGGCACTGCAACGATGCCTGTGTGAGCATAAACCTGACTTCGACCGTATCCGATGAGGATGCCGTCGACGAACTGCATCACGTCCTGCCGGGCGAACCGTTGGAGATGTCGCGGTACACCGACGGAGGCATGGAATGTGTCGGTGTATATTCGCGCGGCCTTAAGATCGGAAGCCTTATGCTGGACGATGCCGAAATGTATATCGACACGGCAAACTCCAAATCCATCACCGGCATATATGTGGCGCGCCAGGATTGCTATGGCGACTATTCCAGGCTCGACCTCGGCATCATAGTATATTACAAGGTAGTGGAAAACGCCCGACGGCTCGCCATAAACGATATAAAGAATTATTTCCTGAAAATTCCGGCTTCATCGCGCACCGCCGAAATGGACATTGCGCAGAACTAACGCCGTTTCACCGCATCCGCACGCACACGGTTTCGCAGGAGCAAAGGCAAGAATAATCAGTTTTACGTTTGATTTATCTCCATTTTTGCGTATCTTTGCGATAAAATTATAAAAAAACATAAATGGAGACGGAAAAGCCCACATACTCTTATAGCGAGGCCTACGAGGCTTCGCTTGCCTATTTCAACGGAGACGAACTTGCGGCCCGCGTCTGGGTCAGCAAATATGCCCTGAAGGACTCCGAGCATAATATCTACGAACTCACCCCGGCCGACATGCACCACCGCATCGCCGGCGAGATAGCCCGCATCGAGGCTAAGTATCCCAACCCCATGAGCCACGAGGAGGTGTTCGAGCTGCTCGACCGCTTCCGCTACGTGGTGCCTCAGGGTTCGCCCATGGCCGGCATCGGCAACAACCTGCAGGTTGGCTCGCTGTCCAACTGCTTCGTGATCGGGCTGGACGGACACCCCGACTCGTACGGCGGCATTATTCTTATAGACGAGGAGCAGGTGCAGCTCATGAAACGCCGCGGCGGAGTGGGCCACGACCTGTCGCACATCCGCCCCAAGGGCACGCCGGTCAAGAACTCGGCGCTGACCTCCACGGGTCTCGTGCCCTTTATGGAGCGTTATTCCAATTCCACCCGCGAGGTGGCCCAGGACGGACGCCGGGGCGCCTTGATGATGACCGTGTCGATCAAACATCCCGATGCCGAGAAATTCATCGACGCCAAGATGGAGGCCGGCAAGGTCACGGGCGCCAACGTATCGGTAAAGATAGACGACGACTTCATGCGCGCCGCCACCGAGGGTAAACCGTACACCCAGCAGTTCCCTGTCAATTCCGACAACCCGGAGACCAAGACCGAAATAGACGCTACCGCCCTGTGGAACAAGATAACGCACAATGCCTGGAAATCGGCCGAGCCGGGAGTGCTGTTCTGGGACACGGTGCTTCGCGAGTCGGTACCCGACTGCTATGCCGACCTCGGTTTCGAGACCGTCTCCACCAACCCCTGCGGCGAGATTCCTCTCTGTCCCTACGACAGCTGCCGCCTGGTGGCCATAAACCTGTACAGCTACGTCAGGAATCCCTTTACGCCGCAGGCTGAGTTCGATTTCGACCTGTTCCGCAAGCACGTGGCCAAGACACAGCGCGTGCTGGACGACATCATCGACCTGGAGATGGAGAAGATAGACGCCATAATCGCCAAGATAGAGACCGACCCTGAGACCGCCGAGGTCAAGGGCGCCGAGCTGAACCTGTGGCGCAAGATACGCACCAAGACCCTGATGGGACGCCGCACGGGAGCCGGCACCACCGGCGAGGGCGACATGCTGGCCGCGATGGGTCTGCGCTATGGCTCGGACGAGGCCATCGAATTCTCCGTGAAAGTTCACCGCGAACTGATGCTGGCCTACTACCGCGCTTCGGTAGATATGGCCGAGGAGCGTGGCCCGTTCGAGGTGTACGATGCCAAGCGTGAGGTGAACAATCCGTTCATCGGTCGTCTGCGCGAGGCAGATCCGGAACTGTACGACAAGATGGTGCGCGTCGGACGCCGCAACATCGCCTGCCTCACCATCGCTCCCACCGGCACCACATCCATAATGACGCAGACGTCGTCGGGCATCGAACCGGTGTTCCTCCCCGTCTACAAGCGCCGCCGCAAGGTGAATCCCAATGACGTGGACGTGCACGTGGACTTCGTGGACGAGACTGGCGATTCGTTCGAGGAATATATCGTCTACCATCATAAGTTCCTGGAGTGGATGCGCGTCAACGGCATCGAAGCCAAGAAAAACATGACCGCCGAGGAAATCGACGAGTTAGTGGCCAAGTCTCCGTATTATAAGGCTACGGCCAACGACATAGACTGGATGGCCAAGGTGCGCATGCAGGGGGCAATACAGAAATGGGTGGACCACAGCATCAGCGTCACCATCAATCTGCCGGCCGATGTGTCGGAGGAACTGGTGAACCACCTCTACGTCGAGGCCTGGAAGGCCGGATGCAAGGGATGCACCGTTTACCGCGACGGAAGCCGCGACAACGTATTGGCTGCCGTGACTAAGAAGGAACCCAAGCATTCGCACTATATGGCAAGCCCCGAGGCAATCCAGAAGCGTCCGGCCGAACTGGAGGCCGACGTGGTGCGTTTCCAGAACAACAAGGAGAAGTGGATAGCGTTCATCGGACTGGTAGACAACAAGCCTTACGAGATATTCACCGGTCTGGCCGACGACGAGGACGGCATATTCTGCCCCAAGAGCGTGAACCACGGCAAGATCATCAAGACCGTGGACGAGAACGGCAACAAGCGCTACGACTTCCAGTTCATCAACAAGCGCGGTTACAAGACCACCATCGAGGGCCTGAGCGAGAAGTTCAACCCTGAATTCTGGAACTACGCCAAGCTGATATCGGGCGTGCTGCGCTACGGAATGCCCATCGAGCAGGTCCTCAAGCTGGTCGGCGGTCTGGAACTCGACTCCACCAGCATCAACACCTGGAAGATGGGCGTGGAGCGCGCGCTGAAGAAGTATATGCCCACCGGCACCGTGGCCAAGGGTCAGAAATGCCCCAAATGCGGCGCCGAGACCCTGGTATATCAGGAAGGCTGTCTGATATGCACCACCTGCGGCACCTCCAAGTGCGGATAACCCCCCTGAGAATTATTTCAACGATCTATAAATAAAGTCTGTACGTATGAAACTCGTATTCAATATCAATTACCACACGGTGTGGGGCGAAAGCCTCTACCTGTGCGGTGACTTGCCCGAGCTGGGCTCCGGTGATCCCCACAAGGCGCTGGAGATGAAGCTCACCAGTCCCGACACGTGGCAGCTGACCATGGATTTGGACTCCGATCCCTCGGACTTCAACTATTGGTTCGTGGTCAAGAGTCCCGACAAGGCGTGGCGGTTCGAATGGGGCAAGCCTCACAGATATGTGGCCGGTTCGGGCATCCGCTCGGTCCTGATTTTTGACTCATGGCACGAGCAGCCGCACGACAAACCTTTCTATTCATCGGCGTTCACCGAGGGAATATTTCACCGCTCGCATCGCGACCAGCCCCTCAAGGCTCTGCCCGGCACCGTCAGCATCCGCGTCGAGGCTCCGATGCTCGCTCCCGACGAGGTACTGGCTGTCACCGGCGAAGGCGACCTGTTGGGCAACTGGAATCCCAAGCAGGCCATCCGCCTTAATGACGCGCACTTCCCGGTGTGGGAGCTGAACCTGCCGTTCGACCGTCTCCGTCCTCCGTTCGAGTATAAGTTCATCATTATAAACGACACCGATGGCTCCGTACAGTGGGAAGCGGCCAACAACCGCATCTTCGGCATCGTGCCCGAAAGCTTCGACCAGCAGATAGTGATTGACGGCACCCGATTCGCCAATCCCAAGCCGGGGTGGCGCGGAACCGGTACGGCAATCCCCGTATTCTCCTTCCGCACCGACGAGGACTTCGGCGTAGGCGATTTCATCGACATCAAGCAGATGGTGGACTGGTGCCGCGCCACGGATCAGAACGTCCTGCAGCTGCTGCCGGTCAACGACACCACGCTTACAGGCACGTGGGTGGATTCATATCCTTATCGCGCCAACTCCATATTCGCGCTGCATCCCATGTACCTGCGTCTGCAGGAAGTGGGACGCCTCAACAGTGCGAAAAGGATGAAATATTTCGAGGAGAAGCAGGCTGAGCTCAACGCCCTGGAGCAGATTGACTATGAGCTGGTAAATGCCGTGAAGCACGAATATCTGCGCGAGATATTCGCACAGGACTTCGCACAGACGGCCGCCACGCGCGACTATCAGGACTTCCTGCGCCACAACGGCCACTGGCTCCGTTCATACTCCGCCTGGAGCGTGCTGCGCGACGAGAACCATACGGCCGACCACAGCAGGTGGGGAATGTATTCGGTCTATGATCCCGCCAGGGTCGACGAGTTCATCATGTCGCACAAGGCGCAGACGGACTATTACTGCTTCCTGCAGTATCACCTGGACCGTCAGCTACACATAGCGCGCGACTACGCCCATTCGGCGGGCGTGGTGCTGAAAGGCGACATACCGATCGGCGTCTCCCGCCACAGCGTAGACGCATGGTGCAATCCGGAACTGTTCTATATGGACACCTCGGCAGGCGCTCCGCCGGACGACTTCTCCGTACTGGGCCAGAACTGGGGATTCCCGACCTACAACTGGGAGATGATGGCCCGCGACGGATTCCAGTGGTGGAAGGACAGGTTCCGCAAGATGTCGGAATATTTCGACGTGTTCCGCATCGACCACATCCTCGGATTCTTCCGTATATGGCAGATTCCCCTGGATGCCGAGCATGGGCTGTTGGGCTATTTCAATCCGGCGTTGCCATACAGCGCGGATGAGTTGCGCGACCGTTACGACTTCTGGATCGATGCCGACGTCATGACGCATCCCCTCATCCTTGACTGGATGCTTGACGACTTCTTCGGCCCGTACCGCAGCGAGGTGGTCGATACGTTCCTGGACCGCGTCAGCGGCGACCGTTACGCCCTGCGCCATTTCGTCAACACGCAGAAGAAGGTGGTGGAATACTTCGCCGACAAACCGGACGACGAGAAGCATCAGCGCATCAAGAACGCGCTGTTAGGCATCATCGACGACGTCCTGTTCATCGAGGATCCCTACCAGCCGGGACATTACCATCCGCGCATAGCGGCACAGTACACCTATCAATTCCGCGTACTGTCCGACTATGCCAAGTGGAACTTCAACCGTCTGTACAACGACTTCTTCTATCATCGCCACAACGACTTCTGGTATGGCAAAGCGATGTGGAAGCTGCCGCCGTTGCTCGACTCAACCTCGATGCTGGCATGCGGCGAGGACCTCGGCATGATTCCCGACTGCGTTCCGGCTGTGATGCACAAGATGGAAATCCTGTCGCTCGAGATACAGCGTATGCCCAAGGACCCGACACTGCAGTTCGGCGACACATGGCATTATCCCTACTATTCGGTCTGCACCACGTCCACACACGACATGGGAGGCATCCGCGAATGGTGGGAAAGCGACCACGACATGGCCCAGCGTTTCTACAACAACGTGCTGCACGAGGGCGGCGAGGCTCCTTACTTCGCCGAGCCGTGGATCTGCTCAAAGATTGTGGATCTGCAGCTAAAGAGTCCGTCGATGCTATGTATCCTGCCGTTGCAAGACTGGCTTTCGACCGATGGCGGTCTGCGTCGCGAGAATCCCAAGGACGAGATTATCAACGTACCGGCCAACCCGCGTCATTACTGGCGTTACCGCATGCACCTAAACGTCGGCCGTCTACTGTCCGAACACGAGTTCAACAACACCCTGAAGGATATGATCAGGGACTCCGGCCGTTAACCATCCGGCCAACCCATAGCAAAGCCCCGGCTCGACGAGCCGGGGCTTTGAATTTATCCTCTTTCATTCACGCATCGCGCATTATGTATTCTTGCTCATTTGCCTATGTATTTACGGCCATTTTTAATGTAGGGCTGTCCTGCATGGGGACGCGCTATGCGGCGACCCGACAGATCGTAAAGGACATCGTCATCTCCACGGTCGGACGTCACTTCTGTAATACCTGATGTGGCGTACTCCTGAAACTTTATGAAGTTGTTTATAAGTGTTGTTTATACCTAAGACGCAAATATTCCCGAAAGGTCCTACTCTAAATCAAAAAAATTATAAACTCCAATATATTAGTGGAATTAGTGGAATAGTGGCGTAGCACTGGCGTAGACACTCCGTGCCGCGCTCACATCTTGACAGGAGAACAGTAGAACAGTAGCAGCTGTTTGTGCGCGGTGCGCGGCACGGAGTGCCTGCGCCACTATATTCGCGCCCGGGACAACCTGCACTACCATTCTATAATCACTTGTTGCTCTGACTTATGACTTATATCACGGGGTCTGGATTATATCGACATACGTGTTGTCCGGCCCATAATGATGGAGTTCTATCTTACAATAGACTAATCACTGTTTTAACGTTAGTAGCGGTTGTAATGCGTTAGTAGCGGTCGTAATGCGTCAATCGCGGTTGTAATGCGGCATCTCGGCGGGTATCACCATGGAGATTTCCACCATGCCGGCTATGGCTCCCGCCGCATCGCGCCACGGTGTCTGGTATATCATCTTCCGGACGCCATGCTTCAGGATGGTATAGGCATTGCTTTCGCCTGTAGACAGCATGTGGCGTATCTTCTCGCGAGCATGTTCCGGATGACACCCGAACAGATTACTGCCTATCAATGACTTTCCTTCCTTGCAGAACGTCTCGCGCGATTTCCGGTTCATGTACACTATCACTCCCTCCTTGTCGCACACGGTCACGGCGCAGTTCATCGCCTCCGCCCACGGAAATCCGCATTCCATCCCGTTCCCCTTTTCATTCTCCATATTATTGTAATATTTATTTTCCATCTATTGTCTTAAGGCATCGTGCCTTAGCTATATTAATATAAGAAACCGAATAGCCACAACGGTATCTTGTTGCCGAATCCAAACTCTATGTCGTCGGCAACGACATAACTGTCCGGAATATCCTTGATCTGAGCGAATCCCTTTCCTTTGCCGCCTACTTCGAATAGATAGCGATTGTCGATTATAAAATCTCCGTTCTTGGCATAACCCACGCGGTGTCCCATACTCAGCTGGGATGCAAATGTGCATTCCCTCTCCGCTCCGATTTTGGGAGAACCCAACGCATACATCAGCGAAGCGTTGTCAAGAAGCACTTTCTGAGGTTTTGCCAATCCCGCAGGATTATTAGCAACGGAGAAAATCTGCCGGATAATTCCGGCACGATCCAGAAGATCGAACAGCTTCAACAGCTGGGCTCGATTGGTGCCCATCACTCCGGCAAGGGTGTTCATGTTAGGTTGATAGGGCTGTGACCCGGCCACTATGCCGATAAGCCGCTTGGCCTTTATCAATGTCTCATAATCGATTCTGTTCTCCACGGCAGGAATATCCGATTCCACAACTGTCGACACAGTCTGGTCCAATCGTGAATAATAATCCTCCAGGCGCATTGACTTATAATAAGGATAATATCCTTTCTTCATGTACATCTTGAAATGCGACAAGACATCTATCCCGGCGGATATCGACGGGGCGATGGTCTCATGGGAGTACAGTATGTCGTTCAGAGACAACCGATTCATGGGTTCAGCCCCTTCAAACATCAGAAACTCCCTGAATGACAGTCCCGGTAATCGGTACATCGACGCCCGTCTTGACAAATCTCCAATCGAGTTGTCAATCACCAGCAACGATGAGCCCGTAAACACCACATGAAGCTCAGGATACGAATCATATAGATTTTTTACCTGCCTTTCCCAACCCGGGAAACGGTGCACCTCGTCAAGATATAAATTGGACACTCCCTGTACTATCAGTAGTTCCGCTAATTCTATCAGACTGTGTTCTGAAAACCATAGATTGTCAAGTGAAGCATAGAACGACGCCCTGCCAGTAGGATCCGTCTCTTTTATGCGCTGCAACATAAGGGTGGTCTTACCCACTCCCCTCTGGCCCTTGATGCCTATCAGCGGTTGGTTCCAGTCTATTTCATGATACAGGAACCTATGGATATCTGTCTTAACTTCTGACAGAAGCTTTTTATATCTGCGTTTCAGTATTTCCATACCAATACCTATTTTCCTGCAAATATAATAAAAATGCTCCATTGCCGGAACACTTTTCCAAAATAAACCATCGAAGGAACAAACAGCCGTTTTGTACCATCAAAGGAACAAATCATCATTTTAGACCATCGAAGGAACAATTCACAGCAGCGAGGCTATGCCCTGTTCGTTGATCAGAGTATAGACCTTGTTGCCGTTGGGGGTCAGCGACGGATCGGGCAGTGCGAACAGACGCGCTATGATGTCCTCCATCTCGCGGTTGGATAGCTTTACGCCACGGCGGATGGCGCCGGAACGGGCCATGACCAGAGCCACTTTCTGACGCAATGTCGCGCCAGGCTGATATTCGTTGCCGTAGTTCACGGAATCCTCGGTTACGGAATCAAGCACACGCAGCAGCACATCCTTGGCCTCGTGCGCCTTGACCATCGACGGCACGGCATTGATCTGCCAGTCGCTGTCACTGATATACTCCAGCGAGAAACCAAGGCTCTCCATGTTGCCCAGTACGCCGGCCAACGCCATCTGCTGGCTTTCGTCCAGAGTCACCTTCTCGGGAAACATCAGCGGTTGTGACACCACGTCCTGATGGCCCGCACGCTGCAGATACTCCTCATACAGTATCTTGACATGCGCCCGATGCTGGTCTATCACCAGCAGACGCTCGCCCTGCGTAGTTATGATGTACTTCTGATTGAACTGTATGCATATCGCACCCATTCCCGACGTCATGTCGCCGGAATCAAGAGCCGGCATTCGCCCGACGGGTGTCTCCTGCCGTGCGGAATTACGGTTTACGGCCGGATCCGGATACATGTCGCTCCAGTTGCGCGTCACCTGCGTGGGACGGTAGTTCTGACCTATGGCGTGACGCTTCATTTCCTCGAAGGGATTGTAATCAGGCCGGAAACCCATGTCCGGGGCTTTCGGCATCTCGCCCTGCTGCAATGGACGCACGTCAAGCTCGTCGGAATTGAAGTCGATGCTCGGCACGGCCGAGAACTTGCCCAACGATGTCTTGACCGCCTGCGTCAGGATAGGCCATATAGCATTCTCGTTCTCGAACTTTATCTCGTTCTTGGTGGGATGTATGTTCACGTCAATGGTGTCGGGACTCACCGTAAACACAATGAAGTAACAGGGCTGCGTGCCGGGAGCTATCAGATTCTCGTAACACGCCGTTATGGCCTTGTGGAAATATGGATGGCGCATATTGCGTCCGTTCACTATCAGATACTGCAGCGGATTGCGCCGGCGTGCGAATTCAGGACGCGATATGAAACCCTCTATCTTTACCAAGGGCGTGTCTATGTCCACCGGCAACAGATGGTCGCTCTTCAAAGTGTTTTTCCATATATCCTCTATGCGTTGGCGCAACGTGCCGGGGCGCAGCTCTATGACGCGCGATCCGGTGTCTATGCTGAGGCGCAGTCTGTGGTTCACCAGGGCCAGACGCTCAAACTCGCGCATGATGTTGCTCAGTTCCACGCTGTCGCTTTTCAGGAACTTGCGCCGCGCCGGCACGTTGAAGAACAGTCGCTTCACGGCTATCACCGTTCCCTGGTCAGTGGCTATGGGCTGCTGGCTCTTTACCTTCGATGCCTCTATGACAAGATGCGTGCCTAATTGCTCGCCGTTCTTGCGGGTCTTCAGCTCCACTTCCGATATGGCGCAGATGGATGGCAAAGCCTCTCCACGGAAGCCCATGCTGTGCAACGTGAACAGGTCGCCGGCCTGACGGATCTTTGACGTAGCATGGCGTTCGAACGCCATGCGGGCGTCCGTCTCCGACATTCCCGTGCCGTTGTCCTGTACCTGTATCAGAGTCTTGCCGGCATCGCGTATCACGATGCTGATTTCCGTGGCGCCGGCATCTACGGAGTTCTCTACAAGTTCCTTTATCACCGACGCCGGCCGCTGTATCACCTCGCCGGCCGCTATCTGGTTGGCCACCGAATCCGGCAGCAGCTTGATTATATCGCTCATAGACTATTTCCCCTGCTTTTTGGCCGTGCGCACCATTCCTTTATACTCCGACGGTTTGGGCGGCGCGGCCTTGATGGGCGACGCCTCGCGGAACCATTGCTCCAGTTCCTCGGGCACCTCGCCCAACTCGTCTATCCAACGCACTCTGTCGCCATACCAGCCTCGCTGCGGACGAAGCATGTCGAGCCATCGGAAGCCCTGCAGGAATTTCTGCGACTGCTTAACCTGCCCTATCGGCGTAACCGTGCCCGTCACATCGGGCCACATCTTGAGATGGTCCAGCTTGCCGTCAACGAAGTCTATGGTCAGATACGAACTTTCTGCGTTCACCAGCTTGTTCACGGTCGAATCCGATTCCTGCGGCAACACGATGGTCTGCACGTTGCCTTCCACTTCCAGACGCTTTATCATCTCGTTGTCGATAAAGGCTTTCATCTTCGTTCCCGACAGTTGCTGGTAGAAATCCTCGTCCACATGCTCTCCGAGTATGCCCGATTCGGGCAGATATGCCCAGTCCACTGTGGAGTCATTGAGGTGCAGGTCGATGCGGTTGCCCATCACCTGACGCTCACCGCTCCAAACCAACGGCTTGCGGAGCATATACATCATCGAATCGTGCTGCACGTATATCATGGTGTCGGCCACGCCCTGCGCGTCCTTGTTAAAGAACCGAGCCTTGCCGATGGCCTTGGCCACGTGGAAGTCCTTGGGTATCATGAACGCCGAATCGCGGCCCAGCTTGTCGAGCCTCGGTCCGGGCGGTGCCGGAGGCACCGTGTCGGCGACATCAGGGCTGTTATGGGAGGCCGAGTCGGTAAGGTCTTTAGGGACCTTAAGGTCCTTAAAGTCCTTAAGGTCCTTAGAGTCTTCGAAAGTATAGACGCTGTCGGAGCTTTCTGATGGCTCAGATTCCGACTCTGATTCCGACTCCGGTTGAGCCGGGGGCGCTGGCTGTATGCCCCATCCGGGCAATTGGAACTTATACGGCAGCAGCGACAGCATCACGGGCATGGAGTCGGCTATCTGCTGCAGCGATTCGAAGCGAGCCAGACGTGCCCGTGTGGCGGCCGACAGCATATTGTCGAGTGAATCGGGCCATACCATTTCCTGCACTATGAACGACAGTATGGTGTCGGCACGCAGGAACAGCGAGTCGGGTCGGGAATACTCTATCAGCAACGGATATTCCGTGGCCATGGCAGTACGTGTCGAGTCGTTGTATTCGCCGTAGCCGCCTATCAGTTGCACCTTGCGCGCGGTGTCGGTCAGCACCATAGGCTGCTGATGCTTGCTCCTGTCGCGGAACATATACGCGCGGCTCAGGCGTGTCAGCTTGTCGTAAATGATGGAGTCGCCCTCAAGCCATGTCACATTGTTGGTGCTGTCCCTATGCGTGATGGTGGATCGTGACGTGAGTTGCGCATGATCGGTCTGAGTGTCGTACCATCCCTTGGTGGTGACAATCGTGTCGTTGGCTCCCTCAATGACTGTGTGGGTGTTGATGTCGGCTATGTGCGTGTCTGTGTTGTAGTCCAGCTCGCTGGTGCGCAACTTGTAGCCGTCCTTGTTGTTCACCAGCTTTACGTCATCGCGGAATTTGGCCTGCTTGGTGTTCGGGCTGTATTCGCCGTAGATCGATGTCAAAGTGTTGACGTCGTCCTGCAGCACACCGCCGGTAGTGTACCATCCGCGTTCGTTCACCACATCGTAGTCCAGCGAGTCGGTCTTCAGGTTGACGGTGCGGTTCTTCAGCTCCACCTTGTCGCGCGAAGGTCCGCGCACCAGCGTGGCATGCTTCTCCAGGCCGTCGTAATACAGCTTGTCGGCATACACGAACAGCGTGTCGCCCTGACGCATCTCCACATGTCCGAAGGCATCCATCGAATTCTTCTCCGGATAGTAATAGGCCGAGTCGCAGAACATCCACATGCCGCCCTGACGGAACTTTACGGTTCCCTTCACAATCTGGGACTCCTCGTATTCGTTGGCGGGACGGAACAGCGAATCGGCGTGTTCCAGAAACACCTTGTCGTCCTGAAACCTGTTCACTCCCGGTATCTGCGGCTTGATCGGCTCGCGGGGTTTGGGACGTGTATAGGTCTCGGTCTTGGGTGTCTTTTTGGCAGACTGCGCCCTGGCGTCGCCGATCCAGCTCCACGCCAGACTCAGCAGTGCCAACGCCACCATCAATACTATCGCCTGTCTCCCCTTCAGCATCTTCAGATAGTTTTATCCTGCCCGCTCACTTTATCCAGCCTTCATACTGGAACTCACAGCCTTCCCAGCCGTCGGTAATCTTGGTATATGTATTTTTGATTTTCTTTTCAATCCATTCCTTCAGGATCCGTTGCTTCTCGTGGCCTTCGTACATGCTCTTGATCATGTTGAAGTCATCGGCCAGCGTAGCCTTGTGACCCGGAATGCGTTTAGTGAGACGCACTATCGACACCACGTCGCGGTTCTTGCGCGGGTCCTTCATTATAAACGCTTCCGATATGTCGCCTGGTTGCATCAGCTCCAGCTTCTCGGCGGCCTCAGCGGGAAGGTCCTGCATCTCGAAGCGGTTGCTGCCGGTCTTGGGGTTGATCATTATTCCCTTGTTGTTCTTGGTATCCTTGTCCTGCGACACAAAGCGCGCCGCCTCTTCGAACGGGAACACACCGCCGATTATCTCCTTGCGCAGCGAGTCGAGACGCACCACGGCATTGTTCAGGTCCTTGGCGGCTACCTTGGGCGTAAGCAGAATGTGACGCACGTTCACCTGGTCGCCGCGCTTGTCTATCAGCTGGATAATGTGATAGCCATATTCGGTCTCCACGATTCGCGACACCTTCTTGGGGTCGTTCAGGTTGAATGCCACTGCCGAAAACTCCGGCACGAAGTCAGCACGGCCGTGATAGCCAAGTTCGCCTCCCTGCATGGCCGATCCGTCCTCGCTGTATGCGATGGCCAGGGTCGAGAATTCCGCCTCACCCTTGTTGATACGGTCGGAATATTCACGCAGACGGGCCTTGATGTCGTCTATCTCCTGCTGCGGAATTTCCGGGTTGATGGTGATGATCTGGGCCTCTACCTGCATCGGCACGTAAGGAATGCTGTCCTCGGGCAGCGCAGCGTAATATTTCTTCACTTCGTTGGGCGTACCCTTCACGTTCTTGGTCAGGGAGTTCTGCACCTGCTCGATGATGTAGTTGTTGCGCATCATGTCCATCAGCTGTGTGCGCAGAGCCGGCATGCTCTTATGAAAATACTCCTCCACCTTTTCCCTCGAACCGAGATTGGCCACGAAGTAATCTATACGCTTGTCCACCTGTGTAGCCACTTGGTTCTCCGGAGCCTCCACCGTGTCTATCTTGGCCTGATGCAGAAACAGCTTGTCCACGGCCATCCGCTCGGGAATGACGCAATACGGGTCGCCTCCGAGGTTCACGCCCTCCGAGCGCAACTGCGAATACTGTTCCTCGACGTCCGACTTGAAGATAGCCTCGTCGCCTACTATCCACGCCACCTCGTCCACCACGTTCTTCTGTATCGCTGCGGCCGCGGTCACCACGACCATCGCTGTCATCACGGCTCCTGTGGCCAGTTTCAACTTATTCATAATGTTTATCTTTATTCTGTTTTCAGTTCCGAGATCTTTCCGGTCTCCGGATCATACAGACCTTTGCGAAGGCGACCTTCCTTGATCTCGTGTCTGTATATGTCGGAAATCATGTTGTCGCGGCGACTGGCGATGTCGGCCTGACGCAAAGTCTCACGTATACGTTCGCGGGCATATTCCTGAGGCATCTTCTCGCCGCTGCCCACATATTCCGATATGTGTATGATATAGACCGATCCGCCATAGCTTGTCTCGAAATCCCTGTTGTCCTGCAGGAATGCATCGGCGTCGAAGAACCTGTATGGCACCAGATCGGCAACCTCGTGCCACGCATGCCATCGGTCGAGAAAGTACTCATACTGCGTGGCGCCACGCAGCCCTTTCTTCTCCATCCGGTCCAGCGAATGGTCGCCGGGGGTCTTCATCCATTCCCTTATGGCAGCCAGATTGGAGTCGTCCTCGGGCACCTTGACGAATATTCCCTTCACCACAGGCTCCTCAAGTATCATGGAGTCACGTCTTTGGTTCAGATACCTGTCTACGCGGCGGTTGCTTACGCCCTGGTCGCCGGTGCGGTCCATCATGCTCAGGTACTTGCTAAGTATCAGGTCATTCCGATACTGCTCCACCATTCTGTCCACATCCTCCATGTCGGGAATGTTGCGCTCGGCAAATTCCGTGAGCACCTGCCTCCGCAGCCAGGTCTCGACGATGCTACGGAACATGGCTATGCTGTCAGCCGGCTCCAGGCCACGTGGAATCTGACGCAACACGGTCTGAAGCATCAGGCTCGTATCGCCCACCGCAACCACTTCCACGTCACTGACTTCGGAACGCGCGGCATTCTTCCGGCAACCGCTCGTCGCGATCGCCAGCACCGCCAACAGGGGTATCAAAAACCGGCTGATTTTCCGTAAGTCCATATCAAGCTACAAATTTACGATTTTTTTGTAACTCCACAAAATGAAAGTTCCGGACCTGCCGCTCATCGCATCACGAGCACGGCATGTCCGAAACCCTTATCGGTTATCAGTATGTAGACAGAGTCAGCGAACTTCCACCGCTTTTTCCTCTACAGGCAGTTTCTTCAGGTATGTCTCCAGGTACCGGTCAAATCCGGCCACCTCCTCGGGCGAAGCCATTATCACCGTTCCCTGATAACCCGTGAACACTTCGGCGTCAAGCCATTCGTCCAATGGTTTTGCGGCGCTGTTGTTCACCAGATAGGATGCCAGCAAAGCCATGCCCCAGGCTCCACCCTCGCCGGCCGTTTCCATCACCGAGATTGGGGCGTTCAGGGCCGACGACAGAATGCGCTGGCCCACGCCGGGGGTCTTGAACAGACCGCCGTGTCCGGTGATGCGGTCCACTTTCACGTGCTCGTCATGGAACAGAATGTCATTGCCTATCTTCAGCACAGCCACCGATGCGTTCAGGTTGGCGCGCATGAAGTTGGCCAGCGAGAACCTGTCGTTGACGCTGCGTACGAACAGTGGCGATCCTTCAGTGAGTCCGATCACCGGCTCGCCGGAGAACAGGTTGTAGCTAACCAGGCCGCCGCAGTCCTTGTCGCCTGTCAGGGCGTTGTTGTACAACTTGCCGTATATCTCGCCGATGTCACACTTCACGCCCATAAGCTCGGCGAACTCGCGGAATATTCCCACCCAGGCGTTCAGGTCGGAGGTACAGTTGTTGCAATGCACCATTGCCACAGGACTTCCGTCGGGAGTCGTCACCATGTCGATGGCCTCGTATGGGCGGCTCAGTTCCTTCTCCAGCACTATCATCGAGAATGACGATGTTCCGGCCGAGACGTTGCCGGTGCGCTGACGCACGGAGTTGGTAGCCACCATTCCGGTACCTGCATCTCCCTCGGGAGGACACATAGGGACGCCTGCCTTCAGCTTTCCGCTCGGATCGAGACGGGATGCGCCCTCGACGGTGAGCACACCGGCCTCGGCACCTGCCACCAATACCTCGGGAAGAATCTCGGCGAGTTTCCTGCCGAAGCCTTTGCCGCCCGCCAGTTCGTCGAACTTGGCCATCATCGCGTCGTCATAGTTCCGAGTCTTCGAGTCCACGGGCATGATACCGGAGGCATCGCCTATTCCTATTACCTTGCGGCCCGTCAGCTGCCAGTGTATATAGCCGGCCAGTGTGGTGATGAACGCCACGTCCTTCACGTGCGGCTCATCGTCGAGAATCACCTGATACAGATGCGACAGGCTCCAGCGCAACGGCATGTTGAAGTTGAACAGTTCCGACAGTTCCTTAGCTGCGGCTCCGGTGTTGGTGTTGCGCCAGGTACGGAACGGTGCCAGCATCTTGCCCTCCTTGTCAAAGGCCATATAACCGTGCATCATCGCGCTGATGCCTATGGCTGCGAGAGTCTCGATCTCCACGCCATATTCATTGCGGACATTGGCGGCGAGGTCGGCGTAACAAGCCTGCACTCCGCTCCATATATCCTCTAACGAATAGGTCCACAGTCCGTTCTCCAGGCGGTTTTCCCATTCATGGCTGCCCTGTGCTATCGGCTTGCTTTCGCCGTCGATCAGCACGGCCTTGATGCGGGTAGAGCCGAACTCGATTCCGAGTACGGCCTTACCCTGTTGTATCGTTGATTTAGCGTCCATCCCGCTTACTTGTTAAGCATGTAATAGACGTCGTTGTAACGCAGTTCGCGCTTGAACTCCTGGATGGTGGTGTTCTTGTCGATGCGCACCATCTCGATGCCGGCCATCTCGGCGTAATCCTCCCAGAATTCAGGGGTCACGGCATAGCTGAAGCATGAGTGGTGTGTACCTCCGGCCAGTATCCATGCTGCGGCTCCGGTCTCGAAGTCGGGCATCGGGATCCAGAGTGCGGATGCCACGGGCAGCTTGGGCAGAGGCTTCGACTTGATGCACTCCACATCGTTCACTATCAGGCGGAAGCGGTTGCCGAGGTCGATCACCGTAGCGGTCAGGCCGTTGCCGGGCTTGGACGTGAACACTAAGCGTGCGGTCTGTGCCTTGCGGATACCGATACCGAGGAAATGAACCTCCAGGCGAGGTTTCTGCTCTGCAATCATGGGACATACCTCGAGCATGTGGGCCTGCAGGATTGCGCTCTGTTTGCCATCGAAGTTCAGCGTGTAGTCCTCCAGGAACGAGCAGCCGCCTTCCATGCCCTGCGTCATATACCACAGCGTGCGGTACAGAGCGGCCGACTTCCAGTCGCCCTCGGCGCCGAAGCCGTAGCCTTCGGCCATCAGACGCTGAGAGGCCAGGCCGGGTATCTGGTCGAAGCCCACGAACATCGGATCGTTGATGTCGTCGGTTCCGAGGTCGTCGAAGTTGGTGGTGAATCCCTTGGCGTTGTGAGCCTTCAGGCAAGCGCGGATAGCGAGTTCGGCGCGTGCGGCGTTATGAACTGACTTGTACGACTCGCTGCCGGCTTCCAGGATTTCGGGGGCGCAGTCGTACAGCGAGACATATTCCTTGTACAGTGTCTCCACCTCGTCGTCGGTCACCTTCTTATGATATTCCATCAGCTCGCTTACGGGCACATAGTCCACGTGATAGCCCATGCGGATCTCGGCGTCCACCTTGTCGCCGTCGGTCACGGCCACATTATTCATCTGGTCGCCGAAGCGCACGATGGTCATGTCCTGCGCATCGGCCCATGCAGCTGCCACGCGGCTCCATACGGCTATGTGCTTCTGGGTCTCCACGTCGGTCCAGTGGCCTACCACTACCTTGCGGCGCACTTTCAGACGGGCGCAGATGTGTCCGAACTCGCGGTCGCCGTGCGCCGACTGGTTCAGGTTCATGAAGTCCATGTCCATGGTGTCCCATGGAATCTCGGCGTTATACTGTGTGTGCAGGTGCAGCAGCGGTTTGCGCAGTGCCTGCAGTCCGTGTATCCACATCTTGGCGGGCGAGAAGGTGTGCATCCATGTGATGATGCCCACGCACTTCTCGTCGTTGTTGGCGGCCTTCATCACGGCCTCGACTTCCTTCGACGAGTTGGCCGTACCCTTGTACACCACCTTGATGGGAAGGTTGCCCGACTTGTTCAGGCCATCTACCATCTCTTTGGAATGCGCGTCAACGGCGATTACTGCATCACCTCCGTACAGCAGCTGGGCACCGGTCACCCACCATATTTCAAGATTCTCAAACATAATATTCTGTTTTTAAGTTTTCTTATTCCTGTTAATTTATTTTTTCTGTCCGTAGTATGCGTTAGGACCGTGCTTGCGGTTGAAATGCTTTTCAACCAGCAGCGGGTTCATTGTCAGCTTCGGATTGACCTGGAAAGCCACGAATGCCATCTTGGCCACCTGCTCCAATACCACGGCGTTGTGCACAGCTTCGGCCGGTGTCTTGCCCCATGTGAAAGGGCCGTGGTTCTTGACCAGCACCCCGGGAGTGTGCATCGGATTGATTCCCTCGAAACGTTTCACTATCACATTGCCGGTCTCCAGTTCATAGTCGCCTTCCACTTCCTCGGCGGTCATGTCGGCGGTGCAGGGCACTGCATTGTGGAAATAATCGGCGTGCGTGGTGCCGATGTTGGGCAGGTCTATTCCGGCCTGCGCCCATGCCGTGGCGTACGTGCTGTGAGTGTGCACCACACCCCCGACTTCGGGGAACGCACGGTATATGGCCAAGTGTGTCGGAGTGTCGGACGAAGGACGGAGGTCTCCCTCCACCACATGACCGTCGTTAAGGTCAACCACAACCATATCCTCTGCTTTCATGTCGTCGTAACTCACGCCGCTGGGCTTGATCACAACAAGTCCCTTCTCGCGGTCTATGCCCGATACGTTACCCCACGTGAATATCACGAGTCCGTGTCTCACCAGGTCCAGATTGGCCTGTAGCACTTCTTCCTTCAGTTTCTCAAGCATTATGTCTTAATCTTCTGTTAGTTCGTTAATTTTCCTTCTGTACATTCTGGCGCCGCGCCTTGAGCTGGTCTTGTCGATGATGTCGGTCTGTTCCACCCGTCCGGAATCAAGGATGCTTTTCCTGAAATTCCGCTTGTCCACAGTCTGTCCCAACACCAGTTCGTAAAGCGACTGCATCTGGGTAAGGGTGAACAGTTCGGGCAGCAGGCGGAACGCCAACGGTTCGGTCAGGAACATGTGTCGCATCACCTCCCTGCCCCTGGCTATCATCTCGGGATGATCGAAACCTAATTCGGGCAGCGAGTCAAGATTCACCCACACCGCTCCATGCTCGGCTATCAGGTCATTGGACAGCCGCAAGGTATCAAGCAATGCGAAATACGCCACCGACACCACCCTCTCGCCCGGATCGCGGTCTATACGGCCGAAGGCTCCCACCTGACGCATATACACGTCGTTAAGGCCTGTCAGTTCATACAGCACACGCTCCGCCGCAGCGTCAACACTTTCGTCGGGTCTCACAAATCCGCCCATAAGCGACCATTTACCCTTCTCCGGCTCGAAGGCACGGCGAGTGAGCAATATGCTCAGCTTGCCATCCTTCAGGCCGAAGATGATACAGTCCACACTTACATAGAAGCGGCTATGCGATCCGTAATATGAACTCATTTCCTATTCGTTGTCTACCTTTATGTTATGCAAAGCGACCTATGCGGTTGCTTTACCAGAAATAGATGTAGAATGCGACCGTGATACCTAAGATTATAACCGAATGTATCACATCCCATGCGTTCCAGCTCTGGCGTGTCAGGGCGCGCTGCTCGGCAGTCGAGGTTCCGAACACCAGTCCCTGTATCTGCTTGGGATCCGGGGCTTTGGTACACAGCGACACGATGATGCCGACGGCGCAGCATATCACCAGCATCCATCCGCAGAAGAACAGCCAGTTGGTCTCGAAGAATACATAGCGGAATATGCTGTTGCTCGGATCGGCGTTGCTGTACCATACCTTGGCGCTCAGTCGCGTCATACCTATCAGCAGACCGGTGATCAGCGCCCACATACCGCCCTGGGCCGTGCAGCGCTTCCACAGGATACCCAACAGGAACGCGGCCGCGATACCGGGTGCCAGCACCGACTGCACATCCTGAAGATACAGATAGAGCACATCGCCCACCGAACGCATGATGGGAATCCAGAGGATACCTAAAATCACGATCACAACCGTAGCGGCCTGGCCGATACGCACCAGCTTCTTGGCGTCGGTATTGGGTTTGAAGCGCTTGTAGAAGTCGATGGTGAACAGAGCGGAGCTGGAGTTGAACAGCGATGCTAATGAGCTCATCAACGCGGCAAGGATACCGCAGACAATCAGCCCCTTGAAACCGGCGGGCAGCAGTTTGGCCACGAGTGTGGGGAATGCTGCGTCGGAGTTGGGATTGCCGTTGGGCAGCAGAGGCAGGAACGAACCCTGGGTCTGATGCAGCGCGAAGGCGATCATGCCGGGAATCAGGAACAGGAACACGGGCAGCAGCTTGAGGTAAGCACCGAATATGGTACCTCGGCGGGCTTCCTTCTCGTTCTTACCGGACAGTACACGCTGAACGATAAACTGGTCGGTACACCAGTACCAGAAGCCGATCACGGCCGAACCGATAAGGGCGCCGAGCCAGGGATATTGCGCGTCGCGGTTGTCGCGAATCAGGTTTGTCATCGTGTCGCCGTATTCGTTCACCTCTACGGCCGAACAGATACGCATCATCTCGTCCCAGCCTCCTAATTCCTTAAGACCGAGCACAAGAATCACGAGCGATCCGAGCAACAGGATGGGCGTCTGCAGCACCGAAGTGTAAAGCACGGATTTCATACCGCCGAATATGGTATATACGGCGGTGATCAGTACAAGTCCGATGGCGGCGATCCAGAAGAAGTCTATTCCCCACAGGGTGTCGATGCCGAACACCTGCTGGAACACAAGGCCGCCTGCGTAAACGGTCACGGCCACCTTGGTCAGCACATAGCTGATAAGGGATATCAGCGACAGAATGGTGCGCGACGCGGGATTGAAACGACGCTCCAGAAACTCGGGCATAGTGTATACCATCGAGCGGCTGTAGAACGGAACGAACACCCAGCCTAATATCAGGATCATCCATCCCTGGATTTCCCAATGGGCCATAGCCATGCCCGACGACGCTCCGGAGCCTGCGAGTCCGATCAGATGTTCCGAGCCGATGTTTGAGGCGAAGATTGACGCGCCGATGGCTATCCATGTCGCATCCTTGCCTCCGAGGAAGTAGTCCTTGGCATCGCCCTGCTTCTGCCGGGCCACCCATACCACAATGCCGATCAGGGCTACAAAGAAAAGCCCTATGACCAGCCAGTCTAAAAATTCCATATAGAAATCGTGTTATTGTTGGTTAGATATTTTCCGTGGTATATCGCTTTATTTCTGCACCGAGAACTTGAAGATGCAGTGCGAGTGGTACATCTCGCCGGGACGCAGCACAGCCGACGGCCATTCGGGTTTGTTGGGAGTGTCGGGATATTTCTGTGTTTCCAGACAGATGCCCGTGCGCTGCTGATATACTATGCCGCCCTTGCCCTTGACCGTGCCGTCCAGGAAATTGCCGGTGTAGACCTGTATGCCGGGTTCGTTGGTGTAAACCTGCAGACGGATGCCGCTGGCGGGACAGAACAGGTTCACGGCCTCCTTGGTGTCGTCGCCGTTAGTGTCGAGCACCCAGTTATGGTCGTAGCCGTTGCCGTTCTTTATCTGTTCGAAGTCACGCTTCTCGATCTCGGCGCCCACAAGTTTGGCGTTGGTGAAATCCATCGGAGTGCCGGCCACCGGCAGAATCTCGCCGGTAGTCATGTATGTGCTGTCCACCGGGGTGTACCGGCTGGCGTTGATGGTCAGCTGCTGGTCGGTCACAGGCTTGTTCGCATCGCCCGACAGATTGAAGTAACTGTGGTTGGTCATGTTGATGATGGTGGGCTTGTCGGTCGTTGCGGCGTAGGTTATGTCCAGACTGTTGTCTGACTTAACCGTGTACTTCACCTGAGCCTTAACGGTGCCGGGGAAGCCATTGTCGCCATCCTTGGACTCTATGCCCAGCACAAGCGTCGAGTCGTTGCACTCCATCATCCTGTACACGCGGTACTGCCATCCCTTGGTGCCCATGTCCGTGCCGCCGTGCAGACAGTGGCCGAAGTTATTGCGGGGCAGCTGATATTCCGTGCCGTCAAGAGTGAACTTGCCCTGATTGATACGGTTGGCGTAACGGCCTATGGCTGCGCCGAAGTCGGTCTGATTGTTTTCGGGGAAATAGGACTGTACGCTGTCGAAACCAAGCACCACATCCTGCATCTTTCCGGCCTTGTCAGGCACCATTATCGACACGATGCGGCCTCCGAAGTTGGTGATGCACACCTCCATGCCGTTTGCATTCTTCAACGTGTACAGCGCCGTGCTGTCACCGTCATATACGCTCACGAAGTTCTGAGGATCCAGGCCGGATGCTGTTCTCACATCCTTGTTTGTGCCGCTGACACAGGAGCTTACCACCGCTCCGGCCAGCACTGACATTGTAATCAGTAAGTGTCTCATGGCTGAAAATTAGTGTTAGTTGTTTTATGGGTGTAAAATTAACACTCATTTCCCTCCATTCCAAATTTATTTTTATGTTCTACAACATATTTCCCAAAAAATGACGGAGGCGCGCCCTACGGCACGCCTCCGTCATTATCCTGTTTTGACTTCCAATTATTCACTATTCACTAATCACTATTCACTAAAGCTTACTTCTTGTTCACTGATTTCAGCACCTTCTTGTTGACCTTCACACTATATTTATTGCGAAGTTCGTTCTCCCACTGTTCCTGGAACATATTCTGGTAGTCGCTTGTCACCAGACCCTTTACGTCCTGCATCTCCTCAGGCACAGTCAGGACTCGCTTGTTGAGCATGAACATGACGGGATACTTCTCAATCGAGCTGGGCGCCACGGGACCGTCGAAAGCCACATAGTCGACCATGGCGTTGCTTCCTTTGGGCACCAGTATCTTTTCGGCCGCCATCTGGTTCTTGAACTGCTTGCGGAGCGCGGGAACTATGTCATCTTCCGCAGCTCCCCTTGCAAGATTTTTGATGGCTGTAGCCACTGAATCGTTGACTGCCTGTACGAAGACGCCCTTGACATGGGGAGTATCCCATTTGTACTTCATACGGTTTTCCGCGAAATATTTCTCCAGACCGGGAATGTCCTTTGCAGCCTTGTCCCATACCTTCAGAACGCTTACCTCATACAACAGGCTTCCGTCTACATATTCTTTAAGCAGATTGCGGTAGTCGGGCTCGCTTTTGGCCAAAGCTTCCTCTTCAAGACCGGTCAGGATGCCGTTCATCCACGAATCCAGGTTGGCGTCGATTATTTCCTTGGCCGCTGCCGGATTCGACTGCTTTACACCATTGAACTTGGCTACGAAATCGGCGACGTTGTATTTATTACCGTCGGCGGTCATCAGCGTGATATTGCCGTCGTTACCGAGCCATTTGGCATAGAACAGGGAATCTATGCCGTTCTTGGCCACATAATCGTTCACGGCGTCAAGACCCGACTGATTCACCTGCGCCTTGTGTCTGGCGGCGAACAGTTCTGTCTGATGTTTCTGAATCAGGCTGTATCTCTCGTCCTGCGGACTGCTCATGCGTGCCAGCGTCTGCTTCTTGACGGCCTCCTTGGGCAGCGGGCCGCGCTCGTCCTGCTTAATGATGATATGATAGCCGAACTGTGACTTCACCGGTTTGCTTATCTCGCCCTTCTTCAGCGCGAAGGCGGCCGAGTCGAATTCCTCCACCATCTCGCCGGCTCCGAACCAGGGAAGCTGGCCCCCCTGGCGCGCGCTGCCACGGTCGTCGCTGTTGGTCGTGGCGATTTCATTGAATTTTTCGGGATTGGCCGTAACCACCTGATACAGGCTGTCTATCTGCTCCTTGGCGCGTGCCCAGTCAGATTCCTGACGTGCGAGCTTCAGAATGTGCGACACCTTGACACGGCCGCGGGCATCACGTTTGTGACCGCCCTTGAGAATGTGATATCCCTGCGGACTTTCCACCACATCCGATATTGATCCTTCCGGCGTAGCGAACGCGGCCACCTCGAATCCATACGGATATTGACCCGATACGATATATCCCATCGTGCCGCCTTTTACGGCGCTGCGCTTGTCCTGCGAATACTGCCTGGCGAGTTCCTCGAAATTGCCGCCGTTGTCAAGCACCTGTTTCAGGCTGTCGGCCTTGGCCTTCATCTGCAGGTTATGTTCGGGATTCGGACTCTTGAAAAACATTATATGCTTTGCCACAGCCTCCTTGCGCGAACGTGCATACGCTTCGTCCACAAGCTGGTTCAGATAGACTGAATCCGCCAGATACGGTGTGGCCAGATCATGTCTGTACTGCTCCGCCTCCTTGCGGAATTTAGCCGTAGTGTCCAGGCCTGCGGCCTTGGCGTCGGCCACCTTCATCTTGTACAGCTTGAACATCTCCACATATTCGTCAAGAGTCTGGGGATTGATCTGCTGCTGACTGTTCTTGTTATAGAGATACTCGAACTCCGACTTGGTCACATCCTCGCCGTTGATGGTCATGATTACCGGATCCTTGGCGGCATACGCCAACAATACGGCTGCCAGCCCAACTCCGGTCAATATCGGTTTTTTCATCTTAGTTGTTAAGAATGTTGTTTCTTTGTGTGTAGCGTGCAATGTGAATTAAGCACCGTGGTTTATATTTCCCCACTATTCATAAACGGCTTCTATATGAATTTATTTTTAGAGCTTGTTTAATAATAAATGTTAATGATAGGGCGGTCATTCGTCAGGCAGATTCCCTCTTGCGTTGAGGGAGTTATGGGGT
>CADBNR010000067.1 GCA_902796035.1 uncultured Bacteroidales bacterium | reverse complement strand
CGGAATTGACCCGAACAAGACTTTAAATGCTAAACTTGTCAAAGAACTCTTTGGCTTGGCGGTAGATGCCGCTTAGCCTATGAATAAATTTTTAACGAACTATTGAGGGAATATGAATGTACGGTATATTGCGATGCGGGCGACAGCGACGGATTCACCATCCCGAGACATATACCATATATAGGAAAAGGGTGACGTCCGCATCCGAATTGCCTTTGAAAATGGCACGCGCCGGAGGATTCGCAGTCAGACTGCAGCCGGTGTTCAGCGCGTTGCAGCTCAATGTGTGGCAGAAATGCACCAAGGTGCCGGGAGGATTCGAGACGCTGGTATCGGAGATAGAACGCCGGCAGCCCGATTTGGTGACACTGAGCGAGGTCAGAAACTACGACGGTGTGGATTTTACGGCCCGGCTCTGCGAATCATTGAAACAGAAAGGACTGCGGTATTATTCGCAGCGCAGCGATGACTCCGGAATCATAAGCAGGTATCCCATCAAAGACTATTCGACTGTATATCCGCTGCAGGACGACTGCGGCAGCATATACTGCGCTGACGTGGATATAGACGGCATCAGGCTCGCACTGTATACGGCCCATCTTGACTGGCATCATTATTCCTGTTACAACGCCCGTGGTTACGACGGCTCGACATGGAAGGAATGCGAAAGGCCGGCCGACGCTCAGACACTGCTGAACCTGGGGCTGAAGTCAAAAAGAACGGAGGCGATCAAGCGGTTTGTGGAAAGTGCCGGCGAAAAGATTGGGCAAGGAAGCCATGTTATTCTCGGAGGTGATTTCAACGAGCCGTCGTTCAGGGACTGGACGCCGGAAATGTCGTCGGAATTCGGACACAACGGATATACGGTGCAGTGGCCAGTCACGACGATGCTGGAGCGCGACGGATTCAAGGATATGTGGCGCACGGTGTATCCGGATCCGATGCGCAATCCCGGCATCACGTATCCGTCGGATGTGCCGTCACTGCCGGCCGATAAAATATGCTGGGCACCCAAGGCCGATGACCGCGACAGGATCGACTTTCTGTTCGGAAGCGCGGGCGTGGAGCCGGTGGAAGCGTTTCTGTTAGGTCCGCGCACATCCATGTGCCGTTCTGTCAGAGTGAAGGAGACGGACAGCGACAGCATCGCGGACGTATCTGACAAATGGTTCAGCGACCACAAAGGGGTGATGGTGAAATTCGTGGTCTCCGACGCGCCGCGGCACGGTTACAGCCTGAGGTAGCTGCGGTAATCGAGGTCGTGGTGACCGCGAAGGCCGCGTGGGATGCGCGCCCGGGTGGCCAGGCGTCTGGCGCGTCGCTTATAGTTGCGGAATATGGCCTTGCGTATGCATTGATCCGCGCTGAAGATGCCCGGGCCGAGGATGATGTATCCCAACGCCACAAACAGTAATGCGGAGGCTATGGAAATAGGGAGCGTGCCCTGCAGCACCATCGGGATAAAGTATGGGAACGCCGCAACGCTGACTATGCGTGTCATAAAGCCTAACAGGATGGATGCCGCCATTACGAAGATGGACGTGGACAAGGCTATGTTCCCTTGCACGGAATCCAGCGCCGGCACCAGTACGGCGTCCGATATAGCCAGTACAGAGGGATTCATGACGGCATACGCGAAGGAGGAAAGAAGTCCGGCGGTAAACAGACGCAGCAGCAGGATTCGTGCGGACGCTCCTTTCATGGTCTTGGTATCGATGCCCGTGAAGAAATTCAGGCATGCCTTGAGCCTCACAGTCGACGAGATAGTGGATGCCAATTGCTTTACAACGGGATTGTAACGTTCGGCTTCCTGATGAAGCTGGCCGAGTGTCTTTTGTCCCGGATTGATGGAAATGACGTTCGGCTTGTTCATGACACATATTCTTGTTGAAACTCAATGACATAACAAAAATTTGGTTAATTTTGTTCCGAAAGTGTGAAAATTTGCGTTCCATAGAGATAAAAAAGTGCGCCAAAACCGCTGGTCATGGCGCACTATGTGTGTCAGGAAAATGATCAGAGGGATATTAGAGCCCTCCGGTTCCGATATGTATCAATGTTGGTAGAGGAAGCGCTTGATGCTGCGCTTGGGAGTCTTCTCGAATTCCTCCTCCATAATCTTGATGGTCTTGACCTTGCTGTAGGACGGCATCTCCTGATTGAGCGCCGCCAGGTTCTGCACCATTATCTTCTCGAGTTCGTCGCGGTCGATGTTCTGTGTGCGGGCCGAATCGAAATCAGGATAAACGAGGGCTTCGAGGTCGGTGCCGTTCTCCACAACCAGCGATTCGTTGACGTATGGGAGGTTGTTCAGCTTCTGCTCGATCTCCTCGGGATATATGTTCTGGCCCGAAGGACCGAGTATCATGGTCTTGCTGCGGCCGTTGATGGTGATGAATCCGTCTTCGTCGATGGTGCCCATGTCGCCGGTGTTCATCCAGCCGGATTCTTTGTCAAGCACCTCGTCGGTGGCCTTGTCGTTCTTATAGTAACCATGCATCACGTTCACGCCCTTCACCATAATATTTCCGGGCACGTTACGCGGGTCGAGCGAGTCTATTTTCACCTCCATCCGGTCCACGGGCAGTCCGACGGTGTGAGGCTTTGAAATTGCCGAGGATGCGTATGCTATCAACGGACCGCACTCGGTCATGCCATATCCTACGGTTACGGGGAATCCAATCTTGTACAGGAATTTCTCGACATCGGCGTTGAGTGGAGCACCTCCTATGATAAGCTCCTTAAGGTTGCCGCCGAACGCCTGCAGAAGGTTTTCCTTGATCTTGGCCAGCAGACGGTCGTCGAGGTAGGGTACCTTGAGCAACACCTTCATCAGCGGCTTCTCAAGCAAGGGGAACACCTTGTTGCGTATTATCTTCTCCACGATCAGGGGCACCGTGATGATGAGCGCGGGCTGTACGTCGGCGAATGCCTTGAGAATAATCTTCGGACTGGGAAGTTTGGTGAGGAAAAAGCAGTGGCATCCGTGGCAGAAGGGATTCAGCATCTCGATGGTCATGCCGTACATGTGGGCCAAGGGGAGCATGTTGACCATCTTGACTCCCGGCTTCAGCATCGACAGGTTGTCCAGACAGAAGCGCACGTTGCTCCAGAGGCTGCGGAAGGGCACCATAACGCCTTTGGACATGCCCGTGGAACCGGACGTGTAGTTTATCATGGCCAGATCGTCGGGCTGGTCGGCGAAATACTCCACGTTCTCCGGCTCAAAACTATAGGGATATTTAGCTCCGAAACACTGGTTGATGTTGTTGCGGGTTTCGGTCAGTTTCTCGCTGCGCGACAGCGGCATTCCGAACTCGCTGATGTATATGGCGCCCACCAGGTTGGGGAGCAGACGTTCGTCAAGATTTTCCCAGATGGCGGCGTCTACGAAGAACAGCTTCGCGTCCGAGTGATTGACAAGGTGATGTATGGTGTCCGGTTTGAACTCGTGCAGGATTGGCACGGCCACGACACCCGCCGTGAGGCACGACAGGAACACAACCGTCCAGTTGGACGAGTTTTTGCCGCAGATGGCCACCTTGTCACCGCGTTTCACACCCGCGGCCTCGAAGAGGATATGCACCTTGGCGATGAGCAGAGCCACGTCCTTATACTGCAGATTGACGCCGCCCATATCGGACAGGGCCATCAGGTTCCAGTTGCTCTTGATGGAATGCTCTATGAGAGCGTTGAGAGAATCTTTATTTTCGTTTGTCATAGAGTATCAGTGTGTTTCAGTGAGTGTCAATGTGTGTCTAAGTATTGAATAATCTGATTGATGTTGCAGCCGTTGAAGATTATCTTTCCGTCGGGTCCGATCAGCAGGTGATGGGGTATGCCGGCGAATCCGTAAGCGTCGTATGCCGCCATGTCGGTGTTGTAGAGTACGGGCCATGTTATTCCCTGCTTGGCCACGCTCTTGGCGGTATCCTCCGGGGTGTCGCGCACGGCCACACCCACAATCTCCAGACCCTTCTGGCCGTAACGGTTCAGCAGTTCCTTGAGGTTGGGAATCTCCTTGATGCACCAGGGGCACCAGCTGGCCCAGAAATCGACGAGAGTGTATTTGCCGGGTTTCACCATCGCGGCGAGATCCGTGGGCTGTCCCTGCGCGTTCTGACCCTTGACATTGGCGTAAGGCATGCCGGGACGTGTGGCCACACGGGCGGCGATGCGCTTCTCCAGCACCTTGATGTCCTCGCGGTTGCGCCACGATTCGGGCATCTCGTTCAGCACGTTCTGTGCGGTGACCGGGTCGGCGAAACGCAATGCCTGTTTGCCGAGATAGAAGCCCACGCCCGAATCACGGTACGTGCGGTACAGGTCGACGTTGACCTGGCCATAGAGGTTCAGGTCGTCAAGAGCGTCCACGGCATCGAGCACGTCGGCTACCTTGTTGTATAATACGGTGTCTTCCACTTCCTTGGGTATGCGGCGTGCCTGCGCATCCGGCGTCAGGCAGCAGGCAGCAACGGTCAGAGTCAATACAATCGAGAAAAAATTCTTCATAAATTTGTGTTGTTGTGCGTTCCTATTGTGTTTCCATATAAAAACGCATAGAACGGATGGTTGTTTTATAAAAAGAGCCGCAAACGGGTAGCCGGTTTATTTGTCGACCATGATTTGCAGCACTTTTCTGTCGGTTTCGTCCATCGCCTCGCGGCCGATGCACGTAAGGTTGCGTATGGTCTTGTCGATATCGTTGTCCACGATACCTTCGGCACTCGACACGCACTGGTCGTTGATTGCCATTACGGCTGACATCAGGGCGGTGTAGACTCCCGAAGCGATCTTCATGGCGCACGAAGGCTTGGCGCCGTCGCATATCATGCCGGTCAGATTGGCCACCATATTCTTGATGGACGCGCACACGCGGTCGTAGTCACCGTTCATCAGATAGGTTATGCCGGCCGAAGCCGCTGTGGAGGCCACTACGCATCCGCACAGTGCGGAGAGTCGGCCCAGACTCTGCTTTATGTATATGCTGGTGAGACTGCTGAGGGTCAGGGCTCGCACTTCCTGTTCGTGCGATGCATTGCAGTCGCGTGCATAGGTCAATACAGGCAGCGTGGCTGTGATTCCCTGGTTGCCGCTGCCGGAATTGGACATCACCGACACCAGAGCACCACCCATGCGGGCATCGCAGGCGGCCGAAGTCATGGACACTATGTGCATCAGCGGAGTGTCGCCGAAGAATTGTTTGCCCTGCCGGCTCAGCAACGCGCCGAGGCAATGGCCGTAGCTTTGTTTCAGGCCTTCCTTAGCGGCGCGGAGGTTCATCTCGCCGGCATCGAGCATGAACTCTATTTCTTGCAACGGCGCAGTCATGGCAAACTCATATACCTGCGCATAGTCCAGCTTTATATGGCTTTCGGTGCCAGCATCCGATCCGGCCGATTTTTTGAGCGATATCCGGCCATCCTTCTCAAGATACACGAAATTGGTGTGTGCTCCGGAGATTACTGCGCATGCGGAGTGTCCGTCAGCCTCTACGTGCGCTTCGATGTACAGGTTGGAAGGGGCGTTGTCCTTATGCCGGATCTTGATATGGTTATCGTCCACATATCGCTTGCCGGCCTTAAGTGCGTCGGGATTGACGTCGCGCAAGACTTCAAGGCCGTATTCCGATTTGCCGCAGATTGCTCCGAGCGCCACTGCGATGGGTAGCCCGATCATGCCGGTGCCGGGGATTCCGACGCCCATGGCGTTCTTGACGATGTTGCCGCTGAGCAGCAGGGTTATGCTGTCGGGCAACGTGCCGAGCAGTTCTGTAGCCTTGGCCACGCACAGCGATACGGCCGCCGGCTCCGTGCACCCGCACGCGGGCACCACTTCGTTCTTTATCAGCTCTATGATCTGGTCTCTGATGGGTTTATCCATGAGCGTTCGGTTTTGAGGATTAAGGTTTATGTAAATTAGCAATTAGTAATCAGCAATTAGCAATTGCCAATCGTTTAGAGGGGAAGTTTGCCTTTTTCGCTCTGTTCTATGCGTTTGTTGCGCCAGCACTTGCGGCACACGGCTATGTAGCGTTCGTTGCCGCCGATTTCCACAACCTCACCTTCGGTAATGATCTCGCCGGCACTGTTGACACGTGCGTTGACTATTGTCTTCCGGCCGCATGTGCAGGTGGATTTTATTTCATCGATAGTGTCGGCAATCTCTAAGAGGCGGCGCGACCCTTCGAACAGGTTGGTGCGAAAATCAGTGCGCAGACCGTAGCATATCACGTTGATGCCGAAGTCGTCTACGGCACGAGCCAGCTGGTCGACCTGTTCGGGCGACAGGAACTGTGCCTCGTCCACCAATATCCATCGAGGACCGTTGCCGGTGGCCAGCATGTCATGGATGACGGCGTAGAGATTGGTGTCGGGATAAATCCAGCTACACTCGCGTTCTATGCCTATGCGGCTGCGTATCACGTTCTTCTGCTCGCGGGTGTCCACCACAGGCTTGAAGCATTTGTACGCCATGCCGCGTTCCTCGAAATTATAAGCCGTGGTGAGTAGCAGCGCCGTCTTGGCGGAGCCCATCGTGCCGTATCTGAAATATAGTTTGCCTATTTTGCTCATTTTTTAATTCAATCGGTATCAAATCGAAACCAAACTCCGGATATCGCCCCGTTGGCGACACCCGGAGTACAAAGTTAATATTTATTTCCTCAATTCCAAAATAGAAAACGAGGATGGAAGTTTATGGTTCGATGAGTTTGTAGCGGGGGACGAGTAGCTTCATTAGGCACCAGGCGGCGAGATAGCCGACGCCGCAGATGCCGATGATGATGATGGGGTACCAGTATGAAATGGATCCGAGAGGCTGTGCGAATATGGCCAGTAGCGGGAACAGCGCGAATATGAACATGGCTTTCATGCGGGCGGAGTAGGGATCAAGCCCGGTCTTCTCGATAATGATGGTCGGGAGTTTGCCGCCGTATATCGAGAGCATGGTGATGGCGTAAAGCACGAATATCAGCATCTGCGACGTTCCGGTGTCGCTCGAGAATCCGTATATGTCGGATATATAGGCGGGAATCCAGAACAGGAAGAACCACCACACGCCGTCTTAAGCTCGAGATGCGTCCAATGGTACAGCGGGTTGCGCATGGTGTACGGCACGGTTTCGGCCCATTTCTCGAACTTCTCCCAGTCGGAGGCGTTGCCTGTTATGAAACGTTCATCCACGCCGTTGGTGCGAAGCGCGCGCCATTTGTAGTGGTCGCCTTCCAGCCATATCTTTGACAGGTTGGGAAAGACATGATTGTCGGCCACATACTCGGGCGAGAGGTGACAATGATAGTCTATGATGGGCAGTCCCTCCGCATAGTCATGGTATAGGCGGCGTGCGGATTCGGTCTGCAGCCGAAAATCCTCGCTGATGAATTCTTTCATGATGTCAGGTTTTTAGGTATCCGGACTGCAATGCCCCGGAACCGGCCGGATAAAATAAAATAGCCGACAACCGGAGGGGCTGACGGCTATATACGGGTGCGCACGATAGGACTCGAACCTACACGTCGCAAGACACCAGATCCTAAGTCTGGCGCGGCTACCAATTACGCCACGTGCGCCTTTTCAGACGCAAAGATACAACAAAAATCGGGATTAATCAAGAATTATCCCGATTAATCCCGAAAATCTCGATATCTCCGGATTAATCTCGATAAATCCTGATTAATCCAGATTAGGGTTATATTGACTTCTCTACGTTCCAGGCGAACGCGCGGAGACCGAGCATGGGTTTGGTCTCGTCCAGCTCATGCAGACGCTCCATCAGGAGGTCGAGTTGTTCATCGGGCACGAATGTCATGATAGCCGAAGCCAACGAGGGCCAGGCGTGGGTGCCATAGTGCGGGTCGCCTGTCTTCGAGCCGCGTCCCTGCACCTCGCCGAAGGCCGTGAAGCCTCGGCATGAGGTGCGGTTCAGTACTTCAATCACATTCTCGTGATGTGCCTGGTCGTATGCTATGAATACTCCTTTCATTTCGATTCAATTTTAAGATTCTTCTTCTCCAGCATCTTGCGGTGCTTGCGGCGCTGGTTCTTGATGCCGTTGCCGGCGAATACGCAGTACAGCACGGGCACGAACAGCAGTGTGAGACACGTGGAGAACGTCAGACCGCCGATCACGGCCGTACCCATAGGCCTCCACATCTCGGAACCCTCGCCGGAACCGATTGCCATAGGCACCATGCCGAGGATGGTAGTCAGCGTGGTCATCACCACAGGACGCAGACGCGAGCGACCGCCGTCTATCACGGCCTTGCGGATGGACATGCCTCGTTCGCGGTTAAGCGTGATGTAGTCTATGAGCACGATACCGTTCTTCACCACGATACCGATCAGCATGATGGCGCCGATCATGGACATGATATTCAGCGTGTGACCGGTGAGCCACAGTATGAGGAACACTCCGGAGAATGCGAACAGCAGCGAGGTCATGATGATGCCGGGATATGTGAACGACTCGAACTGTGCCGCCATCACTATGTATACAAGGATGATGATCAGCACTCCGAGCATCAGCAGATCGGAGAAAGAATCCTGCTGGTCCTCGTAGGAACCGGCTATCTCGATGGAGATGTTGGCCGGCAGGTGCATGTTGTCGATTGCCGCCTGTGCGTCGGCCACGACGTCGCCGAGGGGGCGGCCGTCCACTACGGCCGAGACGGTTACGACGCGCTCGCGGTCCTTACGCTCGATGGTGGGAGGCGTGGAACGTTCCACTACCTTTCCAAGCTCCTTGAGACGGACTCCCTGACCGGTGGAGGAGTATATCATGATGTTCTCCAGATCCTCGATGCGTGTGCGGAACTCGGGAGCGTACATCACCTTGACGTCATACTCCTCGCCGTCCTCGCGGAACTGGGTCGAAGTGGCGCCGTTGACGCGGTTACGCAGATAGTATGCGGCCGTCGAAAGGTTGATGCCGTACATGGCCAGTTTCTCGCGGTCGAAGTCCACCTGATATTCCGGCTGATAGTCGGAACGTGATATGGTGACGTCGGCGGTACCCTCGATGCCGGCCAGCGCGCCTTTCAGCTGCTGAGCCACGGAGTCGGTCTCCTCGAAGTCATAGCCGTAGATCTCGAAGTCTACCGTAGACTGTCCGCCCATGGACGAGCCACGTCCGCCGCCCACGTTGACCTGGGCCTTCTTGAACTCGGGGAATTGCGTCTCTATATCCTTACGCATGTCCTCGGCTATCTCGGTGATGGTGCGCTTACGCTCGGTGGGATTGGTGAGGCGCACGTTCATCGAGATGATGTGCGGGCCGTTGTCGGACAGCGAGGCGAACGTGTTGTCGGAGCTTGCGGGACCGACGGTGAAGTTGGACACCAAGATTTCCGGATACTTGGCTCGCCACAGCGAGTCGAGGCGTGAAGTGGATTCGTAGGCCTGTTCCACCCGCGATCCGATGGGCAGCTCGAGGCTGACGCCGATTCGTGAGTTGTCGGATGTGGGGAAGAACTCTGTACCCACGAACTTCATGAGGAATATGGAGCCGATGAAAATGCCGAGGCAGACCAGGATGGTGACTGCGCGGTGCGAAACCACGCGTCCCAGCACGCGGGCGTACCATGCGTCGAAGCTGTCAAGCGCGCGTTCGATGTATATGTACCAGTTCTTCTTCGGATTTTTCTCGGCCTTGGTCTTGGGACGCAGGCGCAGCCACTGGCTGCAGAGCATCGGGGTGAGCGAAAGGGCGCAGGTGGTGGATATGATCATCATGATCGTCACCATCCATCCTAACTGACGGAACAGTACGCCGGTCATGCCGGTGACCATGGTGAGCGGGAAGAACACCGCTATAAGGGTCAGCGTAGATGCGATAACCGAGATAGCCACCTCGTTGGTGCCGTGCACGGCCGCCTGCTTCGGGTCGGATCCTCGTTCGATATGCGTGGTGACATTCTCCAGCACCACGATGGCGTCGTCCACCACCATACCGATGGATATGGACAATGCCGAGAGCGAGACTATGTTAAGAGAATTGCCCGTGGCAAACAGGTATATGAACGAGGCGATCAAAGACACGGGAATCGTGATGACAATGATCATTGTGGCGCGCCAGCGTCCCAGGAACAGGAACACCACGATCATGACGAACAGCAGGGCGTACAGCACCGTCTCCACCAGAGAGGCGATGGTGTTGCGGATGTTGTCCGAAGTGTCGACGATCACACCGATCTTGATGTCGGAGGGAAGGTTCTTCTGCAGTTTAGGCAGCATCTCCTTTACCTTGTCGGAGATTTCCACGGAGTTCGCGCCCGACTGCTTCTGTATCACGATCATGGCGCCTTCCTTGCCGTTGTTGTATGTGTGCTGTGTCCGCTCCTCGACGGTGTCGGCTATGCGTGCCACATCCTTCAGGTAGACGGTCTTGCCCTGATACGAGCCTACGGGCAGGTCGGCCAGCTGTGACGATTCCTCGAACTCACCCTGCACACGCAGCGCGTAGGTGTTGGAGCCGATGTCGAACGAACCGCCCGGGATATTGCGGTTCTCGTTGCCGATGATGGACGAGATCTGTTCCACGGAGAGGTTGTATGCCTCCAGGCGGTTGGGGTCGATGTATACGTGTATCTCACGTTTCGGCGCACCGGAAATGGACACTGTGCCGACACCGTCGATACGTGCCAGCGGGTTGGCCAGGTTCTCGTCCAGGATCTTATACAGACCGGGCATCGATTCGTTTGCCTGCACGGAAAGCAGACAGATAGGAATCATGTCGGTCGAGAACTTGAAGATGATGGGGTTCATCGCGTCGTCGGGGAGCGACGACTCCACCATGTCCAGTTTGTCGCGGACATCGTTGGTCAGCACGTCTATGTCGTAGCCGTATTCGAATTCAAGGGTTATGACCGACGTGTTCTCGCGGCTGGTGGATGTGACGTGCTTCAGATGCTCCACGGAGTTCAGGGTGTTCTCCAGAGGCTTTGTCACGTTCTGCTCTATATCCTTGGCGCTGGCACCGGGATACATGGTGATTACCATGATGGTGTTGGTGTCGATGTCGGGATACAGGTCGATAGGCAGCTTGGCCAGCGAGAACAGTCCGAGGATCAGGACCGTCACGAAGCAAAGCAGCGTGGTTATGGGGCGCTTTACAGCGGAACTGTACAGACTCATGGTTGCGATTATTTAGCTAACTTGACTTTGGCTCCGTTGGCGAGGCGGGCCTGGCCCACGGTCACTACCTGCGCGCCGGACTCCACACCCGAGATAAGCTCGTAGGTGTCGCCGAGACGCTGGCCGAGTTCAACCTTATTGTACGACACGGTGCCGTCTGAATTATACACATATACGTAATGGTTGCCGGAACCGGTCTGCTTCACCACGGCCTTGTCGGGCACCACGACGCGGTCGGCTTTGCCGAGGTTGAGGCTGACGCGTCCGAACATGCCGGGCAGGATCTTGCCGTTGGCGTTGGGCATCGTGACCTCCACGCCGAACGTGCGGCTCTGAGCGTCGACGGTAGGCATCACGGTGGTGACGGTGCCCTGGAATTCCTCGTCGCCGTATGTATCGAACTTAATCAAGGCGGGCATACCCTTGCGCACCTTGGGAAGGTCGCTTTCCGAAACATTGATAACGACTTTAAGGGGCTGGACGCGAGCAACCGTAAGGATAGGCAGCTGGGCCGTCAGATCGCCCGGATCGTAGTTGCGTGCGGTCACGACGCCCGAGATGGGGGAGGTGAGCACGGTGTTCTCGCGCACGTTGCGTAGGGTGCGTTCGGCTGTGGTCAGCGCGTTTTTGGCATTGATGAGCTGGATTTCCATCTGGTCCACCTGCTGCTTGGTGCCTCCGCCTATCTTGAAGAGCTCTACTGCGCGGTCGTAGTTCAGCTGCACGTTCTTGAGGTTGGCGCGGGCGTTGTCCACCTGGGCCTCGTAGCTTACGGTGTTGACGTCGTCAAGCACAACGACACGCTGTCCGGCCGACACGCGCTGACCCTCGTCTACTAATATCTGCTTGATGCGGGTGGGCATGGAGCTGGATATGTTGTTGATCAGTTCCGGTTCGACGGTAGCGGTGTACTGGCCCACCTGGTCCACTATCTGTGAATGGACGGTCTCTACCTTGACCGTAGGTACTGTTTCCTGTTTGTCGGCGGCATTGTCGGCCTTCTCCTTGTTGCCGGAGCAGGACACTGCCATTACACCCGTCAGCGCGACGGCGGCTATCGATATATACTTTTTCATGTGACGTTTAGTTTGCGGATTTATAAGTGGTTATGCCAAGAGCGTCCTCCTTGCCGAGCAGGGTGTCCAGCTCGGAAGTGGAGACGAGGTAATTGTAAATGGCCTGCAGGTACGAAAGCTGGGCCGAGGTGTTGGCCACCTCCGCGTCGCGGAGGTTAAGATAAGTGGCGGCTCCTATCTCGAAGCTTTTCTGCATTATGTCGTATGCCTTCTGCGCCTGTTTCATGCCCTGTTCGGAACTGGATATCTGCTTCACCTGCTTGTTGAGGTTGTCCAGAGCCAGGTCCACCTGCATGTTTAGGTTGTTCACCAGGTTCTCGCGCTGGAATGTCATTTCCTTCACCTGCACCTGTGCCTGCTTCACGGCGTTGAGACGACCCAATCCGTTGAAGATGGGCACCTGCAGGGCGATTCCGACGTTGCTGTAGGGATTGAACTGCTGGTTTTTCAGCGCGTTGCCGCTGCTCATTGCGTTCCAGTTCATGTTGTAGCTGATGCCAAGGGTGGGGATCCACGCGAATTTCTTGGCCGTAAGGCTTTGTTTCAGCATCTTGGTCTGGATGTCGAGTGTGCGCAGAGAGGTGTTCTGCGACAGGTCGCGTTCCGTGCCGAGGTGATAACCGTACATTTCGCGCTGCATGTCCTTGAGTGTAATGTTGGGCATCACGGTCACCTCATGGTCCATGCTCATCAGTATCTTCAGCATCAGCGACGCCTGCTTCACGGAGATGTCGGCCTGCAGCAGTTCGGGTTCCACGTTCGACACCTGGACCGAGCTGCGCAGCACGTCATACTCGGAAGCGGTGCCCTGTTCGAACTGTTTCTGGTATATTTCGGCGTTCATCTTGGCGATGTCGTAGTTAGCCTTGATGACGTTGCGCGAGGCATCGGCGAGCAGGAGGGCGTAGTAAGCCTTGTTGATGTTGTTCACCAGATCGAGGCGCGATGCGCGGGCATCCTCCATGGCGGCGAGTATCTGCGTGTCGCTGATCTGGATGGCTTTCCACAGCTGGGCGTTCACCAACGGCATCGATGCCGAAAATCCGAAGTTCCAGTTGTTGTCGGTACCCATCTTGAACTGCTGGGTCTGTCCGCCCATGTTCATCGACACGGTCTGGAGCTTGATGGTGCGCTGGTATGCGCCTGAAAAATCGATGTTGGGGAATACGCTTGCAAGAGTCTCGCGCTTGCTGTAATCCATGCGTTTCACTTCCAGGTCTGCCACCCGGATGGTGGGATTGTCCTGCAGGGCAATCGACACGCATTCCTGGCGCGACAGCCGCACGGTGTCGTTGGCTGCGCCCGGTATCGAGCATGCAAACATTAACAAGGGTAATGCTGCCAGTCTGCTGATTTTCATAAATATCGGTTAAATAGTTGTTATTCGTTGTTTTGTTCGCATTTCAGGATTCCGTCAAGACGGTGCGAGCCGCCTATTTCCTCCAGAATCTCGAGTCCCTTAGGGGTGGCGATGCTGCGCAGCAGCGCGGTGCTGGCAGTCTCGTAAGCCTCGAGAAGGGTGACGTCGGGCGGAAAATTCTCCTCCATCCGTTTCAGCGATTCCATCTGGATCATGAACAGACGGATTATGATACGGTAGTCAATGTTCGGGCGGAACACACCCTCCTCCACTCCTTTCAGGAATCCGTTCAGCATGTCTTCCTGCGACCTATGGATGTTCTTTTCGAAATAGGGGCGTATCTGCGAGTAGCTTTCATCCATTGCCTTGAAGAATTCGGTGCCGAACTCGCGCATGGCCTCCTGATGGAGGCGCAGCGCTATGGCCATTGTCTCCATCATGTTCCCGGCATTATGCGTCAGTTCGAACAGCCGTTTGGCAAAGTCATCGTGTATCAGGGTCAGGGCTTCGCATAGCAACTGTTCCTTGCTGCCGAATATCTCGTATAGGGTGCGTTTGGATATGGAGAGACTTTTGGCCACGTAGTCCATGGTCATGTTCTTGGCTCCCTTTTTTATCAGCACGGGATAAATGCGGTGCAACAGATGTGTCCTGTATTCCTCGGTTGTCATTGGTTGTGAGAAGACGTTTCGTTAGTCCGGACAGAGTATAGTATGCCCAAAGCGGTGCAAAATTAAGTAAAAAACCCGAAACCGCAAAACGGTTTCGGGTTTTATGATGTATCGGTATATCTATTAACAGATATTAACTAACGGATATTAACGGTTCAGCGTAGTTTTGTATGTGCCTTTGTCGGTGACGACGATGTAGATGCCGCCGGGCAGACTGTTCAAATCCTTGTCCGTGGCATTGTCAAGCACGCGGATGCCCTGTGTGGTGTAGACGGCACGGATGATGCCGTCATTGACGGGTGTGTCGATACCTGTAGACTGTTTCACCGTCACCACACAGGTGCCGTAGCGGCCGTTGGGCGAGCAGACCGTAACCGTCGCCGTTCCGACTTCCTTGCCGGTCGCGTTGCCTTGTGCATCAACCGTCACTACGTCGGGATTGCTGCTGGTCCATTGCAGCAGGCCGGCAGCCGATGTCGGTGTGACTGAGTATGTCAAAGCCTTGGTCTCGTTTATTGTCAGCTCGCATGACTGATCCATCGTCACGGTCTCTACGGTAGGAGCGATAATGACGGGGAAAGGACGGCATGCGTCGTATTCAGCGCTCACTTCATTGTTAATTAATGTATGCGCTTTGACTTTCATCGTATAGGTCCCTATGCCGAAATTCGGAATGAAATCGTTTGTGACGATTCTGTAGTTGCCGGGTCCGGGCAGATTATAATATTCGTACATGGGGGAACTGTACTTTGTGACTCCTTGAGAATCAGTTAGTTCAAATCTCCATCCTAAATAGAGCCCGTTTTGGTGGTCTGAGCCCAGACTCCAATAGGTTTCGAACGTCTGTGCGTAATCCGAAGGTTCGAACTTGGTAGGCGACATTCCGGTCATCTCGCACGGCACGTCGAGAGGCTGTTGAGTTTCACCCTCTACGACGGTGATGGGATACGTGCCGGCGAGTTTGCGGCCGTAGTCGTCCTTGAAATATACATCATAGTCGCCGGGAGCGAGAGTCAGAGTGATGTTGCCCGATGATGACAGACAGATGTCGGCGGGCAGGGCCTGGCTGAATTCAAGCATTGTGGTTTCATCGCCTGCGGAATTACGGGCTACCATCGAAAGATTGCCGGCATAATCCCTGTCGGAAACATTCATGAATGCCATGTCGCAATAAATCTGATTGTTCCGGGCCAATTTGCCTGCGGTGGAGAAATATGAGGTCATCAGTACGGGCAACGTCTCGGGATCGGCTTCCGGAGTGGCGACCGAGGCAATGGCCCCGTCGCTGATGGTCATGTACAGATAGTTGGTGAAACCGTCACCCGACGGCATCATGGTCCATGTCTCGTCGTTGTTGTTGCGATAGGCCGGATATACCTTGTATTCGCCGTCTGTAATATTCGAGGGCAGGGTAGCACCAAATACAGAGAATCCGTATCCCGGCGGCAACCCCTCCTCTGCGAAGTCGTATATGTTGCCGATATATTGCTGGGAAGTCTGTCTGTTTTCGTACATGATTCCCATCCTTCCTGTGAAATCCTTGGTGCCGGCGTTGAAGAACGCCTCGAAACCGCCGTCGTATGCCGGGTAGAAAACATTTCCCCAGCTTTCGTAGCCTGACTTCACGCCGTACGTAAAATCTCCGTTGCATACCATGACGGGATTCGGTGTATCGATAATCTGCGGAGTGCCCAGGCCGGGAGGAAAGACATTATATATCACGCCCTGGTTGTAATTGAAACCACCGGCGCCACCTCCGATACCCAGAGTGCCGGGATTCAGGGCGCAGAACATGAAATAACCGTCGCTGGTGCCTCCCCATCCCCAGTTGAAATGGAAATAATGGTCGCCCTGATAGCCGTCGCATACAAAAGCGTGACCGCCTTGCGAGCCGCTTCCGCTGACCTGTACAGGCCGCGATGCTGCCAGTTCGTTATAGACCAGCTGCTCCCATTCTGCATTGCTGAACAGCGTGCGCGACGCATACGCTATGGAAGAATCGTACTTGAAATATCGCTCCAGCGCCACCGGCACCGCCTGGGAGTTGGCGCCGCTCTCGTTCGGAGTGGAGCCCATGTCCACCGATACGCCGCAGGCATGCATCAGCCGGGCAACTGCGTCGGCCTGGGTGTCGGTATAGTTGCCGTACGTATATACAGGCAGCATGTTGTCCCAGTCGAACGTGACTGTAGAGAAGTCCATCGACTCGGTGAATGACTGGCCTCCGTTTGGCTCGCATATATAGGAATGTGATCCCTGGCCGGTAGCGGGATATTTCCAGTAGCGCATCATCTGGGCCATGGCGGTGGCGACGCAACCGGTCACCGCACGTCCCCATTCGCTTCCATTGGCATAATTTATGACAGGGCACTGATTGTTGTACGGTTAACCCTGGTCGTATTTTGTTTCAAGCAGAGGAGCAATCGGTGTGCGCGGTGCTTTTGCCATAGTGTTGGCTGGCACTATTCCCTGCATCTGTATGTTCTCCGGCACGTTTTGGATCAGTCCGTTGCTGATGGCATAGTCCATCTCGCGGGCGTACTCCGACAGCCACCACTGCATCTGCGGCGGTATGTTGTCGGCGTCGACAGAACCGGTGTCGCTGTAACCCAGCAGGGCGGGGAAGCGGTCGTCGGCAGGCGATACAAGATAACCTTGGTTGCCCGGTGTCGAGAACACATAGACGGCGGCCTGAGCGGGATTCTGTGTGTAGTTCATCACGTAGCTGAGCTTGGGCGCCTGTCCCGGTTTCCGGTTCAGCGTAAGGCTCTTGGTGGAAGCGTCGCGGGCCGCGGCGTCCAGAGCGCGCTGCAGGGCTTGTTCCGGACTGATTTCGGCGGCTCCGGCCGCAATCGCGGCCATCATGCCCAGCGTCAATAGCAAGTCTTTTATCATAATATTACTGTTGTTTTATAAAAACAATAGTTCGTTAAAAAATTATTCATAGGCTAAGCGGCATCTACCGCCAAGCCAAAGAGTTCTTTGACAAGTTTAGCATTTAAAGT
>CADBNR010000066.1 GCA_902796035.1 uncultured Bacteroidales bacterium | reverse complement strand
GGGTCCATCGGGGGTTCTTTGTAAAGTTACAAAATTTCTATCACATTGCCAAACAATCAGTTGGTCATTTTCTGAATATCCCTAATTTAGATAACAGATAATAATTGTCGGCAAAATGAGAATTTTTTTAAATTTTTGTTAGATTAATTGAAAAAATATTGTAATTTTGCAAACTAAATGACACACATAGTGAACTACACGTCCACAAGGCGGTAAAGGTTAGACCCGCAGGCAGCCAAGTCATCAGCCGTCTGTACACTTTAACAGCAAGAAAGTAATTAATAATAATGTTTAACTAAACTAACGTAAGTATGAGAAAACTGACTATGTTAGGTTTATCTCTGCTACTCAGTGTAGGAGCATACGCCCAAGCGCATTTGCAACAGGCAAAGGCGCAGAAGTCAAGTGCTGCGACTGAGAAAACAGAGCAGACCGTTTCTCTGAAGTCGAAGTACTCAACCAACGTACGCACACGCTCCGCATCGTCCGGCACAGCAGGATTTGTAGAGCAGGTTGTGGGCACTTCTAAAGCTCTCACTCCCAAGAAAGGCTCATCAAGGGCCAAATCAGCGGTAACAACCGACAAGATATATGCCGGTATGATTTACCCCGAGGCACTCCTCGGCGGTGGCAAAATCAATGTGTCTGCATCCACCTACACCCCTATTGTAAAGGCATCCGCAGGAGCACACAGCATCGGTGTGAATCCCGCGGCAAACGAGTTGTACCTGATTTCCTACAATCAGTCTACAACCGGTGTCAGCAGCATTTCCGTAGGTGCCTACGACCTGACGACCGGAGCTGTCAAGAGATCACGCTCCATCGCATCGCAGGAAGACTTCGATGTATTAATCCAGCGCGGCGCATACGTGCCCGAGGACAATGCATTCTACGGTTTCTGCAACAATGGCTGGGCCAAGCTGGATTGCTCCACTCTTGAGTCGTCTCTGCTGCAGGCATACGACAATAGCTCCCTGTCCAACATTATTTTCTCGAACTATACCTTCAACAGCAATACCCAGACCATCGTTGCAGGCAAGTTCTCCACATCTGGCAGCAGCGAGCTATATACGGTCAACAAGCTTACCGGTGCGGCCGTCAAGCTGGCGGACATAAACGTAACGAGCCAATACATCGGAGGTTTCGGTTATGACTACAGCAGCAACAGCTATCTGTATAACCCCAACGATGACTCTACTTCCGAAATCGTGTCCATCGACGCCAGCACATACGCGGTGACCTCACTGTGCACACTTGCCGGTGCTCCCGAGACCGCATGTATCTACGTCGACGAGGTTAAGCCTGCCGATCCTCTGGCTCCCCAGGCTCCCGAATTCGCACGCGCTACATTCCCCAACGGTTCGTTCTCCGGTACGCTGACTTTCACCCTGCCTACCCAGAACAATGGCAACGAAGACCTGACCGGCATGGTGTCCTACACCATCAAGGCTAACGACACGGAAATCGCATCGGGCAGCGCAGCTCCCGGCGCCGAGGTTTCCGCCAACTATCAGGCTTCCGCTTCCGGCGAAGTGACATTCTCGTGCACGGCTTCTCAGGGCACACACGTCGGCAAGCCGGCTTCTCAGGTCATCTATATCGGTAATGACACCCCTGCAGCTCCCGCCAATGTCAAGCTGACTCCGGCAACTGTATCCTGGGATCCTGTCACCACAGGCGTTCACAACGGTTACATCGATGCAGCCAAGATTACCTACACCGTCAAGATCAACGGCAACGTGGTTGCCGAAGGTCAGACCGCCACTTCCTGTCCGACCAACCTTCCCGTAACCGCCGAGATTCAGAACTATGTGGCTACTGTCACGGCTACCTGCAACGGCATCACGGGTCCCGAAGGCTCGTCCAACGATGTCCTGTTCGGCCAGCCCTTCAATCTGCCCGCAAGCTTCGAGCCCGACGCTCAGCAGGCAAGTCTGTTCACCATCCTCGACGTCAACAACGACAACAAGGCTTGGACATACTACACTCCGTCTCAGGGCGCTCCCGAATTCCGAATCGCTTATAACAGCCGTCTGGCTTCGGACGACTACCTGATTCTTCCTCCCGTCATCATCAACGACACGAAGAATCTGTGTGAGTTCACGTTCAACGCATGGGCCGGCAGCACTTCATACGTAGAGAAACTTGAAGTCTGGATCGGCCAGGAGAACACCGCAGCCGGCATGACGACCAAGATCCTTGACACCACCGACATCACGTGGCGTGAAGCCAAGGAAATGAAGTGCTACTTCCAGGTTCCCGCCACCGGCAAATGGTATGTCGCAGTCAAGGCTGTTTCCGACAAGGACAAGCTTCGTCTCTGCGTCAACAACTTCAACATCAGTGTAAGTGACGTGGCAGCCAAGGGTCCGGCCGAAGTCGAGAACGTTACCGTTGTTCCCGGCGCACAGGGTGCCCTGAATGCTACCGTCAAGTTCAACCTGCCTACCAAGGACAATCTCGGCAACGCACTGTCCGGCCAGGTTTCCGCAACCGTAGAGACCGAAGTTGACTACAAGACCGTAACCGGAGCAGCCGGTTCCGCACAGTCCGTAGAGGTTATGACCCTCCAGGGTGACAACGACATCACGATCCAGACCATGCAGGGCGATGTACTCGGCTTCCCCGTTACCGTAAGCGCATACACCGGCGTCGAGGTGCCCGATGCAGTTTCCGACCTCGTGATGACTCCCGGCAATACTCCCTACAGCCTCTATGGCAAGTTTACGGCTCCCGAAACGGGTGCTGACGGCGGCTACATCAATAAGGCCGACCTTACCTACACCGTTCATCAGAGAGTACAGATCGGTGAGTTCTTTGGAATTCCCATCTATGACTATCCGGTGATTCTCGACCTCGGAAAGAACTCAGAGTTCACTACGACAGACATGATTCCTGAAGGCACTGAGCAGGCTCAGTACGTGCTTGGCGTCGCAGCGACAAACGCAGCAGGAACAAGTGATATATCTCTGTTAGGCGTAATCCTTGGCAAGCCTTACGATATGCCCGCCATCGAGGATTTCGCCGATACACAAATCGACCTCCAGCCCATGATGCTCAACACGCAGGGTGGCATGACTTATAAGTATCTGTCTGCCGCAGGCATTGAGCAAATCAATCCTGCCTTCGCTACCAAGGGAGCCGCAATCGTGGCACAAGGCACCGACAACCAGTACGGTTTCTGGTATCCGCCCATGATTTCGACCAAGGGTGCCAATAAGGCTACTTTCGAACTCCAGTATTATGTAGGCGCTTGCAAGAACGTTGTTGTATACGCCGAAGCTTACGGTGTTCCTGAGGAGGTAATCTTCAACGAATCCTACCTGATGGGTTATCCCGAGGGATTCCAGACGCTTCCCATCGAGCTTCCCGCCAAGTTCCAGGACAAGGATTGGGTTAAGATCTCTATACGTTGCGACTTCTCGGCAGACAAGCAGTACTTTGTATGGAACGGCTATCGTCTGATCAACCTGGTACAGAAGGATATGGCAGCAATCAAGACTGCAGCACCCAAGAAGGTTGCCACCGGCGCTGACTATGATGTGACAGTTGACATTGCCAACTATGGTCTGAACGCAGCCACCGCTTACACCGTCGAGCTCTATGCTAACGGCGAGAAGGTTGCAGAGAAGGCCGGTGCCGAACTGGCATCGTTCGCCGACGGTCAGGTTGTATTCGCACAGTCTATGTCGCCCATCGCTACCGAGCCCATCGAATACTACGGTGCAGTGGTACAGGCCGGTGACGCTAACATGGCCAACAACGAGACTGCCGTTGTAACCGTTACACCCAAGCAGTCCACACTGCCCGGTGCAACCGAACTGACAGCAGCCAACAGCGAGAACTCCGTGGCTCTGACATGGAACGAGCCCGACCTGACAGCTGTTACTCCCGATCCCAAGACTGACGACTTCGAGGATGCCGATGCATTCGCAGCCGAATATGGCGACTGGGTATTCGTTGACGTTGACGAAGAAGGTGTAGGTGGCTTCCAGAACATGGATCTGCCCGGCATCACTCCCGGCGAGACCAAGGGCAGCTTCTGGGTATGGGATCAGTCCACCGGTATCGGCAACCAGACCTTCGATGCCCACAGCGGTACAAAATATCTGTTCTCGCTGTTCAGCTATGAGGACAATGAGGTTAATGACTGGGCTATCTCGCCCCAGCTCTACGGTGGCGAACAGACCGTTTCGTTCTGGGCACGCAGCTACTCCGGTGATTATCCCGAGAAGATTGCTGTTTACTACAGCACAGGCAGCACCGATCCCAATGACTTCGTCCTGGTTGAAGGCTCAGAGGTTGACGTAGTTCCCGCTGAATGGACCGAGTATCAGATCGACCTTCCCGAGGGCGCAACACGCTTCGCTATCCGCAGCTATGCAGCCGGAAGCTTCATGCTGATGGTTGACGACGTGACCTACACTCCGGCAGCCGCATTCTCCGGCGAAATCTCGCTGAAGGGCTACGATGTATATCGTGACGGCGTGAAACTGAACGACGCTCCGGTTGAGAAGACCGACTACGCTGACGCTAACGTTGTAGAGGGCACTACTTACGACTATGTGGTAGTCGCACTGTTCGATGAGGGCGCAGGCCGCGTATCGAACACCGCTACGATCAAGTTCGAGAAGGAACAGTCCGGTCTCGATGAGCTCGGCGCAGCCAAGACTATCGCAACAGCCAAGAACACCATCATCGTCCGCGGCTTCGCAGGCGAGAAGGTTGTGGTAAGCTCTGCAGACGGTAAGGTTATCGCCAACGGCGAGGCTTCCGAAATCAGCAGCATCTCCGTTCCGGCAGGCGTTTACGTAGTAACCGCAGGCAACAAGAGCGTGAAGGTGGTTGTTAAGTAAGCAATCCTCTAACCCCTATACGAAAGGCCCCGCCGATTCCGGCGGGGCCTTTATTTATGGGGTGTGGCGTTTGAGCCGACGCTATTTATTTCTGCTCTTTCAGCAGGTCGCGGATTTCCGTAAGCAGCTTCTCCTCGGCCGTAGGCTCGGGTGCGGGTGCCGGAGCAGCCTCTTCCTCTTTCTCCTTCTTCATAAACTTCATGGTGACGCGCAGCGCGATGAAGATGGAGAGCGCGATAATCAGGAAGTCGACGATGTTCTGGATGAACATACCATAGTTGATTGCCACTTCCTCCACGGCAGCCTTGCCCAAGGCCGCGTCGGCCGGCTCCGCATGATGTATCACATACTTCATGTTCTCGAAGCCCGTATTGCCCGTGCAGATGGTGATTACAGGCATGATGATGTCGTCCACCAGCGAACTGACTATCTTGCCGAATGCCCCGCCGACGATTACGCCGACAGCCATGTCGATTACATTACCCTTCAAGGCGAACGCTTTGAAATCCTGGATGAATTTTCCCATTTTTATATAGTTATTAGTGAATATGTCTAATTTTAGTGGCGTGGGCTCTCCGAGCCGCGCATAAAACCGGGTTAAAAGACTATATGGAAAATTCCATAAGGCTTTTGGTCATTTTCTGTGCGCGGCTGGGGACAGCCTGCGCTACTATCTCCGCGGCTGGGGACAGCCTGCGCTACTATCAATCATTCATAAATGAATATAAAAACATCTACCTAAGTTATAACGATTGAAGGCCGAGATTGTTAATTTTAATCAAGGCTGCAATTAATTGTCTAAACATACAGCAAATTTGCGAAAAATTTCTTAATTTTGCAATCTAAAAGACAACCTATCAGTATTGATAGCATTTTTATTAGTAGCAGAAGCCGCTCAGATAACTGTGATGACTCTGATAAAACAAGATTAAGGATTAAAACCCAAGATAAACCAAATACAAATCAACCCAAATTTTAAATACACCAAGCAATGACAAAGATTGGTATTAACGGATTCGGTCGTATCGGCCGTTTCGTATTCCGCGCCAGCACAAAGCGCGATGACCTCGAAGTAGTGGCAATCAACGACCTTCTTCCTGTAGACTACATGGCCTACATGCTGAAGTACGACACGATGCACGGACGTTTCGATGGCACCGTAGAGGCTGACATGGAGAAGAACGAGCTGATCGTAAACGGCAAGCGCATCCGCGTTACCGCATGCCGCGACCCGAAGGAGATCAACTGGGGTGCTGTAGGTGCTGAGTACGTTGTTGAGTCCACAGGTCTGTTCCTGACTCAGGAGAAGGCTCAGGCTCACATCGAGGCAGGTGCCAAGTATGTTGTTATGTCGGCTCCCTCCAAGGACGCTACTCCTATGTTCGTAGTTGGTGTCAACGAGAACACATACGCCGGCCAGCAGTTCGTATCGAACGCTTCCTGCACCACCAACTGTCTCGCTCCCATCGCCAAGGTTCTGAACGACAAGTTCGGTATCGTCGAGGGTCTGATGACTACCGTTCACTCCACAACAGCTACACAGAAGACCGTTGACGGTCCTTCGATGAAGGACTGGCGTGGCGGCCGTGCCGCTTCCGGCAACATCATCCCCTCCACCACAGGTGCCGCCAAGGCTGTAGGCAAGGTTATCCCCGAGCTGAACGGCAAGCTGACAGGTATCTCCATGCGTGTCCCCACTCTGGACGTATCCGTTGTCGACCTGACCGCCAACCTGGCTAAGCCCGCTACCAAAGAGGACATCTGCGCTGCCATGAAGGAGGCTTCCGAGACCTACCTGAAGGGTGTGCTCGGCTACACCGAGGACGCTGTGGTAAGCTCCGACTTCCTGGGCTGCCCCCTGACCTCAATCTTCGACGCTAACGCCGGCGTTTACTTGACAGACAAGTTCGTCAAGGTGATCAGCTGGTATGACAACGAGATCGGTTACTCCAACAAGGTGCTCGACCTCATCGCACACATGAAGAAGGTTAACGGCTAATCCCCGTTCCCACCGTAACAAAAGGCTTCGCCGTCCGGCGAAGCCTTTTTTGTTTTAGCTAAGATCGCTATCGTAGCTATAATAGCTATAATAGCTAAAATAGCTACCTTAGCTATAGTAGCTATAATATCCGACGCTGCTATTGCAGCGGGGCGGTGATTGCAGCGAGGACGCCCAGGGCGTCCGAAACGGTCGCTATGCCCGAGAACACCAGCAGGTTGCGCTCGCCGGCCTTGCGGAAATTGACATCACGCGGATTGCTGGCCAACCACTCCAGAATCCGGCCGAATGCCCGGCTCTGATAATACGCCTTGTTCTCCGCTCCGACGAAGTATGCGCGCATCTGGCCGTTCTTCAGCACCAGACGCTCTATGCCCGCCTTCTTTGCCTCGAACCGAAGCGGCACCACCTTGATCAGCTCCTCGCTAACATCCGGTATCGCGCCGAAACGGTCGCGCAGCTCTGCGCGGAATTCCTCGACCTGCTCAGGCCGTTCCATGTTGTCAAGCTGCCTGTACAGCGTGATGCGCTCGTTCTCCTGCGGCACATACTCAGGCGGCAGACGCAATTCCAGGTCGCTCTCTATCGTCACCTCGTTCACATACTCCTCCTGACCCGTCGCGGCATCGGACACATCCTGGAACTCGTCGCCGAATTCCTCCGTCTTCAGCTCCGTCACCGACTCGCGCAGTATCTGCTGATACGCCTCGTATCCCAGGTCGGCTATGAAGCCCGACTGTTCGGCTCCGAGCAGGTTGCCCGCGCCGCGTATGTCCAGGTCCTGCATGGCTATGTGTATGCCGCTGCCAAGCTCGGAGAATGACTCGATGGCCTGCAGCCTGCGACGCGCCACAGGGGTCATGGCGTCGCCCGGAGGCACGAACAGATAGCAGAACGCCTTGCGCGACGAACGCCCCACGCGGCCGCGAAGCTGGTGCAGCTCGCTAAGGCCGAAACGGTGCGCGTTGTTGACAAGGATGGTGTTGACGTTGGGCATGTCCACGCCGTTCTCGATGATGGTGGTGGACAGAAGCACATCGTAGTCACGGTTGGAGAAGTCTATGATGGCCTTCTCCATCTGCTCGGGCGGCATCTGGCCGTGGGCTATCACCACGCGTACGCCCGGCACCAGGCGCTCTAATTTGGTCTGTAGCTCGAAAAGATTCTGAATCCGATTGGTGACAAAGAACACCTGTCCGCCGCGGCTCAGCTCGAAGCTGACGGCTTCCTTGAGGGTATCGTCGTCCAGCACGGACACCGTCGTGTTGATGGGCTGTCGGTTGGCCGGTGGCGTATTGAGGTTCGACAGGTCGCGCGCCCCCATCAGCGAGAACTGCAGCGTACGCGGTATCGGCGTGGCCGACATGGTCAGCGTGTCGACGTTGGTCTTGAGCTGCTTCAGCTTTTCCTTGACCGCCACGCCGAACTTCTGCTCCTCGTCTATCACCAGCAGACCCAGGTCCTTGAACTCCACCTGCTTGCCGATAATCTTGTGCGTGCCTATCAGTATGTCGATTTTGCCGGCCTTGAGGTCGGCGAGTATCTGTCGGGTCTCGGCCGCTTTCTTGGCGCGGCTCAGGAACTCTACGCGCACCGGGAAATCCTTGAGACGGTCGCGGAACGTGTGGTAATGCTGCATGGCCAGCACGGTGGTGGGCACCAACAGCGCGGTCTGCTTGTTGTCGCAGGCGGCCTTGAATGCGGCGCGCACGGCTATCTCCGTCTTGCCGAAACCAACGTCGCCGCACACCAGTCGGTCCATGGGACGCGGCGACTCCATGTCGGCCTTGACGGCCGCCGTGGCCTTCTGCTGGTCGGGCGTGTCCTCGTATGCGAACGATGCCTCCAATTCATGCTGCAGATAGTTGTCGGCGGGGAATGCGTGACCTTTTTCGTGGCGGCGCCGGGCGTACAGGCGTATCAGGTCGCGCGCCATGTCCTTCATCTTGGACTTGGTGCGCTCCTTAAGCCGCTGCCATGCCCCGGAGCCGAGTTTGCTCACCTTGGGCGCGGCGCCCTCCTGACCACGGTATTTCGACAGCTTGTGCAGGGCGTGGATTGATACAAGCACCAAGTCGTTGTTCTGGAAGAACACCTTTATCATCTCCTGCGGATGGCCGTTTGTCGCCGTCTTGACCAGGCCGCCGAATATGCCGATGCCGTGGTCTATGTGCACTATGTAGTCGCCCGGCTCTATCTGGTTCAGTTCCTTGAGGCTGAGCGCCACGCGGCCGCTGCGGGCGCGGTCGGCCTTCAGCGTGTAGTTGTGGAACCGGTCGAATATCTGATGGTCGGTGAAGAAACAGCTTTTCGACCCGCGGTCGATGAAGCCCTCGTGCAGCGTCGGTTCCACGGGAGTGAAGACGATGTCGTCGCCACGGTCCTCGAATATCTCCTTCAGGCGGTCGGTCTGACGCGCCGAGTCGCTCAGCACCATTATGCGGTATCCCTTGGCCAGGAAGTCGGCGAATGAATCGGCTATGAGATCGAAATTCTTATGATATAGCGTCTGCGGCGCGGTGTCGAACACCATCCGCGCCAGTCCGGCGATGTTCTCGCCTGCCTCGCGGTTGGGGGTGAACTGCGCCACGCGCATCGTCTCGAAGCGGGCGCGGAACTCATCGGGATCCACCACCTTCTGCATCGAGTCGGGGTCTCCCTCGCCTGCTATGACGGCTGAATCGGAATAGGTCTGCGAGGCTACTGACGCCACGCGCGCAGTGATGAAGTCGGGATCAGCACAGAACAGCAATGTGTCATCGTCGAGCGTGTCGAGCAGCGACACGCCGCCTGTGGCGTCCGAAGCGCGGGCGGACAGTATCACGGCCTCGTCCTCCTTCCCCTCCGACAGCTGCGTCTCGATGTTGAACGTGCGTATGGTGTCAATGTCCTCGTCGAAGAAATCGAAGCGATAGGGCATGTCGCGGCTGTAGCTGAATATGTCGAAAATGGAGCCCCGGACGGCGAATTGCCCCGGTTCGTAGACATAGTCCACCTTGTGGAAGCCCATGTCGAGCAGACGTTGCAGAAGTTCGGAGATCCTGACCGTGTCGCCGGGATGGAAGCGGAGCGTGTCGCGCGCCATGGCCTCGGGAGCGGCCACCCGTTCTGCCAGAGCCTCGGGATAGGTAACGATCCACGTCAGACTGCTTTTGGGGGCATGCAGGCGGTCCAGCGTCTCGGTGCGGAGTATCTGCTGCGGGCCGTCGGGCTGGCCGTACTTGATGTCGCGCTTGTAGCCGCTGGGGAATATGGCCACGGCGTCGGGGCCGAGTATGGCGGTCAGGTCGCTGAACATATAGCCGGCGCCTGTCAGGTCGTTGCATACCACCACGCCCAGCGGCACATCGAGGGTGCTGAGGAACACCGCCGGTGCGCTCCCCGTCAGCCCCGCGAACATCAGACGTCTCAGGCCACGGTCCTTCAGCATCCGCGCGGTGCCACGACGCTTGGAGTCAGTCACGAACAGTGACGCGCATTCCGTCAGCGTCATTTGCCCGAAAGTATTCGTTTATACAGCGTCTTGTCCTTGATGATGCCGCGTGCGGCGTCCACGCCCTCGTCGTCGCGGATGCCGTACTGCGTTCGCCCGCGGTCGAAGTAGTAGCGGCTCACTATCTCGCCGCCGAGGTATTCCTCTATGTGCTTGCGGTGGGTGTCGAGGTCGCGGTCAAGGTTGTGCGTCAGCAGTTTCTTGAGGCTGTCGAAGGCTGCCGTGGTCTCGTCGTTGATATATCCCTCCTCGTCGGCCACCTTGCGCAGCGCCTCGGTGGCCTCCTCCATCGCGGAGTCGTATTTGAACTTCTTCGGGTCGATGAATGCCTTGAATTCGTTGTACAACGAGTCGGTGATCACGAACTTGTCGGCGCCCGGGATGGTGGGATGCGTGGCCTTGAACTTATTGGCGAAGTCCCACGACCAGTTGTCGCTCACCACATTGTAGACCAGGCGGTTCACCTTCTTCCAGTTCACCGTGGAATCGGGCTGCAGACCGCCGCCGTCGCGTATGGTGCGGCCGTGCAGCGTCTTGTAGGCGTGGGTCAGAGAGTCGGGCACGCGTGCCGCCGATCCGTCGGGATTGCGGTGCTTATAGTCCAGGCTCTGTATCAACCGGCCCGAAGGGGTGTAGTATTTGGCTACCGTCACCTTCAGCACACCGCCGTAAGGGAGGGGACGCGTGGTCTGCACCAGTCCCTTGCCGAAGCTGCGCGTACCAACTAAGACGCCGCGGTCCAGATCCTGCATGGCGCCGGCCAATATCTCGGAGGCCGATGCGGTGCCGCCATCGGTCAGCACGGCCACGGGCATATCGGGATACAGGGGCTTGCGCATGGTCTTGTAGATTTTGGTGGCGTCCTTGTCCCGGCCGATGGTTCGCACTATCTCGGTGCCCTTTGGCACGAAGTTGGAGGCCACGTCCACGGCCTGCTCCAGCAGACCGCCGCCGTTGCCGCGCAGGTCGATTATCACTCCTTTAAGGCCGGGAGCCTCGGCATGGAACGAGTCGAGGGCTGAGCGGACATCCTTGCCGGTGTCCTCGATAAACTGCGTGATGCGTATATAGCCGATGCTGTCGGGCAGCACGCCGGCGTAAGGCACCGACGAATTGCGTATCTTGGCGCGGGTGACGGTAAAGTTTAGTATGGAATCCTTGACGTATGGGCGCTGCACGCGGATGCGTACCTGCGTGTCGGGGCGGCCGCGCAGCAGCTTGCTGACCTTGTCGACGGTGAACTTCGACACATCGACGGTGTCCACCTTCAGCAATCGGTCGCCGGCGCGGAGGCCTCCCTTGTACGCCGGGCTGTTCTCGAACGGCTCGGACACGTATGTGCCGCCGTCCTTATACAGCAGCAGGGCGCCGATGCCGGCATATTCGCCGGTGGTCATCTGGCTTATGTCCTCGCGGTCCTCCTTGGGATAATACACGGTATACGGGTCCACCGTCTGCAGCATCGCGTCGATGGCGTCCTTGAACGCCGTCTCCGAATTGATAGTGTCCACATAGTTCATTTCCAGCTCCTTGACTATGGAGCTGAACGTGTTCAGGCCGCGGGCCACCGACATGTCCTTACTTTTCTGCGCACTCACTATTCCGGCCGTCACGATGGCGGCACACAACAATGCGCCTCTGATAATCCTTTTCATATTTTATATAACAATCGGTGGTCCTTATGTATTATCCTGAATCGGGGTTATTTGTGTGGATAGTCGATGGTGTAGTGCAGACCGCGGCTCTCCTTGCGGTCCATGGCCTGGCGCGTGACGAGATATGCCACGTTTATGATGTTGCGCAGCTCGCACAGCTGGCGCGTGGGCTTGCTGCGGCGGAACAGGTCCTCGGTCTCCTGATACAGGATGTCGAGGCGGTTCCAGGCGCGTTTCAGGCGCAGGTCGCTGCGCACTATGCCCACATAGTAGGCCATGATCTGGCTCACTTCCTTCTCCGACTGGGTGATGAGCACCATTTCCTCGTGCGGGATGGTACCCTCGTCGTTCCATTCGGGCACATCGTCGCGCCAGTCATAACCCTTGATGGCCTCGATGGCATGACGGGCGGCTGCGTCGGCATATACCACGGCCTCTATCAGCGAGTTGCTGGCCAGGCGGTTGCCGCCGTGCAGGCCGGTGCACGAGCATTCGCCGAGGGCGTACAGGCGGTTGATGCTCGACTCGCCGTTCAGGTTCACGGCGATGCCGCCGCACAGATAGTGGGCGGCCGGAGCCACGGGTATCATGTCCTTGGTGATGTCGATGCCGAGCGACAGACACTTCTCGTAGATGTTGGGGAAATGCTTCTTTGTTTCCTCCGGATCCTTATGCGTCACGTCGAGCATGACGTGGTCCGTGCCGTTCAGCTTCATCTCCGAGTCGATGGCACGGGCCACGATGTCGCGCGGAGCCAGCGAAAGACGCTTGTCATATTTGTGCATGAATTCCGAGCCGTCTATATTCTTCAGGATAGCGCCGTAGCCACGCATTGCCTCGGTGATGAGGAAGCTGGGACGGTCGCCGGGATGGTACAGGGCCGTGGGATGGAACTGTATGAATTCCATGTCCTTGACGGTTCCCTTGGCACGGTACACCATCGCGATGCCGTCGCCGGTGGCCACCAGCGGGTTGGTGGTTGTGGTGTACACGGCTCCGACGCCGCCCGTGGCCATAACGGTCACTTTTGCCAGGAACGTATCGACATTGCCGGTGGCTTCGTTCAGGATGTAGGCGCCGTAGCACTGTATGTCGGGGGTGCGGCGGGTCACCACCTTGCCGAGATGGTGCTGGGTGATGATCTCCACGGCGCAGTGATGGTCGTAGACGTCGATGTTATCGGTGTTCTGTATGCGGCGCACCAGGGCCTGCTGGATTGCGGCGCCGGTGTTGTCGGCGTGGTGCAGGATGCGGAATTCGGAGTGTCCGCCCTCGCGGTGCAGGTCGAAGGTGCCGTCCTCCTTGCGGTCGAAGTCGACGCCCCACGACAGCAGCTCCTGAATCTGGGCGGGTGCGTTGCGCACCACCTGCTCCACTGCCTTGGGATCGGAAATCCAGTCGCCGGCCACCATCGTGTCGTGGATGTGCTTGTCGAAATCGTCCACCTCAAGGTTCGTCACCGAGGCCACGCCGCCCTGGGCGTAGAATGTGTTGGCCTCCTCGAGGTCGGTCTTGCATATAATAGCCACGCTGGCGCCCGTGCGGGCCACCTTCAGCGCGAACGACATGCCGGCGATGCCGCTGCCTATCACCAAATAATCGTAACGTTTCATAACTATATCGCTATGGTATCAGACTTTATGCCTTGACACGGCATAGGTCATATTAAAAAATCGAGCCGGCGGTCAGCGTAACTGACGGCCGGCCCGGCTCTGTTATCTTAACGGTGAATTTAGCCCAGCTTGTTGACGTGCTTCTGCAAGCTGCTGCACAGATTCGCTGCCTTGTTCTTGGAGATGATGTTCTTGCGACCCAGACGCTGAAGCAGCTGCGATACCTTGTTGTATGCGGCCTGTGCTTCGGCTTTGTCGGTCATTTTGCGTACGCGACGCACGGCGTTGCGGGCGGTCTTGGCCCAATAACGATTCTCCAGGCGACGGCTTTCTGCCTGACGAATTCTCTTCAATGACGATTTATGATTTGCCATCTTTCTGTTTTAGTCTGTGTTGGTTGTTAACCTTGTGTTTGATTTGTAGCCCATAGCAGAGTCGAACTGCTCTTTAGAGAATGAAAATCTCTCGTCCTAACCGATAGACGAATGGGCCCCGATTTGCCAGTGACGAACTCATTTCGCGCTTTGCGACTGCAAAGTTACTAAAAATTTCTTATTCTGCAAAAAAGATTTCACAAACTCTGCAATTTTAATCTATTTTCAGGCTATTTTCAGTCTGTTTTATGCCATTTTTATGTTGACAGCCTCCTTATTTCAGTCCATTTCGATGTCGGCGTTCACGATTTCGGTCCAGGGAAGGCCGCATTCGGCCACCTTCTCCAGGAACGGATCGGGATCGAACTCCTCCACGTTGTGTACGCCGGGCATCACCCATTTACCGGTCAGGAACATCATGGCGCCCACCATGGCGGGCACGCCGGTGGTGTAGCTCACGGCCTGCGTGCCGGTCTCGGCGTAGGCCTGCTGGTGCGGGCAATTGTTGTAGATGTAATATGTGCTCGGATTGCCCTCCTTGTCCAGACCGGAGATGCGGCAGCCAATAGAGGTCTCGCCGGTGTAGTTCTCGCCGAGCGTTCCGGGATCGGGCAGCACAGCCTTCAGGAACTGGATGGGGATGATCTCCTGACCGTTGTACATCACGGGGTCGATGCGGGCCATGCCTATGTCCTGGATGACGCGCAGATGCGTCAGGTATTCCTGGCCGAAGGTCATCCAGAAGCGGGCGCGGCGGATGGTCGGGAAGTTCTGCACCAGACTCTCCAGCTCCTCGTGATAGAGCAGGTAGCTCTCGCGCACGCCGATGTTGGGATATGTCAGCGGCTTGTGAATCTCTAAGTTCTCGGTCTCCACCCACTTGCCGTCCTGCCAGTAACGGCCCTTCTGCGTGATTTCGCGGATGTTGATCTCCGGATTGAAGTTCGTGGCAAACGCCTTGCCGTGGTTACCGCCGTTGCAGTCCACGATGTCGAGGGTGCGCATCTCGCTGAAATGATGCTTGGCGGCGTAAGCGGTGAACACCGCGCTGACTCCCGGGTCGAAGCCGCAGCCCAGGATAGCTGTCAGGCCGGCCTTCTCGAACCGCTCGCGGAACGCCCACTGCCACGAATACTCGAAGTGAGCCTCGTCCTTGGGTTCGTAGTTGGCCGTGTCAAGGTAGTTGACGCCGGCCTGCAGACAGGCCTCCATGATGGTCAGGTCCTGATAGGGCAGCGCCACATTGATGCAGATGACAGGCTTGTGCTTCCTGAACAGCTCCACAAGCTGCGGCACGTAGTCGGCGTCCACGCAGTCAGTGACTATCTCCACGCCGTGACGGGCCTTGATATTCTCGGCTATCACGTCGCATTTTCGCTTGGTGCGCGATGCCAGCACTATCTCGCTGAACACATCGGGATGTTCCGCGCACTTGTGCGCCACTACCGTGCCGACTCCTCCGGCACCTATGATCAATACTTTCATTCCTATCTTGTTTTTATTTCAGTTCCTGTATCTCTCCCACTCTTCCCATTCTTCCCACTTCTCCCAGTCCTCCCACTCACATCGGCTCAATCCTGTCAAACTCCCCCCAGGCGCGGGCCTGCCTGTAAGCCGGCAACGCCTCGGCCGGTACCCGCAGCGTACACGTGCGCAACAAGCCGCGTTCCTCGGGGTCGAAGGGCTGCGAGTTGCAGTCGAACGGCGGAGGCACAGGCGACGGCTCTATCAGCTCGGTCAGCGCGTAGCAGCCGGCAAACAGCATCTCGCCCAACAGATTGGCGTTGGCCGGCATCGTGACGCGACGCAACGACGTGCATTCGCTGAAAGCATAGCTTTCCAGCTCCTTCAAGCGCGCCGGCAGCTTCACCTCGCGAAGCGACGTGCAGAACGAGAACACGTTCGCGCCGATGTGCGTCATACCCTCCGGCAGATTGATGCTCCGCAGCGAGCGGCAATACACGAATGCCTGCGACTTGATGTCGCTCACGCTTTCGGGCAGACGCACCTCGCGCAGATTAGGACATTCGCGGAAGGCGTATGCCGGTATCACGGTCGGGCGCGACTTGAACACCACCGTATGGAAGTCAGCGCGTTCGGCATATTTCAGCTCGGCCAACGGATCCGTGACCGTCAGCACCGAGTCGCGCACAGTGTCGGCCCAGACCTGCACCGCGGACACAACCGCGGCCATAAGTATCAACAATCTTCTCATAGCTCAGGTTGGCGGTCGGGCGGCAGGATTGTCCGCGGATCGACCGAATCAACCCGCACCACTATATACCTGGTGTCGCCTCGCCAGGGCACGGCTGCATGATAAACCTCGTATTCCACTCGCACAGGCCGGTTTTTGTACTGCATGCGGCGCAATGTGACGGCGACCGTATCGTTGACCGTAGAGAAAACGAAGTCCTTGTCGTACACCCGCGTGGTGTCCATCAGATTCTTATACGGCAGCAACACGCCCTCGTATGTCTTGATGGCGGTGCCTCGTTTCTCTATACTCTCCACATATCCGTAAGTCACGGCATTCTCGACATACGGATTGAAATAGACAAGCCATCCGGCAATGACCAGACCCATCACCACACCGGCGACGGCCACCCACATCCACACCTTCCATGAGCGGGATGTCTGCTTCAGGTGGTCGAACTCTGACTCCGGCTCGTCCCAATAGGCCGGATCCTCCGGCTTCAGGGCCGGACGCTTCGGCTCCTTCACAGGCTTCGGTTCCTCCGGAACGTATTCCTGGTCGAAATAATCGTTATTATCGTCTTCGTTGAAATTCATGTCTTTATTAGTTTAGACTCCTGCCTCCGGCAGGCAGGAGTCCCTTCCGCTTTTGGTGACGGAAATATATATCATTGTAAGTATACCCAAAGTGATGAGCATCACGGTCTGACCGGACCACTGCAGCATGGAGAAGGCCGTGGCGGCGTCTTCCGACACGCCGTAAACGGCAAGGCCGAATATAATACCTAGGTTCCATGGGCCGAGGCCGCCGTTGCTGGGTACTGCCATTCCTAACGAACTGAGCACGAACGCCACCAGACAGGGCACCAGGCCCCATGCCATTTCGGGCGTACACAGGTCGCGCATGAAGCTGAACGAGAACAGCGCCACATACAGCTGGAAATAATAGCAGGCCCAGATGGCCAGCGTCCAGAACAGGAACATCCACTTCCCCTTCATCCTGCCCACTACGGCAAAGCCTTTCCACATCTCCCCCGTCCACCGGCGCGTCTTACGCACAACACTGTAATCGCGGCCGAAGTGAAGCACCGCCCACACTATGACGCAACCTCCTGCCACTCCGGTCCAGAACCACGGATTGCGGGCCAGCCCCACAACTCCCTGGCCTACGGGATATTTCACCATAAACGCCTCTATAGCGGGCGTGGCTATCAGGAACGTGATGACCGTAAGCGCGAGCACCATAATCATGTCGGCCACACGGTCGCCCACCATCGAACCCACAACCTCGGTAAAGGGTGCTTGCTCGCATCGAGCGATATAGGTGCAGCGCCATACCTCGCCTAAACGCGGGAACAGCAGGTTCAGCGCGTAGGTGCCGAATATGCTGCAGCACAGCGCCATGAACGGCGGCCTTATGCCAAGGGCCCGCAACTGTATGCGCCAGCGCGCGGCCCGGAACACATGACTGAACACGCTCATAAACATGGCGAGGAGTATCCATTTGTAGTCAACGCCGTGGCGCAGCAACTCCATCATGTCCGCGAAGTTCACCTTCCGGAACATATAGGCCACCAACAGCACCGTCAGCGTCAGCGGCAACAGCCACCTCACCACATATCCGAATATCTTTCGCCGGTCCATAGCGCAAAATTAGTAAATTTCAGAGAATAAACTCCACTTCCTTGAAATAAAATGCGGTTTCGGATCCATCCTCGATCCGGAGCACAAGCGGTCCGTTTCTCCTCACATCCTTGATAATGGCCTGAAATTCCGTGCGTTCACCTTCGCGCAGGCGAAAGCCATGGCATTCACCGTCTCTGCGCCACAGTCTGCTCATATAGTCGGCGTGAAGCTTATCGGCGTTCTGTTCCAGGCGCCGCTCCAGCTTCTCAGACAGCGTGTCGAGCACCCGGGCCAACGGAATATCCCGGCCCGACAGCTGATACATACTTACAGGATTGGGCGCGTCGCTGACGAATTCACGCTGGTTCACGTTCAGGCCGATGCCTATGCGACTGTTGTCCAGACGGTCGCCTATTATGGTATGTTCTATCAGGATGCCGGCGATCTTGCGGTCGCCTACATATACGTCGTTCGACCATTTCACCATGGCCTTCAGGCCGTATGCCTCCAGAGTATCGGCCACGCCGAGGGCGGCGGCCTCGCTGAGGCGGAACTGCTGCTCGTCAAGAGGGCGCGGGTCCATGTCGGCCTTGGGCCTGTACAGCATCGTGACCGTCAGGTTCCTGCCCGGCTCCGACTCCCAGCTGTTGCCGCGCTGCCCGCGGCCCGACTCCTGATTGTGGGCCACTATCATGGTCCGGTCGCCCAGCTCGTGCTGATGCGCGGCGGCATAGTTCATAGTGGAGTCCGCTATGTCCAAGAATACGTAATCCATGATATCCTTATTAAACTACTGTCAACACCCTCTCTCCGTCCGGATGCACTTCGATACGCACCACCACGGTGTCGGCGGGCAGGAAGTCCACGGCTACCTGCGGCCACTCCAGGAAGCACCACGACCCGGAGTCGAGATAATCGTAGATGCCGATGTCGGCCACGCCGCGCGAATCGTCGATGCGGTAGAAGTCGAAATGATATATGGGCTTTCCGCCCGGCACATCGTAATGGTTCACGATGCTGAACGTAGGCGAATTGGCGGCGTCTTCGCTGCCCAGCAGGCGCGTCATCTCCGATATCAGCGTGGTCTTGCCCGCCCCCATAGGAGCGTCGAAGGCCACGACACGCCGGTCGCCGGCCTGCTTGATAAGCCATGCGGCCGCAGCGCCGAGTTCCGCCTTACTCCTTATTATATACTGATTGTTACTCATCGGTTATTTGAACAGGATCACCTCAAGTATATACACGCCTGCACCGCACAGATAGCCGAGCAATGCGGGAATCGAGAACTTCTTGAGATACCATCCGAAGCTGATCTTCTCCAGACCCATCGCGATCACGCCGGCGGCCGAGCCGATAATCAGCATCGAGCCGCCAACTCCGGCGCAATAGCTCAGGAACTCCCAGAACACGCCGTCCTGCACGAACTGCGCGGCATATCCCACCGACGAGGCATCGGTGACGGGATACATACCCATCACGCCGGCCACGAGGGGGACGTTGTCGAACACCGAACTCATGATGCCCAACACCACGTTGATGATATATATGTTGTGAATGGTCTTGTCGAGCCATGCGGCGGTAGCCGCTAAGATACTCGATGCATCCAGCACGTCGACGGCCATCAGGATTCCGAGGAAGAACAGTATCGAGGGGAAGTCTATCCTCTTGATGACCATCTGCAGACGGTGCTGGCGCTCGCCCTTGTAGTGCGGGCGGCGGTTGTAGAATATTTCGGTATAAATCCACAGGATACCCAGCACTAACAACATACCCACGAACGGCGGCATGTGTGTGGCCGTCTTGAACACCGGCACCATCACAAGGCCGGTGACACCGAGAATAAGCATGGTCAGTTTCTCGCGGTGAGTGAATTCCTCGTGATCCTGCGTCTCGGTGACGTGCACCGTGCCGAGCTGACCGCGCAGCGAGCGCCTCACCCACAGTGCGGGCACCACGCAGGCCACGATGGAGGGGAGCGTGACGTAGGCCACCAGCGCACCGGCCGTGACATTACCCTTCACCCACAGCATGATGGTGGTGACGTCGCCGATGGGCGACCATGCGCCGCCGCAGTTGGCCGCTATCACTATCAGGCCGGCGTACAGCAGCTGGTCGCTCCGCTTGTCCACGAGCTTGCGCAGCAGCATGACCATCACGATGGTAGTGGTCATATTGTCCAGAACGGCACTGAACAGGAAGGCCGTGACCAGAAGTATCCACATCAGCTTCCCCTTGCTGCGGGTCTTGATATGGTCGGTGATGATGGAGAAGCCTCCGTGCACGTCCACCAGCTCCACGATGGTCATGGCACCGATCAGGAAGAACAGGGTCTGGGTGATGTCGCCCAGGGCCTCTACAATCTTGACGTCCAGCACATAACTCAACGCCTGATAGTGAGGCGTCTCGCCCTGAAGGCTCGGTGTCTCGGCTATGTAGGCCGCAAGTTTCTCGGGTTCGACCTGCGGCACTATCTGGTCGGCGCAAAGCGCGTAGATGACCCACAGCAGCATTCCCATCACCAGCGCGATTGCCGTCTTGTCGACGCGCAGCGGATGCTCCAGGGCTATCGCGAGATAGCCTACGAAAAACATTACTATTAACGTGGTGATCATGGATGATTAGATATGGGGATTTTTATAAATTACTCCATTCCGCATTGAATTGCATCGCGACATTACGCATTATGCGTTTCGCATTACGCATTGCGCATTATCTCAACGCCGTCTCTTCTTTTTCCTTGATTTTGAGGACGTACCTTTTGATTTGTTTTTGCTCTCGGATTTGGAGACAGTGCTCTTGCCCGGCAGTTTCAGCTTGTCGCCGGGTTGCAGTGCGTCGCCGCTGCCGGTTATGCCGTTGGCCTTCTTCAGGGCCGCCACGGTGGTGCCGTACTTCTTGGCTATGTTTGACAGATTGTCGCCGCTCTTGACGGTATGCGATTGGGGAGCCGCAGGCTGCGTTTTCTTCTTTTTGGCGGTTGTCTTGCCACTCTTGGCCGCGGTCTGCCTGCTCTGCGTGGCCGGAGCCTCGTAGGTGCTCCTGGACTGACGGCGTGCCGACTGGCGTGCGGCACGGTAGTCGCTTGCGGCATCGGCCTGCGCATCGGTGTCGCCGGTGTCGAGATGCTGTTGCTGCGATCCGCGACGGTCGCGTGTCACGGCCACCTCCTCGGTCTTGCGCGGTGCCGGCAGGTCCTTGGCCTGGTCATGCTCCTCGTTGGCCAGTTCCTCGGCATCCTCCTGCGCTATGATGGCGGCAAGCTGGGCGTCGGGCTCCGAACCGGGTTCGGCCACGACGCGACGGGCGTACGTGTCGGCGTTATAATTGCGTATCTCCTCCTCGCTCATCAGGTATGCCTGCACCTGGCGCGACGGAAGTATCAGCGTGTAGCTGCGCTCGTTGTTGCCCGGAATGATGTCGGCGCGGAACTGAGGGTTCAGCACACGCAGCTCCTCCACCGGGATGTCGAGCACGTGCGAGATCTGGTCGAAATGTATGCGCTCGGCCACATGCACGGTGTCCATCACCAAGGGCTTGGTGGGCAACACCGGGCCGATGTTGTGCTTGTCGTAATAATTCATCACATAGTTCGCGGCGATGAACATGGGTACGTATCCGCGCGTCTCGGGGCTGAGATAATAGTAAATGGACCAGTAATCATGGGTGTCGGGCGTACCCCCGGCGCGGCGCAGCGCCTTGTTTACGGCACCGGGACCGCAGTTGTAGGCGGCGATGGCCAGCGACCAGTCGCCGTAGCTGTTGTACAGATCCTTGAGGTATCTGGCGGCCTTTTCCGACGACTTGTAGGGGTCGCGGCGTTCGTCCACCATGCTGTTCACCTCCAGACCGAGGCCTTTGCCGGTACCGACCATGAACTGCCACAGGCCGGCGGCGCCGTGCTTGCTGGTGGCGTTAGGGTCCAGCGCGGACTCTATCACGGGCAGGTATTTCAGCTCAAGGGGCAGTCCCTCGGCCTCAAGTGCCTGCTCGAAGATGGGCATATAATATAATGACAGACCCAACAGAGCGGCCACCTGGTCGCGTCCGCGGCGGGTGTAACGTTCTATATAGCTGCGCACTATCGAGTTATATGGCATATCGATTACCGTGGGCAGCTTCGACAGGCGGTCGCGCAACACGGCGTCGCTCACCTCCACGTCCCCCTTGCGGCGATAGCTGTCGTCGGTGGCGGTGTAATTCTGCATGTACCAGCCCTCCAGCATACGCTGCGTGTCGGCCTCGTAGCTCTTGGGATACACTATATGCGAGTCGGTTATCTCGGTGCGAAGGCTGTTGACGTTGCGGTTCTTCTGCGCCATCGACGGCATGACGCCCAGCAACGCGGCCATAAGTATGATTGACTTTCTGCTCATGTTCGTTGTTAATGCTTAAAAGGTTAACGTCCACTGCAGTCCGAGGCTGGTACGTTTCCAGCTCTGGTTCTGCGGGGTGATTATGGCCGGAGCCAGGTCGAGACTCAGGTCGGGCGACACGTCGAAGTGTGCCATCTGCGCGTCAACGTAGGCGTCGACCATACATACCAGGTACAATGCCACCAGACAGATGATGCACAGGTCGCGGTAGCGCCGGTACTGGTCCTTGCGGTATTTGAAGGTCCTTTCCAGCCATGCCTTGTCCAGGTCGGACTCGTTGACCGTGGGCGGAAAGAAGTTCATATAGCTTTTCGTGTTAGGGTCGGAATCCATCAGGTCCCTGTAACCCTGCATATAGTCGTTGTATTGGTTGCCGTTCCAGCTGGTGGCGTAGCCCAGTCCCATGAAGCCGCCCACCACGATGGGAAGCTTCCAGTAACGGCGGTTGTATATCTGTCCCAAGCCCGGAAACAGCGCCGACATCCACACGGCGCGCGTGGGATTGGGATTGAAGGGACGGCGTCCCTTCTCGTCGAAAGAGTACCCGTCTTCCGTAACCACCGTGGGCGGTATGCTGTCGGCCTCTGCCGTATTCAGCGAGTCCGTAGTGAGTGTCTCCCTGTCGTCGGGCAATACGCGCAGATCAAGATCCACGTCCACATTCACCATAGAGTCGGAGCCAAGCGGCTCGCGGTCACGTATCACAGGCTTGCGGTCACGGGCCACAGTCCCCGGCTGGCGGTCATGCAGCACGGTCTGCGCGAAGCCCGGCGGTATCACGAACAATATCGCCAGGGCCACTGTCAGTGCTTTCTCCATCCGTGTGAGTCGTATGCCCATTCCTGTCACTTCACACTGTCGAACGCCTTGATCAGCCGGTGCAGATCGTCGTCGTTGCCGAATTTGAACGTAATGGTGCCGTTGCCCTTGGCGTTGCGGCTGAATTTCACCGGTGCCGAGAAGCGCGTGCTGAGGCTCTTCACCAGCTCGTCGTATACCTCGTTGTCACTGTTCTTTTCCTGCGGAGCCTGCGGCTCGTTCAGTTTCTTGACCAAAGCCTCGACGGCGCGCACGGAGAGTCCCTCCTTCACGATGCGCTTGTACAGCTTGAGCTGCATCTTGGTGTTGTCCAGGCCAAGCAGGGCGCGTGCATGGCCCATCTCTATGTTGTGGTCGCGCAGGCCGAGCTGAATCTCGGCCGGCAGGCGCAGCAGGCGCAGATGGTTGGCTATGGTGGCGCGTTTCTTGCCCAGGCGCTCCGACAGCCGTTCCTGAGTCAGCGAATAGCTGTCTATCAGTTTCTTGAATCCCAATGCCACCTCTATCGCGTTCAGGTCCTGACGCTGTATGTTCTCGATCAGCGCCATCTCGGTCATTTCGGAATCGGAGGCTGTGCGCACGTATGCGGGCACGGTTACGAGTCCGGCCCTGGTGGCGGCGCGCCAGCGGCGTTCGCCGGCTATGATCTGATAGCGGCCTCCGGCCACCGAACGCAGCGTCAGAGGCTGCACTATGCCTAATTCACGGATGCTGGCCGCAAGTTCCTCGAGGGCCTCGGGGTCGAACGTGCGGCGCGGCTGTTCGGGATTGGGCTCTATCAGGTTCAGTTCTATTTCGGATATGGCCGATGCGCCTCCGGTCTGAACCTCGGGCACCGGCGCCGACGCGAACAGCGCGTCGAGTCCGCGACCCAACGCACGCTTCGTTCCGGCTGTCTTCTTATTCTGATCCATTGTCATGGTCATGCTTTCTTCTTACGTTTACGCTCGCGTGACTGCAGCTCGCGGGCCAGCTGGCCGTAGGCTATGGCGCCACGGCTGTCGGGATCGTACAGCATCACGGGCAGACCATGGCTCGGGCTCTCGCTCAGCTTGATGTTGCGCGGTATCACCGTGGTGAACACCATGTCGCCGAAATGACCTTTCAGTTCCTCGAATATCTGGTTGGCCAGACGCAGGCGCGCATCGTACATGGTCAGCAGGAAGCCTTCGATCTCGAGCGTGGGCTTCAGGCGCGACTTGATGATACGTATTGTATTGAGCAACTGTGCGATACCCTCAAGGGCGAAGTATTCGGCCTGGACCGGTATCAGCACCGAGTCGGCGGCGGTCAGCGCGTTGACGGTGATGATGCCAAGCGACGGCGAGCAGTCGATCAGGATGTAGTCGTAGTTGTCCTTGACCGGCTCGAGCACTCCGGAAAGCGTGCGCTCGCGGTCGGCACGGCTCATCAGCTCCACCTCGGCACCCACAAGTCCGATGCGCGAACAGATTATGTCCAGGCCCTTGACCTGGGTGTGCATGATGGCCTCCTTCGCGGGATAGCCCTCGATCAGACATTCGTACACCGTGGCGTCGGAATCCTCAGGCTCCATACCTAAACCGGACGTGGCGTTGGCCTGCGGATCGGCGTCCACAAGCAATACCTTGCGGCCTCCCGCTGCAAGACATGCACCCAGATTAAACGACGTGGTGGTCTTCCCCACGCCTCCCTTCTGGTTCGCTATCGCTATGATTTTTCCCATAGACGTTCTGCTCTTCTATTCAACTTTCGCAAGCTCAAGCCGATATTCATCTACTGTCGGACAAGCTGAAATACTTGCCAAACTCAAGCTATACCTGTTTAAATATGCAAAGATACGAATTTATTCCCACATTCCCATACCGATTACTGCAAAATTTCCTTATTTCACATTTTTCAGCACCAATCTGAAAACATAAACCCGTAACGCTACCCCGAAACCCCAATCCCAAAACCCCAATCCGAATACACTAACCCGAATACCCCAATCCGAAACACCTCGGAGAGGCTGTTTCTCATTAACCCCACGATGGCGGAGGGCGCGAAGCGTCCGGAAGCCTTCGTGGGGTTAACGAGAAACATGGTCTCCGACCATACACAGCATATACAGCCATATACCGCAGTTCTATCCATTGTTGACATTTATAAAAAATTAGAGTCAGTCTTCTCACGAGGACTGACCCAATTCCTGCTTGGCTTGCCGCCGCGCAGACGATAGAAATTACTAATGTATATAACCCAAAATTTAGACAATATCCATAATTAATGCACAATGCATAATGCGCGATGCTATTCGCTATGCATATCATGCATAATGCGCGGTGCTCAACGCTAAATGTCTTTCGTAAACTTGATGTCCGGGGAATTACTGCTACATTAGTCTTTCTCTCCGTTTTGACACTTTATCGTTCTTTAGTGGATTAATAACGCCGCACCCCGGAACAATATTTTATTCCGGGGTGCAAAATAATGTTAAAGATTTGCGGCCTATAATGTTAACGCCGTGGCAATGAAACCTTCGGCCGCCACCATCATACCGTGGCCCTGTATCTTGTTTAGTGTCTTTTCTACAGTTAGAACCCCTTTGGCGGCCATAAAGTTCGATTGTCTTCGCATGCATTTTTATTTGGAAGTTGAGGAATTGTTGATTAATTTTGTGATTATGATGGAGAATGTGCCCAAACATGCGGAGTATGTACCTGTTCCGCACCACATTCCGGCTCCGGAATATAAGCCGATGAGCCCGGAGGAGGAAGACCTGATGATCGAGAATTCATATCAGGAGCTGCTACGTGCGTACCTTCAGAGCAACCATCGCAAGAAAGTAGAAAAAATAGAGCGCGCCTACCGTTTCGCCCGCGAGGCCCACAAGGGCGTGCGGCGTCGCAGTGGCGAGCCCTACATCCTCCATCCCATAGCCGTGGCCAAGATCGTGATTTCCGAACTGGGCCTCGGTTCCACATCCATCTGCGCGGCCCTGCTCCACGACGTGGTGGAGGACACAGAATACACCCGCGAGGACATCGAGAACAATTTCGGCGACAAGATAGCCTCCATCGTCGAGGGCCTGACCAAGATTTCGGGCGGCATCTTCGGTTCGCAGGCATCGCTGCAGGCCGAGAACTTCCGCAAACTGCTGCTGTCCATGAGCACCGACATCCGCGTAGTGCTCATCAAGATGGCCGACCGCCTGCACAACATGCGCACCCTGGCCTCCATGAGGCCCGAAAAGCAGTATAAGATAGCCGGCGAGACCCTGTACGTCTACGCCCCGCTGGCTCACCGACTCGGACTCTACAAGATAAAGCAGGAACTCGAGGACCTGGCTTTCAAATACGAGCATCCGCAGAAGTACGAGGAGATAATGGCCCTGGTCAACCAGTCGGCCGCACACCGCGAGAAAGTGGTGGAAGAGTTCGTGGCTCCGATACGCAAGAAGCTGGACGCCGCCGGATTCAAATACGAAATCAAGGCCCGCATCAAGAGCGCATACTCCATCTACAACAAGATGGAGACCAAGAAGATACCGTTCAGCGAGATATACGACGTATACGCGGTGCGCGTCATATTCGAGAACGACGACGACTCACAGGAGCGTCTGCGCTGCTGGCAGATATACACCTTCTTCAGCGACGGCCACAAGGTGCATCCCGACCGTCTGCGCGACTGGACGTCGGTGCCCAAGGCCAACGGATACCGCGCCCTGCACCTCACGGCCATGGGCCCGGAAGGGAAATGGATCGAGGTGCAGATACGCAGCCGCAAGATGGACGAGATAGCCGAACTCGGATATGCCGCCCACTGGAAATACAAGACCGGCGAATACGAGGACGATTCGGAACTGGACAAATGGATGAACACCATCAAGGACATCTTAGCCAACCCGGAGCCGAATGCCATCGACTTCCTGGACACCATCAAGCTCAACCTCTTTGCCCGCGAGATATACGTGTTCACACCGCGCGGCGACCTGATCACGCTGCCGGCCAAGGCTACGGTGCTGGACATGGCCTTCGCCATCCACACCGAGCTGGGACTGCACTGTCTGGCAGGCAAGATCAACCATCGTCTCGTGCCCCTCAGCTACGAGCTGGACAGCGGCGACCAGGTGGAGATCATCACCTCCAAGTCGCAGAAGCCCGTGACGCAGTGGCTGGAATACTGCAAGACGGCCAAGGCCCAGAACTGCATACGCGACTTCATGCGCCGCAGCCGCCCGCACCTCATCTCGCGCGGCCGCGACCTCCTGGTGCAGGTGGCCGAACAGGAAGGTCTCGACATCACCGACGAACTGGTGCAGAACCTGTGCCGCAACCTCGGCGCAATCTCGCCCGACGACCTGTACGTGCGCATCGCCAAGGAGGAGATAGACCTGACGGCCGACCAGCTCAAGGCCCTGTTCAAGAAGCGCACCTCGCTGATACGCAAGATACTGCGCAACCCCTTCGCCTCGCGCAAGAAACTGAACAGCCAGGATCCGCCCAAGGACCCCATCAACCGCAAGGAGGTGTACATCCTGCATCCCGACGCCGAAAAGCCGAACTATCTGCTCGACGTGTGCTGCACCCCCATCCCGGGCGACGACGTGCTGGGATTCGTCAACGACGACGAGGAGGTGGTGCTGCACAAGCAGTCGTGCCCCGTGGCAATGCGACTCAAGACCAGCTACGGCCCGCGCCTGGTGGCCACACGATGGGGCGGCACGGCCGAGAAGTTCATTGCCAGGATAACCGTGGAGGGGATCGACCGCCACGGAATACTGGAGGAGATCACCAGCACCGTGTCGCAGAAGCTCGGTATCAACATACGCGGCCTCAACATCTCGGCCCCGCAGGAGGTGTTCCAGGCCGAACTGACCGTGCTGGTGGACAATACCGACACCGTCGAGTCCATCTGCAACGCCCTGAAGAACATCAAGGGCGTGCAGAAGGCAGCCCGCATCAGCTGACCCCCACCCGGGCCGGCTGACTATGTTTTAATAGACTAAAAAGTTCAGTGATGAACAGAAAGAAAAGAGACTTTTTCCTGAAACTGCTCATGCTTGTCGGGGCCACGGCCGTGATAATGCTGTTGCTGCCCCACAACGACGTGCAGGACTATGTATACGAAGAGAACCAGCCATGGCGGTACCCGCTGCTCATGGCGGACTTCGACATGGAGGTGAAGCGCGACGCGGAGTCCGCCCAGCGTATGCGCGACAGCATCGACCGTAATTTCCTGCCCATCATCAAGCGCCAGGACGACCGGGCCGACCGGCGCATACAGATGTTCAACAAGGCCATCACCGGCAAGACGCCCGACGTGTCGCGCCTTGTGCTCGGCAAGTTGCTGAACGAGATATACGCACGCGGCGTGCTCGATTCCAAGGTGTACGACCGCATACAGGCGGCTCCCGGACACGAGGCCCGCATCGCCAGCAAGATCAACGGCGCCGACGCACTGATAACCATTGACTGCAACGAGATGATGTCGCCGGTCATGGCATTCGAGTTCATCGACTCGGCCTACCGCGTGTCGGGCGCACCGGTCATTGAGCAGCACAACGACGAGATCGCTTCATCGCTCAATGCAATCCTTGTGCCCAACGTGGTGCTCGACACCGCCGCCGACCAGAAATTCCGCAAACAGGAGTACCTTACCGCCGACGCGTCGATTGGTGTGATCAAGAAGGGCCAGCGCATCGTGGACCGGGGCGAGATCGTGACCCCGCAGATATTCACCAACCTCAACACATATCTGCAGAAGGTGGCCGAGAACCATGGCGAGGACAATACCGACACATACTTTTATGTGGGTCAGGCGCTGTTCATACTGATATGCTTCGCAGGCCTGTACATCTTCCTGGCCGAATACCGCGAGAGGTTCTTCTCGTCGTTGCGCAAGATGCTGTTCCTCATGACGTTCATCACGTTGTTCGTGGTGTTCGCCATCCTGATGTTCGAGTATTTCCGCAACGGCATCTATCTGGTGCCCTTCGCCGCCGTGCCGGTGGTGATCTTAGTGTTCTTCGACTCGCGCACGGCCATTTTCTCGCTGCTGGTTACGGTGATGATCTCGAGCATCGTGGCCATCGAGCCCTTGCAGTTCATCTTCCTTGAACTCGCGGCAGGCCTGACGGCTGCCTTATCCATGCGCACCCTGAGCCGCCGCGGACAGCTGCTGAATACAGCGGCCCTTTCGTTCGTGGCTTACGTGCTGGCCTACACCACACTGCTGCTGCTCGACAACGGCACGCTCGTCGGCTACGAATGGAGACTTATTGGAATATTCGCCATCAACGCCGTGGTGCTCAGCTTCGTGTATATCCTGGTGCTCGTGATCGAGAAACTGTTCGGCTTCACCTCCACCGTCACGCTCGTGGAGCTGTCGGACATCAACAGTCCGCTGTTGCGGCGCCTTGCCCAGGAGGCTCCGGGCACTTTCCAACATTCCATGCAGGTGTCCATGCTCGCCGCCGAGGGGGCGCGGGCCATCGGGGCCAACACACAGCTGGTGCGTACCGGTGCGCTGTATCACGACATCGGCAAGCTCTACAACCCCCTGTTCTTCACCGAAAACCAGCATAACGTCAACCCGCACGACGGACTCGACCCCGAGGTGAGCGCGCAGAAGATAATCTCGCACGTCACCAAGGGCCTTGAACTGGCCCAGAAGGAGAAACTACCCGAAATGGTGCGTCAGTTCATACCCGAACACCACGGCAAGAGCCTGACCAAATATTTCTATAACACCGCCGTGAACAACAATCCCGACCCCGACCATCCGATAGACAGGAAGCCATTCATGTATCCCGGTCCGAATCCGCGCAGCAAGGAGACGGCCATACTTATGATGGCGGACTCTGTGGAGGCGGCCTCGCGAAGCCTGACGGATTATTCCACCGAGGCCATCGACGGTCTGGTGGACAAGATAATAGACGGCCAGGTGCGCGACGGAATGTTCCGCGACTCCCCCATCTCGTTCAAGGACGTGGAGGACATCAAGGCCGCGTTCAAGAAGCGACTGCAGACCATGTACCACGGCCGCGTGGCTTACCCTGAAATCAAACAACAGGGAGAGCCGGCACAAAATCAGCCGCCGCGAACTAAAAACCGCCGAAACTACGTTATAACAGTATAGCTGCCTTAGCTATCTTAGCTATCTTAGCTATCTTAGCTATAATAACCCAGATAACCCGAAAATGACGATATTCCTGATCATAACAGCCTGCCTGTGTTACGCGGCTTCCGTCTGGGCGCTGGCCACGCGCATCATGCTGGGCCCGGTGCTGTCGTACGTCGGCCTGGCGCTGCTCAGCGTCGCCACACGCAACGGCTACCCTCTGCTACCCATTAACGGCACCATCCTGACCGGATGGTTCTGCATGACATTGGTAGTGTCCGTCATCATCATGCTGCAGCCCGAACCTGTGCGCCGGCAGACACGCGGCATGAGATACATGATTGTAGGCGCCGTCACCGGCCTGGCCATCGGCCTGCTCGCTTTCTCCGCTTCGCAAAACCTCACGATGCTGTATTCGTTCATGATTCTGGCCGTGATAGCCGGAATCTTCTTCGGGCTCCTGCTCTATTCACGCACTCCCGACGGACGCCCTCTCGCAGTCGGATCGCAGAACTTCTTCAGATATCTGCTGGCAAAGGGATTCCCTGTCGCCATAACCATGATGCAGATCGGCGTCGCCGCCGTGCTGACCATCGCAGTATATTGAAATACATGAAAATATTCAGAAACATACTCATACTCTCCATAATGGCCGCAGGCGCTGTCGGCGTCACCGCCCAGAACGCCGCCAAATCACGTAAGATAGTGGTGGAGAAACCGGACCTCGAGGAGATACGTACGTCGACCCTCGACCCCGAGAGCAAATATTACTTCCCGAAACTCATGTCCAAATACGAGGTGAACGACACCACGATGACCAACGACGAGTTCCGGCACCTCTACTTAGGATATATGTTTCAGGAGGACTACGACCCATACCGCATGTCGCCCTACTCCGACCGCACGGACAGCCTGCGCAGCAAGCCCACGCACACCCGCGCCGAGATAGACACCATCACCAAATACGCGCAACTGGCACTGGCCGACAATCCATTCGATCTGCGCCAGATGTCGTTCCTGGTGCATGTGCTGAAGGAACGCCGCAAGGACATGCGCGCCAAGATATGGGAATACCGCCTGGAGCATCTGTTAGGCGCCATCAAGAGCACCGGAACGGGCGAGGACATAGAGAACGCCTGGTATGTGATATACCCCATGCACGAATACGACATGGTGCAGCTGTTGGGCTACGAGGCCACCAACGCCGACTTCATCGAACCGGGCTACGACTATCTGTCCGTGCGTCCCGACCCCTCCGACAAGCGCAAACGCGACAAATCGGCCCGGGGATTCTACTTCGACGTACAGATTCCCCAAAACCAGTATGAACTGAAACATCCGGAATAATATGTCAACTATCCTGAATACGAACGGCACCGAACTGGAAGTGCCGCAACTTCTGGACGCCGCCAATTTCAAGTGCGCGGTCTTCACCGCCGAATGGAACCCCGAGGTCACGGACGCGTTGCTGAAAGGCGTGACGGACACTCTGCATAAGGCAGGCGTCAACCCCGACAACATCTTCTCCCAGCCTGTGCCGGGCACCGTCGAGCTGGTGAACGCCGCCGGCATGGCTCTGCGTCACATGCAGGACCTGAGCGCCATCATCATCCTGGGCTGCGTGGTGCGCGGTGACACGCCGCATTTCGACTACGTATGTCAGGTAGTGAGCCAGGGCGTCGCCGAGCTTAACGCGCGCGGAGAGGCTCCGGTGATATTCGGCGTGCTGACCGTCAACGACATGCAGCAGGCTCTGGACCGCGCAGGCGGCCGCTTAGGCAACAAGGGCGCCGAAGCGGCTGTGGCAGCCATCAAGATGGCCAATCTCCACATCCACTCCGGCGCCTTGCGTTACGCCTCGTTCAGGCAGTAATCAGCAACCTCCACATCCGCCGTTGCCGCCGCAACAGCCCCCGTCTTCCTTGCCGCAGCCTTCGTCGCCGCCACAGCCACCGCCGTGACAGCAACCCCCGCAACCGGAGGCCGGGTGTATCTCTTCCTCGGTGGCATCGCGCACTGTCTCTATCTCGCCGGCAAACGTGACAGTCAGCCCGGCGAACGGATGATTGAAGTCCATCACCACCTTAGGTCCTATCGACACGACGGTGCCTATCACACGATATCCCTCGGCCGTCATCATAGGGAGTGCGGCGCCTACCTTCACTTCTTCGGCAAGCTTGCCGTCACGCTCGAATATGGCGCGGTCAAGTTCCACCACATCCTCTTCGTTACGTTCGCCGAATGCCGCTGCAGGGGGCAGCGTCACCTCGAACCTGTCGCCGGCCTTCAGACCCTCCATGGCGCCAACGAGGCCCGGGACTACCTCCTGGCTAACGCCATATACCATCTGGTCCGGCCGGTTTTTCGTAGCCTCGAACAGCTTGCGGCCCGTCGACGAGTCGGTAAGCGTGTATGAGTACTCTACATATTTGCCCGGTGATACTGTATCAGTCATAATTAAATTTTATTAATTTGATTATTGGGGGTATTGGGAAGGTTGGGAAGGTTGGGATAATTGGGAAATCTTCCCACTTCTCCCACTTCTCCCACTATTCTCCCTCTTCCTCTGCGGTCTCCCTATTCTTCTTCAGGAATCGGGTGGCCGCCTGCATTTTGACCATGAACTGACGCCATGCAGAGTCGTGGATCACGTTGATCTCGATATTGTCAAGAAGGCCGAGTATCTCCTGCTCCAGTTCCACAATCTCAAGGGCCACGGCATGCGGCAGCACGGCGTTGAGCAGACGGCGGGCACGCTCTGTCTGCGCACGGCTGCGCATCAACAGACGCGCCACCTCGATGGTCATGGCCACCTCGCGGCGCGTGACACGGCCGGCACGCTTCTTCGACAGCTTGATGGCTTCCATATAGAACTTCACGGCACCCTTGTAGTCTCCCGTAGAGGCCATCATCTCGGCATCCTTGCACAGCGACTCCACAAGCTTGTCGGTGGCCGTGGCCACGCCGTTGTGCACCTTGTCGTAGAGCAGACCGGTGTGGATCTGCTGCTTGGCCAGCATGTCAAGCATCTTCTTGCGGCTGCGCAGTATGCGTGTGGACAGCTCCATGGCCATGACGTGATACTTGCCGAAGCGGTCGGCGTCGAGCTTAAGCAGCGGCTCCAGGAACTTGAAGATCTGCTCCAGTTCCTTCTTCGACTGCTTGTAGTCCTTCAGGGCATAGTGTATCTCCGACAGGTCGAACAGCAACACCACCACGGCCTCGCGGAATTCCATACTGCCGTAGTCGGAAAATTCACGCATGGCCTTTAGCGACTCTACTGTCTTCTCGAGAACCTTGTTGTATTCCTCGGCCTCGAACAGTTCAAGAGCCTCCTTGCGCTGATTCACCACAGTCTCCAGGATACGGGCGTCGTCCGAATCCATCTTCATCCCCTTGAAATGGGGTGCGTATTTCATAAGACTCATTTTCTCAACATATTTCAGGGTTACCGGACTGACCCGAGGACTTGTGGCCGAGATAACCGCCGTGATGACGCTTGGCGTATTCCTCCTTGGTGAATCCTATCTTTTGCATTGTAGCCACCACAAGCACGTCGCCCATCACGGTCATCATGGTGGTGGAAGTGGTGGGTGTCAGGCCTAACGGGCATACTTCGGGGCTGTTGCCCGTGCTCAGCGTGACGTCGCCGTGCGTGCCGAGCTGCGACTCGGGGTTTCCAGTTATAACAATTATCGGAATTTCGGGGTTCAGCACCCGCGCCAGCTGCACGAGTTCCACTATCTCGCGGGTCTTGCCGGAGTTGGACAGCAACAGCAGCAGGTCGTTGCGCTGTATGATGCCGAGGTCGCCGTGCTGCGCCTCGCTGGGATGCAGGAACACGGCCGGAGTGCCGGTGCTGCAGAAAGTGGTGGCGATGTTCATCGCTATCTGGCCGGCTTTGCCCATGCCGGAGCTTATCAGCTTGCCGCCTCGGCGGTTCACATGCTCCACTATAAGGTCCACCGCCCGGCCATAATCGTCCGTGACGGGGATGTTCAGTATGGCCTGCGATTCCCGCTCCAGAATGGAGCGCATTATGTCGTTTATGCTATTCATCAGGGTTAATTCAATTTTATCGGGATTAATCGGGATTTATCGGGATTTATCGGGATTCATCGGGGTTAATCGGATTCAGGGCGATGGAGCGTTCCAGGGCGCGGCGCCATCTGTCGGGCATCGGCGCCGACTTCTGCGTGGCCGGGTCGAAGCTCACCATCACCGTACGGCACGCCGACTTGATGCGGCCCGTGCGCGCGTCGGCTATGACCTGAAGGATGTGGAAGCTGCGGTCGTGTATCGCCTCGCAGCGTGTGCCCACCACCAGGTCCTCGCCGAACATCAGCGGCTCCATGTATGTGCACTCCACGTTGGCTATGACCGTCTCCACCTGGCGCCAGTCTATCTCCCAGTCGACTATATCCTTGAAATACCACGCCTTGCCCGTGTCGTAGAACGAAAAATACACCGTATTGTTCACATGTCCCAAGATGTCTATGTCGTTGAACCGTATCTCCACCGGTATGCGGTGCGGAAACGCCGACAACGGCGGCAACGTGTCTATGTCTATCATTACTTTCTTTCTCTTTATATCGGGTTATAGTAAGACCCGCGGGGTCTTACCACTGTGTCAGGATGTGAAGCGTATGCCGCTGATCACGTCCTGACCTAATTTTCTGTTTATGGCCTCCATGAGGCGGGAGCGGCACATGGCCAGGTCCTGTCTCAGCGAGGCGTTGGCCACGGGCACCGTCATGACGCCGGCGTTGACCGTGGGCTGTCCGCACAGCGACGCCAGGTCGCGGCCAAGCGTTTCGGGGAAGATGGCGCAGGCGCGTGTCTCCAGCAGCTTCTGCGTCATGTTCTGCTCCTCGATGGCGCGCCTCAGCACGTCGCCGAGTGCCTCGGCCTCCACTCGCTTCATAACACCGTGAAGCGGCCCTCCTCCACCTCATACATCCGGCTTGGTCCCACCAGGGTCGACACCGTCTCGTCAAGATGCTCGCGGTTGGTGTCGGTGATGAAGATCTGGCCGAAGTTTCCGCTGCTCACCGTGCGCATGATGCGGCCCACGCGCTCGGAATCCAGCTTGTCGAATATGTCGTCCAGAAGCAGTATCGGTTTCACGCCCGTCACGTCGCACAGGTGCTCGTAGATGGCCAGCCGCAGGGCTATCACATAGCTTTTGAGCTGGCCCTGACTGCCTACGCGGCGCATGGAGTGTCCGCGCAGCTCCATGCACAGGTCGTCGCGGTGCACGCCCTGATGCGTGAAGCCCAACACGCCGTCCTTGGCGCGTCCCTCGTCCAGTATGGCCTGCAGCGGCTTGCCGTCGAGCACCGACGTATAGGTGAGCGACACCTTTTCATTCTCGCCGGCCACTTCCTCGTAGTAGCGGCGGAATATCGGCTTGATCGACTCGGTCCATGCCTTGCGCGCCTCGTACACCGTGGCTGCGGCCGAACACATGCCGGCCTCCACGCTTTCGTACAGCAGCTTGTCGCGCACGCCGGCGCGCAGCATACGGTTGCGGCTCTCCAGCCCGCGGTTGTAGCGTATCAGCTCAGCTAAGTAGCGGCGGTCGGTCTGCGAGATGACCATGTCCAGCAGCTTGCGGCGCATCTCGCCGCTGCCCGTCACCAGCATCGAATCCGCCGGCGTCACGGCCACAATCGGGAAGCGTCCGATATGCTCCGACAACTTGCCGTATTCCTTGCCGTTGCGCAGCAGGGTCTTCCCCTTGCCGCGCTTGATGCCGATGGACACATCCTCGTCGCCGCCCGCGTCGGTCAGATAATGGCCCTTGACCAAAAGCATGTCCTCGCCGTGGCGGATCAGTCCGCTCTCGGGCATGGACTGCATGGGACGCGCCATGCTCAGGAAATGTATCGCCTCAAGCAGGTTGCTCTTGCCCATGCCGTTGCGCCCCACGAAGCAGTTCACCCCCTCGGAGAAGTCCAGACGGGCCTCCCCGATGTTCTTGAAGTTCATTGCCTCGAGCGTCGTTATGAGCATGATGAATCAGTTTAAGTAAAAAGCCGCGGGCTTTTACAACAGTTAAGCCCGGTCAGTCCTTCTGTCCGTAGGCCAGGTCGCCGGCATCGCCCAGACCGGGCACTATGTATGAATGGGCGTTTATTTCCTTGTCGATGGCTCCGCACCACAGCGTCGACTTCTCCTGCGGGAAATGCGTGCGCACATATTCCACGCTGTGCTCCGAGGCTATGACGGACGCTATGTGTATCTTGGCGGGTGTGCCTTTCTGCAACAGTGCCTTGTAGGCTAATTCCATCGACGAGCCGGTGGCCAGCATCGGGTCCACGATGATCAGCGTCTTGCCTTCGATCGATGGCGATGCAAGGTATTCCACCACGATGTCGAACGAGTCGCCCTTCTCGCGATAGCGGCGGTAGGCGCTGACGAAGGCGTTCTCGGCATGGTCGAAGTATGACAGGAATCCGTGATGGAACGGCAGTCCGGCGCGCAGTATGGTAGCCAGCACAACCTGATCGGCCGGTTCGTGACACTCGGCCTCGCCTAACGGCGTGGTCACCGTGACGGTCTTATAGTCCAGACGCTTGGAGATCTCGTACGCCATAATCTGGCCTATGCGCTCCAGATTCATGCGGAAACGCATCGGGTCGTTCTGGACGGTGACATCGCGCAGCTCCTCCATGTAGCGGCTCACCAGACTCGGATGCTCGTCAAAATTTATAACTTCCATTATTTCGTGTCTTTTTATGGTTCTGTCTTTACAACTCAGGCGGTGCATGAGTTCAATATCTCGAGGCTGCGGGCCACGTCGCGCTCGATGCCGAGGCGCAGGTCGCCGATGGTCTTGAAACGCTCCTCGTCGCGTATTTTGGTTACGGGGCGGATTGCGAGCATGGCCCCGTACAGGTCTCCCGCGAAACCGGGAATGTGCGTTTCGACCGACACGGGACCCTGTTCGCCGAATGTGGGGCGCATCCCTATGTTGGTGACGGCCGGCAGCTCCGTGCCGTCGGGCATCGTCACCATTGTGGCGTAAACTCCCCTGCCGGGCAGCTGCAGTCGCGAGTCGACGCTGAGGTTTGCCGTACGGAAACCTATGTCGCGCCCCATCTCGCGGCCATGCACCACGTTGCCGCGCAGCGTCCAGTCGTAGCCTAACATGGCGTTGGCGCCGGCTATGTCACCGGCCGCAAGCGCACGGCGTATGTCGCTCGAGCTGACGCCCGGCTCCACCCCGCAGCTCAGCACCTCCACGCCCATGCCGCGTCCCAGCTCCTCATAGTCGCGGATGCCCAGGTCCGCGCCATCGCTGCCGAACGTGTTGTCATAACCCAACATCACCCCTTTGGCGTCATATTCGTCGCGCAGCCGGCGCATCCACGCCTCGGCCGTGAGGCGGCGCATCCGCTCGTCGAAATGCACCTCGGCCACATCAAAACCCAGGTCGCGCAGACGCGCGTCACGCTCACCCGGAAGCATCAGGATGTGAGGCGCGCGCGCAGGATTGATCATAGCCAGCGGATGACGGTCAAACGTCACCACAACCGGCTGCCATCCACGTCGCTCCCCCTCCTGGCGGAGACTATCCAACAACAGACGGTGCCCGCGATGCAATCCGTCGAAGGTGCCTGTCGTCACTATCCTGTCCATTCCTTTTCCTAAACTTTGATATCCGTTTTGGGTTGACAAAAATGCGCCTGCGCGCTCTTAATTTGCAAATATAATGCTTTTTTGTGGCATTATTGCCCAACTATGCCGTTTTTTTGTTATTTTTGTACTTAGAATGTAAAATGCCTGAAAAATTATGAATAATATCAATTCAGTAGGCATTCTGACGTCGGGCGGCGATGCCCCCGGCATGAATGCGGCCATCCGCGCGGTGACGCGTGCAGCCATCTACGCCGGATTTAAAGTCTACGGCATCTACCGCGGCTATCGCGGCCTCATCTACGACGAGATCGAGGAGTTCTCCACCCAAAACGTGTCGAACATCATACAGCGCGGCGGCACCATTCTGAAGACGGCGCGCTGCAAGGAATTCCAGACGCCGGAGGGTCGCCAGTGCGCCTACGACGTGCTGAAGCGCCGCGGCATCGACTCGCTGTGCGTCATCGGCGGCGACGGCTCGCTGACCGGCGCACGCATCTTCGGCAATGAATTCCAGTTCCCCATCGTGGGTCTGCCCGGCACCATCGACAACGACCTGTACGGCACAGACACCACCATCGGCTATGACACGGCCCTGAACACCATCATGGACTGCGTGGACAAGATACGCGACACTGCCACCAGCCACGAGCGCCTGTTCTTCATCGAGGTCATGGGCCGCGACGCCGGCTTCCTCGCCCTGAACGGCGCCATCGCCAGCGGCGCCGAGGCCGCCATCATTCCCGAGATCTCCACGCAGGTCGACCAGCTGTCGGAACTTATCAAGAACGGTTTCCGCAAGTCGAAGAACTCGTCGATAGTCCTTGTGGCCGAAAGCCCCATCACCGGTGGCGCAATGGGCCTGGCTCAGCGCGTGAAGGAGGAATATCCCGGTTATGACGTGCGCGTCACCATCTTAGGCCACCTGCAGCGCGGCGGCTCGCCTACGGCCAACGACCGCATCTTGGCATCCCGCATGGGAGCCGCTGCCGTCGACGCACTCCTTGACGACCAGCGCAACGTGATGATCGGTATCAAGAACGACGAAATCGTATACATACCCTTCACCAAGGCCATCAAGAACGACAAGCCGATCAATCAGGATCTGCTCTCCACGCTGCGCCGACTCTCCATCTGATGAAGCGTATCCTCTGACTGACGAAGCGTATCGCCTGATGAAAACCATCGAAAAGATACAGAAATTCATGAGCGAGGCCGTGAAAACAGCGGCCTCACTCCTTAAAGTGCCCCTGATGTCGGGACGACCGTCGCCTGCCGCGTCCAAGCCCCGCGATATGGTCATAATCATGGGCAACGGCCCCAGTCTGAAGGAAGCCCTGACCATACACTGCGATGTGCTGGACTCAACGCCGAAGTTAGCTGTCAACTGGTCGGCCATGACGCCCGATTTCTTAGTGCTGAAGCCCGAATACTACCTGCTGGCCGACGGTGTGTTCTTCAACCCGGCGGCCTCGGACAATGTGCCCAAACTGTGGGACATCGTGAACCGAATTGACTGGCCGCTGACCATGTTCGTGCCTGCCAGATTCCGCAAATATCCGGGACTGAAAACGCTGCCCAAGAACATCACGGTAAAATATTTCAACCTCACCCCGGCCGAAGGCTGGACGAGCGTGACCCATTGGCTGTTCCGCCTGGGGCTGGCCATGCCGCGCCCGCGCAACGTGCTGATACCGGCCATAATGTGCATGATACGCGAGGGATTCAGGCGCATTGTCCTCACCGGCGCCGACCACAACTGGAGCCAGACGCTGTGGGTCACCGACCGCAACCGCGTGGTGACCGTGCAGCCCCACTACTACGAAGACGACGACGAAGAACTGCAGCGCATCGAAGAGCTGTACAAGGACATCCATATCTATCAGCTCTACGAATCGTTTGCCGTGGCCTTCCGTTCCTATTTCGCCGTGCAGGCCTACGCGCAGAGTCGTGGCGTACAGGTGCTGAACGCCACCCCCGGCTCGTTCATCGACGCCTTTCCCCGCACCACCCTCGACAAACTGTCCCGACTGGCTGATTAACCTATCACCCAGCTGTCGATGTCATCCTTCCGGACAAACCGTCTGAGCGAACGCACAAAATTCTGAGACTCCATTGAGTTTCCACCTTGAATCGCCTGCATCAAATTCTTAAAGAACCCGTTACGCACTTCCTGATTGGGATATCCCAATGTGTATTCCCCATACTCCACATCATATCCTTTGATGGTCAGATAGCCGGTGTAGTAGCACGCCAACGCCAGATTGCTGCCCAGCACGTCGCCGCTGTCAAGGTCGGATGTAGACACCACCGTTCCTTCGAGGTCGGGGGTACCCCAGTCATTACTGAGGAACTGATTGATCAGACGGGTGGGGGTGCCTGACTGGAACCAGAAATCGCGTATGTCACGTGAATAGATCGCCTTGACGACGCTGAACGGATTATATATGTCTACCATGTCCTTCGAGAAATGGTAGCCGTCATATCTTTTTTTAAGTTTAGACAGCGCTTCATCGGCAGACATGCCCATTCCCTTTCCCAGGTCCTCTATTCCTTCCTGAAAGTTGTCGTGCAATTCCCCGGTCGTGATTCCGCATATAGCGGAATACCTCGGATCCAGCGAAATATCGGTCAGGTTGTTGAGTCCGCTGAACACGTTGATCTGTCCCAGTTTGCCCACACCGGTCAGGAACACGAACTTTAGGCAGTCCTCGCTGGCCTTCATCACTCCGTAGAAATCATGCAGGATTCTGCGGTGCTCGGCTTCAAGTTCCTTATTGTCCGCCACGTCTATTATCGGCTTGTCGTATTCATCAATAAGTATCACCACCTGTTGGCCGGTCCGTTTGTACGCCTCCCGGATTACATTGGTGAAGCGGCGTGCCGGAGCCTCCTCCGACGACAACTCGCCATATTGTTCCTCCCACTCCGACAACACATCCGACAGCACCCCCTGCAGTTCTCCCGGAGCCCTGTATCCTCCCCGCATAAAGTCCAGGCGCAACACCGGATGCCGGGTCCACTCTCCCGGCTCCAGACGGTCTATGGCCAGGCCGTCGAACAGTTCACGTTCCCCACGGAAATATGAATCCATGGTGGAGATGAGCATACTCTTGCCGAACCTACGCGGACGGCTCAAAAAGAAATATTGCCCGTCGACGCGAGCTCATGAATATACATAGTCTTGTCAACGTACAGGAATCCTCCTTTTCTGATTTCGCGAAAACTCGACTGGCCTACCGGATACTTAATCATGACGATGTCTATTTAGGGTCTGTTCCTTAATTCAACTTTCAAAGATAACGAATTTTCTTTAAAAACGCAAAAACTGCAAAAAAGGTCCGAGACTCGGAGTCCCGGACCTTCCTTTTCGTATCGGTGTCGTGTCTTATTCGTATCGGTGTTATGTCTTACTTAAGCTGCGTGAAGTAGCGGTAAGGCAGACCGAGGTAAAGCGTCACCTCATAGTCGCCGTTGCCGGGAGCAGACAGATTGTCTCCACCGACAGACAGATCGTACTGCGCGCCACCAAGGTTGATGTCCCAGTTGTCGTTCATGCGGAACTTCCAGCTGATGCCTGTGGTGAACGATACGTCGCCGGTCCAGGACAGGTAATCGAGCGAGGGAGTCATGGCGGTCTGCGAGCCCCAACCGTTCATATCGCCGATGGCTCCGAGCGACGAAATGGGCGTGACGGTATATGTCAGGTTCAGCAGGTCGGCCGTAACCCAATACAATCCGTCGGCAGCGACCTTGAGGTTGCCGGCGCCACCATCGGTGCTGAGTTTGCCATCGCCGCCGTCGCCATAGTTAGTGGCATCCCAGTTGAAGGCTTCCGAAATCTTGAACTCACCCGACAGATGCGCGAAACCTCTGTACAGTTTCTTCTCCTTGTCATAGCATACCAACAGCGACGATGCACTCTGCGACCATCCGTTGGACGCACCCGGAGTGCTAACCACCTTGAAGATGGAGTAGGTCATGGTCTTCAGATTGATGGAGATCAGGTAAGCACCGGCCTCGGTAAGAGTGATAGCTCCGCTTTCGGCGCCGGCCACAAGCTTGCCGTTCAGTTCGGAAGTATCCCCGCCGGCAGCACCGATTACACCGTTCGAGCCGTCGCCGCCTTCCTCCAGTGCGGTCTGAGGAACGGCCTTTCAGCTCCAGCCAGCGGCAGCCTGCGCATCGTTAAGATATACCGTGTATGTGAACACGGGATCCACGAAGATGTCCACATCGGTGTGAACCATCGGGTTCGCAGTATCCAGAGCCCAGTTGTTGACCGTGCCCGTGATGTAATAGTTCTCCTCTATCTCGAACTCGGCGGGAAGCGGAGTGACCGTAAGCGTCTTGGCCAGATAATAGTTGTCGACCGATCCGATACGGATCTTCTGACCGTCCACGCTGGCGTATGCAGCGATGCGCGCATACATGGTCTTGGGTTTGGGGCTTGCGCCGAGCACCTTGCGGAAATATGTGTTCCATTCGGTTACGGACACGTTTCCGTCCGTCACCTTGAGTTCGGTCATGTTAGAGAAGTCCTCCTTGGACGAGAGTTCCATAACCAGATAGGCCGTGTTGTCGTACGCCTCATTCTGAGACGTCAGGACAGCCACGGGCACCAGGCCCGTGCTTTCGTATTGGTTCAGGTCCACGGAGTTGCCTTCCAGGGCAGCCTCGGCCTTTACTTCGATGCCGGTACCGTCCAGCACGGGACCCTGGGGATTCACCTGCGGAATACCCATCGTATTGTCCTCGCTGCAGGAAACAAATCCCAACGCCAGAAGAGCCGCGCCAAATATAAGTGATTTTTTCATTTGTCTGTGCTTTGTTGTTCCGCGGGCTTTCCGTAGAAACCCCGCGGAAGTTGAAATTTGTCTTATGTTACTTCTTAGGCTCGCTGAATGTCACCGTCATGGAATTCACATTGCTCATGTCGACCTCGATGTGCATTTTGCCGCCGGGCCAGTTGGTGATGTTCCAGTTACCCTTACCCTTGACGCAGGGTCCGGAATATTTACCGTCTTCCAGCACTACCGTGGCATTGTCGCCGTCATTGGGATTGGATCCCACCGAAGGAAGGGCTCCATTGTCGCCCCATTTGCCAAGCTCGGCATAGAAACGGAAGCCGGAGGCAGCCTGGGCGGCTGTCATCTCGATGTCGCCGTAATATTTGCCGGAACCGATCTCGTCCGCCTTCTCCTGCACGAAGAATTCTCCGTTGTTGATGTCCCATCCGTTCACGTCACCGATGACGTACAGACGTCCGGGCATACGGACCGAGGGGAACGGCACTACGGACAGAGCCACCACATTCTTGGTGGTGATGGAGCTGTAGTCACAATACTGAAAGAAAGAACGCACGCGGAAATACACCTTGCGCACACCGGGCACATACTTGTCCTCGGTCTCGGGGCTGACATAACCCATCAGACGGCACATGGCCTGAGCCACCTCCGTACCCGACAGCTGGATCTGAGCCTGCTGCGTGGTGCTCTGTATGTTCTCGTACTTGGCGAAATCCTCCGTATAGGAAATCTGTGTCTGATACTGCGGGGTCACGCCCAGGCCATAGTTAGGCTGCGATACGGACAGGTCTATGCCGTCCTTGTCGGTCAGCACGTATGTCTGGTTGGCCATCGGAGGAGTGTTGAGCGAGAACTCCGTGGGTTTCTGCAGACGAGGCTCTGTGTCGTCCTTACACCCTGTGAGCGACATTCCGGCCACCAGAGCCAAAGCCATAAAAAATATTGTCTTTTTCATTTGCTTCGATTTTCAGGATTTGGTAATTAGTATCCGGGATTCTGCTTCATGGCGTCGCCGTAAGTGGCCACGATGTCGGAGGGAAGCGGGAACAGCTTCATATACTCCGGAATCGAACCACCGTTACGCACGTTGGCCTTCCACGACCATGTATAGGCATCGCCGGTGAACAGGCCGAAGCGTATCAGGTCCGTGCGGCGCACATTCTCCCAGTAAAGCTCGCGGGCACGCTCGTCAATCATATTCTCAAGCGTGAATTCGCCTGTGGTCCATGCGTTCACACCGGCACGCTGACGTACATAGTTGGCATAAACCAGACCTTCGTTCTGATTGCCGGCACCGCGCAGCGAGCACTCGGCCGCCATCAGGTATACGTCGGCCAGACGGATAATCGGAAAATCGGTGTCGGGGTAGTTATTGCCCGAGTTGGGCAGTCCGGCTTCATCCTGACCTATACCGGCCCAGTTGTAGACGAATCCGTTATGCGTATACGTGTTGCGCGGCATCGTGCCGTCGTCTTTAGCCTTGCAGTTCGTGAACTTGATGGCTGCATAACCGTCGGTGAATGTCTGGAAGTCGTCGTTGGCCTTCTTGAAGCCCTGAACCTCGGTGCACCACAGATATGTACGGCCGTCATGCGAAGATCCTGCCATGAAGCCGAACTTGTCAGCGAATTGCTCGCGGGCGTGCATACAGCTCCAGTCGGAGTTAAGTCCGTAAATGGCCTTGGGCATCGAAGCTGCCGAAATCGAGGAGGCTATGATGAATTCCGTACCGCCG